>JBJMVU010000277.1:0-41695 GCA_045810485.1 Massilia sp. | reverse complement strand
CGAGGTCTTCGGGCGAAAGTTCGGCGGGCGCCTCGCGCTCGTGCGAATACACGCGCGAGCGGTCTTCCGAGCGCAGCGCGAACGCCGCTTCGCCTGCGGGCGTCATCAGGCCCCGCTCGCGCAGCTTCGCGACCTTGTCGATGTTCACCGCGCTCCAGATCGAGCCGGCGTTGCGCGGCGTGAAGCGGATCGTGTAGGTGGCGTCGTCGACGCCCTTGCGCACGCCGTCGATCCAGCCGTAGCACAGCGCCTGGTCGACCGACTCCGGCCAGGTCATGCACGGCTTGCCCGTACCGACCTTGTGGAAGCCCACGAGCAGTTCGCGTGCTTCGTGCGCGTGGGCCGCGAGCCAGGCGCGGAAGTCTTCTGCTTCTTCAAAGAAGACCGGGGAAGACATGGGATGAACGTCAGCCGATGAAGGAATCGAACTGCAAATCGAACTCCTGCAGCGCCTTCTGCGCATTCTGCATCTTCTTGCGGAATTCCGGACCGCGCTGCAGCGCGAGGCCCACCGCGAGCACGTCGATCACGACGAGGTAGGCGAGGCGCGCGGAGATCGGCGTGTACGGGTCGGTCGCGAACACGAGGTCGATGGGGATCAGCAGGCTCGCCATGTCCGCGAGCGGCGTGCCGGACGGCGCCAGCACGATCACTTCGGCGCCGCCGCGGCGCGCCAGTTTCGCGGAGCGCGTCAGCGACGGGTTGTTGCCGCGCTGGGAGATCGCGACGAGCGCGTCGCCTTCGCGCAGCAGCGCGGCCGCGATGGCGTGGATCGCCGGGTCGGTGTAGGCGACGGTCGGCACGCCCGAGCGGAAGAATTTGTGCTGCGCGTCGGCCGCGACGAAGCCCGACGTGCCCTGGCCGTAGAACTCGATCTTGTTGGCGCGCGACAGGATGTCGAGCGCCTTCTGGATCAGTTCCGGCTTCAGGTTGTTGCGCAGGTCGAGCAGGGTGTTGATCGAGCGGCTGCAGATCTTGTTGACGAGGTCCGCGGCCAGGTCGTCCTGCGCCGGCTGCTCGCTGGCGCCGGGCAGCGCCAGTGCGAGGCCCTGCGCGAGCTTCAGCTTGAACTCGTGCCAGCCGTCGTAGCCGAGCGTGCGGCAGAAGCGCACGACGGTCGGCTCGGACACCTGCGCGTTGCGCGCCAGCGCCGTGATGTTCTGGCTCACGGTGGCGCTGGGCGCGGCCAGCACGGCGAGCGCCACCTTGCGCTCGGACTTGGACAGCGAGTCGAGCTGGGTACGGATCGAATCGAGCAGCACGGTATGTCCTTTAGTCTTCCGGCAGCGCCTCTTCGCGCCACTGCAGGCCGTCGCGGCCGATCAGTGCGGAAGACGAGGCGGGGCCCCAGGTGCCGGACGTGTAGGGGACCGGCGTCGTGTCGTCCTGTTCCCAGTATTCGAGGATGGGCTCGACCCATTCCCACGCGGCTTCCAGTTCGTCGCCGCGCATGAACAGCGTCAGCTGGCCACGCAGGACGTCCAGCAGCAGGCGCTCGTACGCTTCCATGCGCGGGGACTTGAACTGTTCGCGGAAGTCGAGTTCGAGCTCGGCCTGCTTCAGGCGCATGGAGTCGCCCGGCGTCTTGGCCATCAGGTTCATCGACAGGCCTTCGTCCGGCTGCAGGCGGATCACGAGGCTGTTCGGCTGGAAGCTCGACGTCGGCTGGTTGAAGATCGAATGCGGAATCGGCTTGAAGCGCACGACGATCTCCGCCAGGCGGTCGGCCATGCGCTTGCCGGTGCGCAGGTAGAACGGCACGCCGGCCCAGCGCCAGGTGTCGATTTCGGCTTTCATCGCGACGAAGGTCTCGGTCTTCGACTGCTTCGGCGCGCCCGGTTCGTCGCGGTAGCCCGGCACCGCCTGGCCATCGACGTAGCCCGAACGGTACTGTCCGCGCACGATGTTCTGCGACAGCGTCGTCGGCGTGAAGCGCTTCAGCGAGCGCAGGACCTGCAGCTTGGCGTCGCGCACGGCGTCCGGCGCGATCGACGTCGGCGGTTCCATCGCGACGATACACAGCAGTTGCAGCAGGTGGTTCTGCAGCATGTCGCGCAGCGCGCCCGAATTGTCGTAATAGCCCAGGCGGTTGCCCACGCCGATCTTTTCCGCGATCGTGATCTGCACGTCGGAGATCCACTCGCGGCGCCACAGCGGCTCGAACAGGATGTTACCGAAGCGCAGGGCCAGCAGGTTCTGCACGGTTTCCTTGCCGAGGTAGTGGTCGATCCGGTAGATCTGCGATTCGGCGAAGACCTTGCCGACGTCGGCGTTGATCTGCTTGGCCGACGCGAGGTCGCGGCCCAGCGGCTTTTCCAGCACCACGCGCGAATTCGACGTCGCCAGGCCCACCGCGGCCAGGTTCTCGCAGATCGTGGCGAACAGCTGCGGCGGCGTGGCGAGGTAGTACACGCGCGTGAGCGAAGAATCCTTGCGCAGCGCTTCGGCCAGCGCCGCATAGGTCGCCACGTTGCCGGCATCGACGGCGACGTAGGTGATGCGGTTCAGGAACGTTTGCCATGCGCCGGCGTCGACGTGTTCCTTCACGTGCGATTTCGCGTGGGTTTCCACCATGTCGATGAACGCTTCCTGCGACATCTCGTCGCGGCCGACGCAGATGATGCGCGCCGTCGCGGGCAGGTCGTTGCACACGTCACGGGCATACATCGCCGGCAACAGCTTGCGCATCGCGAGGTCGCCGCTGCCGCCGAAGAAAACGAGATCGAAATCGGAAAGAGCCATGGTGTCTGTCGAGGAGTGAAATGCTGTAAATTTACTACACAATTATTAGCTGCGCAAGAAAATTTACTACGCAAAGGGCGAGTTGAGGATGATGGTGCCACATCCGTGTGGGGACAGGCGCGAGGGAAAAATGATGTGATACGCGACGGTTTGGTGGGCATTTGAGGCCGGGGCCTCAAATGAAACGTGCCCACGCGAAATCAACCGCGGTATTCGGCCTGCTCGACGCCCGGCACGTCCACCGAGAACGCCAGCACCTTGCCGCTGTGCGGATACTGCGCCAGCTCGTCGTTCGAGCGGCCCTTGCTGGCGCTGGTGACGAACAGCGTGCGCAGGTCCGGCCCGCCGAACGCGACCGACGTCGGGCAGCGCACCGGCAGTTCGATTTCCTGCAGCAGTTCGCCCGTCGGCGACAGCTTGACGATGCGGCCGCCTTCGAACATCGCGGACCAGTAATTGCCTTCGCTGTCCACGGCCGCGCCGTCCGGACGGCCGCCGTAGTCGGCCGCCTTCTTGTCGTCGGAGAAGGTGACGAGGTTGCGGCGGTTCGATGCCGTGCCGGTCCTGACGTCGTAGTCGTACGCGTCGACGCGGTGGCTCGTCGTGTCCGAGTGGTACATCGCCTTGCCGTCCGGGCTGAACGACAGGCCGTTCGAGTTCGTCATGCCGCCCGCCCAGGCCAGGCGCAGTTCGCCCTTGTCCAGCACGTACATCTCGGCCTTGGGCTGGTCGCGCGGCTCGTACATGGTGCCGACCCAGAAGCGGCCCGCCGGATCGACGCGGCCGTCGTTGAAGCGGACGATCGACGTATCGTACGGCGCGGGCACGATGTCGTCGATGTCGCCCGTCGTCGTGTTCAGGTAGACGAAGCCGGCACGGGTGGCCAGCACGAGGTTGTTGTCCTGGTCGACGGCGATGGCGGACGGCTCGGTGGCCGTGTTCCAGCGCGAGTACTTGCCGCTCGATGGATGCAGGCGGTGCACCGACTTGCCGTCGATGTCGACCCAGTACAGCGCGGACTCGATCGCATGCCAGACGGCCGATTCGCCGACCAGCATCCGCTCGTCATGCACGATATGGAATTTTTCGCTCTTCATGGAACGCTCCTCAGACGGCCGCCCTGGCGCGGGCGATCAGGCCATTGGTCGAACCGTCGTGCTGCGCCGGTTGCGCCTCGCCGTTCAGTTCCGCCTCGATCTTCTTGGCCAGCACCTTGCCCAGTTCCACGCCCCACTGGTCGAAGCTGTTCACGTCCCAGATCGCGCCCTGCACGAACGTCTTGTGCTCGTACAGCGCGATCAGGGCGCCCAGCGTCGTCGGGGTCAGGTAATCCATCAGGATCGTGTTGCTCGGACGGTTGCCCGGGAAGGTCTTGTGCGGGACCAGGCGCTCGATCTCGGCGGCGGCTTGACCGGCGAGATCCTCGCGTACCTCGTCCGCGGTCTTGCCCTTCATGAAGGCTTCCGACTGCGCGAAGCAGTTCGCGAGCAGCGCGGCGTGGTGGTTCTGGAATTCGTGCGCCGGGCGCAGCGCGGCGATGAAGTCGATCGGCGTGACGTCCGTGCCCTGGTGCAGCAGCTGGAAGTAGGCGTGCTGGCCGTTCGTGCCCACGTCGCCCCAGATCACCGGGCAGGTTTCATAGTCCGTGATGGTGTCGCCGGCGCGCGTGACGCGCTTGCCGTTGCTTTCCATGTCGAGCTGCTGCAGGTAGGCGGGGAAGCGGTTCAGGTCCTGGTGGTAAGGCGCGATCGACACCGACGGGCAGCCCAGGAATTCGCGGTTCCAGAAGCCGACGAGGGCCAGGATCATCGGCAGGTTCTGCTCGATGGGCGCGGTGCGGAAGTGCTCGTCCAGTGCGTGCGCGCCCGCGAGGAAGTCGGCGAAATAGCCGTAACCGACGCACAGCGCGACCGGCAGCCCGATCGCCGACCAGACCGAATAGCGGCCGCCGACCCAGTCCCAGAACGGGAACATGTTGTCCGGGTCGATGCCGAACTTCTTGATCGCTTCGACGTTCGTCGAGACGGCGACGAAGTGCTTCGCGAGCGCCTCTTCGGACGCGCTCTTGAGGAACCAGCTGCGCGCCGTGTTCGCGTTCATCATGGTCTCGGCCGTGGTGAACGTCTTCGAGGCGATGATGAACAGCGTCGTTTCCGGATCCACGCGCGACAGCGCGGCGTCCATGTCGTGGCCGTCGACGTTGGAGACGAAATGCATGGTCAGGCGCGGATGCGCGAACTGGCGCAGCGCCAGGCAGACCATCTTCGGGCCGAGGTCGGAACCGCCGATGCCGATGTTGACGATGTCCGTGATTTCCTTGCCGGTGTGGCCCAGCCACGAACCGTTACGCACGGCGTCGCTGAACGTTTTCACGCGGGCGAGGACGTCGCGCACGTCGGCCGTGATGTCCTGGCCGTCCACCGTGATCTGCTTGTCCTTCGGCGCGCGCAGCGCGGTGTGCAGGACGGCGCGTTGTTCCGTCAGGTTGATCTTGTCGCCGTTGAACATGGCGTCGCGCAGCTGTTCGACGCCGCGCTCGCGCGCCAGGTTTGCCAACAGTGCAAGCGTGCGCCCGTCCAGGCGGTTTTTTGAATAGTCTAGGAACAGCCCGGCCGCTTCGGTGGAGAGGCGCTCGAAGCGCTGCGGGTCTTGCGCGAACAGGTCGCGCATCTGCCATTGCTGGGCGTCCTGGGCGTGGGACTGGAGGGCCTGGTAACTCGTGGTGCTGGTCAAGGAAGGTTGGCGCATGGTGATGGGCGTAATGGACGGTATGATGTCATTTTGTGCAGGTTAGCGAATGATACAGGAAGTGGGCGTAAATTCACTACACAAATTCGTCGCGTTGCCCAGGTGTGGATGAGCATGAGCCGGCTGGACGCGTGGGCACGGGGTGCCCACTCTACCGCAACGCACCCGCCGACGGCCGTAGGGTGGGCACCCCTGTGCCCGCGCGTAGCGCGTGCTTACACGCTGAGCTCATGTCCCCAAAACCAAACGAATAACGAGCGGCAATCGTCATTTCGTAGTAAAATTTCAGAAATCTAATTCACAAGGAACAGATCATGGCGCTGCACCCCGTAGTAGAACAGGTCACCAACCGGATCATCAAGCGTAGCCGGCCGTCGCGCCAGGCTTATCTTGCGCATCTCGACGCCGCGCGCGTAAAGGGCGTGCAGCGCAGCGTGCTGGCGTGTACGAACCTGGCGCACGGTTTCGCCGCCTTCCCGGCCAACGACAAGCTCAAGCTGCGCGAGGCCAAGCAGCCGTCGGTCGCGATCGTTTCCTCGTACAACGACATGCTGTCGGCGCACCAGCCGTTTGAGCACTACCCCAAGGTCATCAAGGACGCCGTGCGTGAAGTCGGCGCCGTGGCCCAGTTCGCCGGCGGCGTGCCCGCCATGTGCGACGGCGTCACGCAGGGCCAGCCCGGCATGGAACTGTCGCTGTTCTCGCGCGACACCATCGCCATGTCGACCGCCATCGCGCTGTCGCACAATATGTTCGACGCCAGCCTGTACCTGGGCATCTGCGACAAGATCGTGCCGGGCCTGCTGATCGGCGCGCTGCACTTCGGCCACATCCCGGGCATCTTCGTGCCGGGCGGCCCGATGGCGACCGGTATCTCGAACAAGGAAAAGGCCGCCGTGCGCCAGCGTTACGCGAAGGGCGAAGCCACGCGCGAAGAACTGCTGGAAGGCGAGGCCAAGGCCTACCACAGCGCCGGTACGTGTACCTTTTACGGTACCGCTAACAGCAACCAGATGCTGATGGAAATGATGGGCCTGCACCTGCCGGGCGCCGCCTTCGTCCATCCGGACACGCCGCTGCGCGAAGCGCTGACCCGCGCCGCGGCCCAGCATGCCGTCAAGATCTCGCAGCAGGGCGGCGAGTACATGCCGATCGGTCATATTGTCGACGAAAAGTGCATCGTCAACGCCATCGCCGCGCTGCACGCGACGGGCGGTTCCACCAACCACACGCTGCACCTCGTCGCGATCGCGCGCGCGGCCGGCATCGTGATCGACTGGAACGACTTCGACGAGCTGTCGAAAGTCGTGCCGCTGCTGACGCGCGTGTACCCGAACGGCGACGCCGACGTGAACTACTTCCAGGCCGCCGGCGGCCCGACCTTCGTCATCCGCGAACTGCTCGACGCGGGCCTCGTGCACGACGACGTCAACACCATCCTCGGCCACGGCCTGCGCAACCACTGCAAGGAGCCGTTCCTGGACGGCGACAAGGTCGTCTGGCGCGACCTGCCGGAACAGAGCGGCGACGAATCCGTGCTGCGCAAGCATACGAACCCGTTCAGCGACAACGGCGGCCTGATCCTCGTGCAGGGCAACCTGGGGCGCGCCGTGATGAAGGTCTCGGCGGTCAAGAAGGAACACCACATCGTCGAAGCGCCCGCGCTGACGTTCGATTCGCAGGAAGATTTCATGCACGCCTACAAGGCCGGCAAGCTGAATCGCGACTTCGTCGCCGTGATCCGCTTCCAGGGCCCGCGCGCCAACGGCATGCCGGAACTGCACGCGCTGACGCCGGCACTGGCCAACCTGCAGGACAGCGGCTACCACGTCGCGATGGTCACCGACGGCCGCATGTCGGGCGCGTCCGGTAAAGTGCCGGCCGCGATCCACGTGTCGCCGGAAATCCTGGCCGGCGGTCCGCTGGGCCTCGTGCGCGACGGCGACATCATCCGCGTCGACGCCACGCAAGGCACGCTGGAAGCGCTGGTGCCGGCCGACGTGTGGGCCGCGCGCAAGATGGCGACCGCCGACCTGAGCTCCGGCCACATCGGCATGGGCCGCGAACTGTTCGACGTGTTCCGCAAATCCGTCAGCGCGGCCGAGGAGGGCGCCGCCCACTTCCCGCTGCCGTCGCCGATCGACACGACGGTTCCCCTGCATGAAGGCACCGACAGCGGCGAGATCATGCCCGGTTCGGACGAAGACTTCCTGTTCCGCAAATCCAAATAAACCAAGTGAGCGCAACGATGAGTAACGATATGACCCTGCTGGACATCATGAAATCCGCCGTCGTGATCCCCGTGATCGCGATCGACGACCCGGACCATGCCGTGCCCCTCGCCAAGGCGCTGGTCGCCGGCGGCATCCGCGTGCTCGAAGTCACGATGCGCACGAAGCACGGCCTGGAGGCGATCCGCGCGATGGCCCAGGTGGAAGGCGCGATCGTCGGCGTCGGCACCCTGACGCAGCCGGAAGAATTCGCCGCGTCGCGCGATGCGGGCGCCGTGTTCGGCGTGTCGCCGGGCCTGACCCCGTCCCTGATCGAGGCGGCGAAGAAAAGCGGCCTGCCGCTGCTGCCGGGCTGCATGACCCCGTCCGAAGTGATGGTGGCGCGCGAAGCCGGCTTCAAGCAGCTGAAACTGTTCCCGGCCGTGCCGGCGGGCGGCGTCGGCATGCTGAAGGGCATTGGCGGTCCGCTGCCGGACGTGACCTTCTGCCCGACGGGCGGCATCTCGATCGAGACGGCGCCGCAATTCCTCACGCTGAAGAACGTTGCGTGCGTGGGCGGCTCCTGGCTGACCCCGGCCGACGCGATGAAGGCCGGCGACTGGGACCTGATCACCGAGCTGGCGAAAGCCGCGGCCGCGCTGAAGGCGGCCTGAGTTTCGTCCTATGCGGCGAAGGTGAGACAACTGCGGCTCCGGGGCCTGACCCCGGGCGAGATACGCATGGCGTCGCTGCTGTTCGGCGGCGCCATCGACTGCGCGCGCGTACGCGTGCACGGACGCCGCTACCTGCCGCTGGTGCAGCCGAAGAACTGCGCCATGACGCCCAACGGCAGCATCTACTTTCATCCCTCCTGTTTCCTGCCCGACTATGCCGCGGGCGATCCGCACACGATCCACTGGTTTATGCACGAGATGGTGCACGTGTGGCAGCACCAGCTCGGTTACCCGGTCCGCTTGCGCGGCGCCATCCGCATCGGCCTGTCGTACCGCTACGAACTGCGCCCCGGTGCGCTGCTCTCCGACTACAACATGGAAGCGCAGGGCGACCTGCTCGCCGATTATTTTGCGCTGAAATACATGCGCAACCCGCGCATCATGCGCCAGCGCCGCCATGCGCACCAGCTCGACTTGTACGAACAGGTGCTGGCCCGCTTCCTCGCCGATCCGCTCGATCCGGACAACCTGCCGCGCGGCGGCGCGCGCCGTTTCGCGCGAATGGTAACGTCCGTCTCCGCCTGAGCTTGCGTAGCGTCAAAATCCGACAGCGGCGCCGTCGTAGGCTTTCGCCTTGCTCTCATTCCCCGCGAGGCGGTCATGTCAGTTGCCCATCGCATCCCCATCCTGCTGTGTGCCTGCCTGCTGGCCGCGTCGGCGTACGCCCGCGTGGGCGAGGCCGAGGTGCGCGAAGGCCCGCGCGGCGGTCCGTGCTTCACCATCACCCCGCGCGAGGAACGCCTGGGCACGCCGGAATTCCAGGCTATCGTCGTGTGGGAGGGCGCGCGCCCGGTGTGGAAGATGGCGATGCCGAAGGAACGCACGTTCCCCCTCACGTACGGCATGTGCGTGCCGTACGGCGGCAGGGTGGCGTCGCTGCCGCGCACGACGCCCGCCCCCTTGGCGTCGGGGCGGATCTACAGCCTGCGCATCGAGGCGCGGCCGGGCAAGGGCCGCACCGCGTCCAGCTACGAGGCCAGGTTCTGCCTGGCGCGCCAGCATGACGGCAGCGCCGTCGTGCACCAGATCTGGAATGGCGACAGGGAAGGAGCCAGGATGTACGGGTGCCTGCCGCCGGATTGACGCCGGCGCTTACTGCAGCAACGACATGACCATCGACGCCATGCTGCCGGTCTGCTTCAGCATGGCGGTGCCGGCCTGCATCAGCATCTGGTTCGCCGTCATGGTCGACGACTCGGTCGCGAAGTCGACGTCCATGATGCGGCCGGTGGCGGCCTGCGTGTTGCCCGCGATGTTCGCCAGGTTGTTGTAGACGTGGTCCAGGCGGTTCGACACCGCGCCCAGCTTCGAACGCAGCGTCGACACGGCGTCGATGGTGTCGCCCAGGTTGTGGATGGCCCAGGAGGGGTTGGCCATGATCGTCCACGTTCCCGGGACGATCATCGTGCCGCCATTGCCGTCGGGAACCCTGATCATCGCGGGAAAGACAGCGTTGGCGAGGGCGTGTCCCGGCGTCGGGCCGATCGCCGAGCCGTCGCCCGCAAAACGGCTGACGAGCGTCACCTGCGTCTCGCCGTTGGCATCGAGCGCGGCGACATGACTGGACGCGACGGTTTGCACCAGGCTGTCGATATGCGCCAGTTCGGCCGCGAAGCCGGCATGCATGGTTTCCGAACTGTCCGCGCCGATTTGGAAAGTCAGGCCCGCCGCGTCCCCGAGTCTACCGCCGGTGGTCGCCGAGGTGTTCAGCAGCGTGGTGCCGCCAAAGCTGGTGTGGCTGAAGACGTTCGACAGTTCGTCCGTCAGCGCATCGTATTCCGACTGCAGGGCGTCCTTGTCGGCGTCTGACGACGCGCCGTCGGCGGCCTGGGTGGCCAGGTCCTTCATGCGGGTCAGGATGCCGTTGACTTCGTTCAGCGCGCCGTCCGCGGTCTGCAGCATCGAGATCGAATTCTGCGTATTGCGCATGGCGACGGCCATGCCGCTGTTCTGGGCTTTCAGGCGCGTGGCGATCTGCAGGCCGGCGGCATCGTCCATCGACGCGTTGATGCGGTAGCCGGTCGACAGACGGGTCATCGCGGCCGACAGCAAGGTCTGGGTGCGGCTCAGGGCCTTTTGTGCCGACAGCGATACGAAATTGGTGTGAAGACTCAGCATTTATGAACGGATAACGGGCTCTCCGATAACAGAGCGACCAAATGCTGCTCCGTATTAAATATTAGATCAATATTTTTTCGATTTTGCAGATTTCGTGGCCCGGCAGGCCGTTACTGACGCCGTGCACATGCCGGCGCAGCTCGTGGCCGCGGCCGACGCCGCCCTGTACCGCGCCAAGCACGAGGGACGCGACCGGGTGTGCATCGCCCCGCCTATCCTTCGAGCCCTTTCAGGTAATTGTCCTTGACGCGCACATAGTGTTCGGCTGAATAGCGCAGGTACGCGATCTCGGCCTCGGTCAGCGGCCGCACCTTGACGACGGGCCGGCCCACGTACAGGAACCCGCTTACGAGCGTCTTGCCCGGCGGGACGAGGCTGCCGGCGCCGATCATGACGCGATCTTCGACGACCACGTCGTCCATCACGATAGTGCCCATGCCGACGAGGCATTCGTTCCCGATGCGGCCGCCGTGCAGGATCACGGCGTGGCCCACGGTGACGTAATCGCCGATGACGAGCGGCGAGCCATCCGGCTTGGCGGGCGTCTTGTGCGACACGTGGCCCATCGTGAGGTCCTGGATGTTGGTGCAGCGGCCGATGACGATGTCGTTGACGTCGCCGCGCAGGACGGCGTTGCACCAGATCGAGCTGTCGGCGCCGAGCCGGACGCTGCCGATGACTTGCGCCGATGCGTGCACGTACACGCGCTCGGCAAGTTGCGGGACGGCGTCGAGGTAGTTGGAGAGGGACATGGTGGAGTCTGTTAAGGGTTGATGATCAGGCCGGCGGTTCCCACAGCTCGACCTTGTTGCCCTCCGGATCGATGACCCAGCCGAACTTGCCGTATTCGCCGTCGTCCGTCTTGTCCAGCACGTTGCAGCCCTCGTCGCGCAGCGCCTGCAGCAGGGCGGCGAGATCGGCGACGCGGTAATTGATCATGAAGGGCGCCCGGCTCGGCGCGAACTGCTCGCTGTCCGCGGGGAATACGGACCAGGCGGTCGTGCCCGTTGTCGGATTGCCCGCCGCATCCGTCCAGTCGAACGCGGCGCCGCCCCACGGCTGGACGGCTATGCCCAGGTGGCGCTTGTACCAGGCGCCCAGCGCGGCCGGGTCGTTTGCCTGGAAGAAGATGCCGCCGATGCCAGTGACTCGCTTCATGGTGAACCTCCGATTTATTTGTCCAGCGGGGGTAGATCGGGCTCGCTTGCGCCGGCATCATCGAGATTGCCGAAATAGACGTCGAGATCGCTGGTCGGCTGGAAGTTCCGCAGCCTGACCTGGTAGGTTGTTGCGTCGACCTTCTTGAACGTGCCGGGGAAGCACAAGCTGACCAGTTCGGCCGGATCGCTCTTGACGACGTTGAGCGTGAAATCCTCGATGCCGCGCTTCCACGTATTGCCCGTCTTGAGAATGTAGGCCACTTTCGCGGCGGGCAGGTACCTGCTGGCGTCATTGCCGTGGCGAGCCGCCAGCCTGTTCCAGCTTTTGAGAAAGGCGGAATCGGCGCAGTAGCGTTTCGCTTCGTCGGCATCCAGGACCCACTCGCCGGGACCGGCGCCGATGAGGGGCCGGTACGCGTGGTGCACGCGTACGACCTTGTTGGCCGGGAAGCGTTGCTGCCAGACGTAGTTGAACTGCACGTCCCACAGCGGGTCCGGTTCGCCCGTGCGCTCGTCGCCGAACAGACCCATTCTGGTCAGTTGCCGGCGTTGCTGCGCGCCGAGCGGCGGCGCCTTCACTCTGTCGCTGAACAGGGCGCCGTAGGCGATCTGCGCGTCGCTCAGGCCGGCCGTGCGGAGTTGCGCGGTCACGTCGACGCCGTCGCGCAACGCGGTCAACACGGCGCGCGTCTGCACCGGTTTGCCGTCCACGGTGACGGAAAAGCCGCCGGGCTGGCCATAGTACGCATCGCTGACCTGCACGGAAGCCGGATAGGCGGGCATCGGAAAGATGATGGTCTCTTCCACGTCGGCGCCCGATTCGTTCACGAACTCGTAATCGACGGCGATGCGCCGGTAGCCGACGGTGAGCACTTCCTTCTTCATGGCGACGGCATCGGTCTTCTTGAACACGATGCCGCCGGCAGCGACGACGCCGATGCCGTCGTTGGCGCCCGCCGCGAGGGGAAGGAACAGGGCGGCGGCGATGGCGTATTTCATTGCGCCACCGCGACGCCCAGCGCCCCCAGCCGCTCGCGCGCATGCGCCTGTCCCGGCTCCAGCGCGAGCGCCTGCCGGTAAGTCGCGATGGCCGCGTCGCGTTCGCCGGCCGCCTCGTACGCCTGGCCGAGGCCGTCGTAGAGGAAGTCGAAGCGTTCCGGATACAGCTTCACCCCGAGCCGGAACACCTGGATCGCATCCGCGGCGCGCCGTTCGCGCAGCAGCTTCATGCCCCAGTCGTGGGCCTGCAGCGGGTCGAGGGCGAGGTCGGGATTTTGCGCGTGCAGGCGGTCGTAGATGGCGGCGATGTGGTCGAAACCCTGCTGGCCAAGTTGCTCGAGGAAAGTGTCCAGCGTCGGCGGTGCGCCCGTGGCGCGGTGCACGGCGAACGAGATGAAGCCCGGCGGCGGGCGGTTGGCGGCGAGGGCGTCGTCCAGCTGGCGGCGCGCGGGGGCGTCGTTGCGCAGGCGGGCGTCGAGGAAGCGCTCGACCATGCGCGCCATCGCGCCGTAGGCCTGCGCCGATTGCGTGCGCGTGCGCGTGCCGAACGCGGCGTCCGGCGCCATGCGCAGCGACCAGGACGAGAAATCCATGTGGCTCGCCGCGTCCAGGGTGGCGAGGTAGATGTCGGCATAGCGCATGTGCGCCAGCAGCTCGGAGCCGATGGCGCCTTCGTCCTGCAGGCGCGTCATGTACAGCAGCGGGATGCCCAGGCGTTCCGGCGTCACGTAGCGCGCGGCGCGCGGGCCGCCGTTCACGTAGTCGTAGGCGGCGCGCAGCGAGCCGTCCAGCGTGACGAGGGCGCGGATGCGGTCGTCGCGGGCCGCGGCCAGCACGCTCGCCAGGCTGCCCCAGCTGTGGCCGACGACGGCGATGCGGTTCGCGTCCGCCTGCGCCAGCGTCTGGGCGTAGCCGACGAGGAAGCCGATGTCGTCGGCCTGCGCTTCGGCGGCTTCGAGCTCGGCCGTCATCGCGTGCGAGCGCGGGCCCAGCGACGGCGTCGCGATCACGATGTAGCCGTGGCTCGCGAGGTATTCGCACAGGTCGACGTTCTCGATGGCGTAGGCGCTGTGGCTCGGCGCGTAGATCACGACGGGGAATTTACCCGGGCGCTCGGGCGCATCGCGCAGCGCGCGCATGGTGTCCTGCATGTCGCGCTGGACCTGCGGCGACCGCGTCTCGACGAGCGCGTCGGTGGCGCGGCGCACCTGGTCCGGCATGCGGCTGAATTCTTCTTCCGTCGCCACGGTCGTCACATAGTCGCGGTAGGTGAGCGCGCCGCCGGTGCCGATGGCCGGATACCAGACCAGCGTCTGCAGGGGCCGCGACCGGTCGCCGCTCGTCGCCTGCGCGGTGACGGGATTGCGCGGATGCTGGTAGACGCGCGCCCGGTCGTACTGCTGGCGGACGTGGAAGCCGACGCGGTACGGACCGGGCGGGGCGGACGGCGTGAAGTCGGCGGCCGTCGCGGTGTGCGCGAGGGCGAAGGCGAGCAGCAGGGTGGTCAGGGTCCGGAGCATGGGTCGATGGCGAGATGTTTCTTTGATTGCAAGATTATATGCCGAATTGGCATGGAAACTGTCGCGGCATGCGAATCCGGGCAGGCGAATCCGTTAAAATGTCGGATTCTTCTTCACCTCCTTCCAACATCATGACTCAGGACGAACTCAAGCAGGCAGTGGCGCGCGCCGCCATCGAATACGTGGTCGACGGCGAAATCATCGGCGTCGGCACAGGCTCCACCGCCAACTTCTTCATCGACGAACTCGGCAAGATCAAGTCGCGCATCAAGGGCGCCGTGGCGTCTTCGGAAGCGACGGCGACCCGCCTGCGCGGCCACGGCATCGAAGTGTTCGACCTGAACGACGTCGACTCGATCTCCGTCTACGTCGACGGCGCCGACGAGATCAACGCCACCGGCGCCATGATCAAGGGCGGCGGCGCGGCGCTGACGCGCGAAAAGATCGTCGCCTCCGTGTCGGGCAAGTTCGTGTGCATCGCCGACGGCTCCAAGCTGGTCGAGACGCTCGGTAACTTCCCGCTGCCGGTCGAAGTGGTGCCGATGGCCGCGAACGCCGTCAGCCGCAAGCTGACCGCGCTGGGCGGCCAGCCGCGCCTGCGCACGAAGCCGGGCAGCACGGACGCCTTCGTCACCGACAACGGCGGCTACATCCTGGACGTGGCAGGCCTGTCGATCACGGATGCGGTGGCGCTGGAATCGGAAATCAACCAGATCGTCGGCGTGATCGCCGTCGGCCTGTTCGCCCGCCGCGGCGCCGACGTCTGCCTGCTGGGCACGGGCGACGGCGTCAAGAAACTGACGTTCTGAGCATGAAACGCCTGGCGCTCATTGGCGCGGCCGTCGCGATGCTGGGCGGCTGTTCCATGTTTCACAGGCAGATGCCGCTTGCGCCTGCGCCTGCGGCTCCCGTCGCTGACGCCGCGCCGGCCGTCGAGACGATTCCGTTCCGCATGGGCGTGTCGTCGGCGACCGTCGAGCATATGGCGAAGCAGCAAGGGTGTACGGGCGGCCAGGGCGCCGGGCTCATTACGCAGCCGGGGCCGGTCGAGGTCTATCGCATGCGCTGCGACAGTGGGAAAGTGTTCATGGCGCGGTGCGAGCTGCGCCAGTGCAAGCAGATGTAATGTAGGGTGGGCACTCTGTGCCCACGCGTAACGCCAACAATTCGCATGCGTCACGCGTGGGCGGAGGCCGCCCACCCTACGGAAATCAAGCGCTCGGCGGCACGTAGCCTGCGGCCTCGTCGGCGCCTTCGCCGAAGAAATGGCGTTCCATTTGCGTGGCCAGGTATTTGCGGGCGCGCGCGTCCGCCATGTTCAGGCGGTTTTCGTTGATCAGCATCGTCTGGTGCTTGAGCCAGCCATCCCAGGCTTCCTTCGACACGCTTTCATAGATGCGCTTGCCCAGTTCGCCCGGGTACGGCGGGAAGGCCAGGCCTTCGGCTTCCTTGTTCAGTTTGATGCAGTGGACGGTGCGGGCCATGTTCTTGCTCCTGGTTCGGTATCGGAAAACGTGATTATAAATGGGCCGTGGAAAACCCACCTGCGGTTGCGGGGACGATGCAACATGCACGTCGCCCCTGCGAAGGCAGGGGCCTGATTTTACATGTGCGGCCGCGCACGCGAAACTGGGTCCCGCCTTCGCGGGGACGACGGTTTTACAGCTGCTTGATCAGGATCTGCGACCTGCGTTGCCAGTTGTACATGTGCGCCCGATCCTTGGGCAGGTCATCCACAGTGGCCGGCACGAACCCGCGCTTCTTGAACCAGTGCGATGTCCGCGTGGTCAGCACGAACAGCTTCGACATGCCGGCCGCGCGGGCGCGGTTTTCCATGTGCCTTAAAATGCGCTCGCCGTCGCCCTGGGTCTGCGCTTCCGGGCTGATCGTCAGGCAGGCCATTTCCGCCATCTTCGATTCCGGGAACGGGTACAACGCGGCGCAGCCGAAGATGACGCCGTCGTGCTCGATGACGGAGAACTGCTCGATCTCGCGTTCGATCAGCTCGCGCGGACGTTTTACCAGCGTGCCGTCCGCCTCGAGCGGTTCGATGAGCTTGATAATTCCGCCGACGTCCTCAATTGAAGCCTGGCGGAGGCTCTCCAGGTTTTCGTGCGTGATCATCGTGCCCACGCCGTCGTGCGTGAACAGTTCCAGCAGCGCGGAACCGTCGGTCGAGTAGGGGATGATGTGGGCGCGGTCGACGCCGCTGTTGCAGGCCTTGATCGCGTGCTGCAGGTAGAACGACGCGTCGTTCGGCAGGAAACCTGCCTGCAGCACGGCTTCGGCCTGGTGCGACGACAGTTCGCGGATGTCGCCGCCGCCGGCGTCCTTCATCAGCGACGTCTCCGTGATGAAGATGAGCTTTTCGGCATGCAGGGCGATCGCGGCGGAAACCGCCACGTCTTCCATCGTCAGGTTGAACACCTCGCCGGTCGGCGAGAAGCCCAGCGGCGACAGCAGGACGATGTTGTCCTCGGTCTCCAGGATGGGCTGGATCTTCGCGGCGGCGACCTTGCGCGTGACCCCGGTCAGTTCATGGTCGACGCCCTCGATCACGCCGAGCGGGCGCGCGGTGACGAAGTTGCCGGAGACGATGCTGATGTGCGCATTCGACATCGGCGTGTTGGGCAAGCCCTGGCTGAACGCGGCCTCGATGTCCAGGCGCAGTTCGCCGGCGGCTTCCTTGGCGCATTCCATCGCGGCGCTGTCCGTAATGCGCACGCCGTTGTGGAAACGGCCCGCGACGTTACGCAGCGCCAGCTGTTCGGCCACCTGCGGCCGCGACCCGTGCACGAGCACGACGCGGATGCCGAGTCCGACCAGCAGCGACAGGTCCTGCGCCAGCACGGGCAGGGCGCCGGCCGAGACCAGTTCACCGGGGAAGGCGACGACGAAGGTCTTGCCGCCGAATGCGTGAATGTACGGCGCGACGGAGCGCAGCCACTGGACGAATTGGGTAGGGTTTTCCATTAGCCGCATTATAATTCGCTGCGCGACTTGCGCACCAAATCCTCGTAAAAATCAATGTCTGAACAGAGTAACAAGCCTGCGCCGAAGCCGGCGCGCGCCGCATCCCCCGACCGTTCGTCGCAACCGCGCAGTGAAGGCCAGGCTGCGCGCCGCGGCCCACGCCCGCCCGCGCGCGAGGGCGCGCTTGCGAACGCGCTCGCGCAGGCGCAGGTGAGCGCGCCGCGCGCGCCCGATGGCAACGGCTCGCAGGAGCGTCCGGTGAAGCCGCGCGATGGCGAAGCGCGTCCGCGTGCGGACCGTCCCCCACGCAACGAGGCGCGCAGGGAGGCGGTGCGCAACCCGCTCCCGACGATCACCTTCCCGGAAGACCTGCCCGTCTCCGGCCGCCGCGCCGAAATCGCGAAGGTGCTGATGGAGAACCAGGTCCTGATCGTGTCAGGCGAAACCGGCTCGGGCAAGACGACGCAGTTGCCGAAGATCTGCCTTGAACTGGGACGCGGCGCAAAGGGCATGATCGGCCATACGCAGCCGCGCCGTATCGCCGCGTCGTCGACGGCGAAGCGCATCGCGTTCGAACTGGGCTCGCCGCTGGGCGAGCACGTGGGCTACAAGGTCCGCTTCAACGACACGCTGTCGCCGGGCGCCTGGGTCAAGCTGATGACGGACGGTATCCTGCTGGCCGAGACGCAGACCGACCCACTGCTGAAGGCCTACGACACGATCATCATCGACGAAGCGCACGAGCGCAGCCTGAACATCGACTTCCTGCTCGGCTACCTGAAAGAGATCCTGCCGCGCCGGCCGGACCTGAAGGTGATCATCACGTCCGCGACGATCGACGCCGACCGCTTCGCGCGCCACTTCGGCACGCCGGAAAAACCCGCGCCCGTGATCGAAGTGTCGGGCCGTTTGTACAAGGTCGAGGTGCGTTACCGACCCGTCGAACGCGACCAGGAATTTGCACCCGCCGCCGACGGCAAATCGACGTCGAAGGCGCAGGCCGCGCGCGACAAGCGCGACCTGATGGATGCCGTCGTCGACGGCGTCGACGAATTGTGCCGCCTCGGCCAGGGCGACGTGCTCGTGTTCCTGCCGGGCGAGCGCGAGATCCGCGACTGCGCGGAGGCGCTGAGAAAACACCATCCGCCGCACGTGGAAATCCTGCCGCTGTTCGCGCGCCTCTCGGTCGAGGAGCAGGACCGCGTGTTCCGCACCACGAACGCGCGCCGCATCGTCCTCGCGACGAACGTGGCCGAGACGTCGCTGACGGTGCCCGGCATCCGCTACGTCGTCGATGCCGGCCTGGCGCGCGTGAAGCGCTACAGCTACCGCAACAAGGTCGAGCAGCTGCAGGTCGAGGCGATCTCGCAGGCCGCCGCGAACCAGCGCGCGGGCCGTTGCGGCCGCGTCGCGGACGGCGTCTGCATCCGCCTGTACGAGGAAGCCGATTTCCTGCAGCGCCCGAAATTCACCGATCCGGAAATCCTGCGCTCGTCGCTGGCGGCCGTCATCCTGCGCATGAAAGCCCTGCACCTGACGGACGTCGAGACGTTCCCGTTCGTCGAGCCGCCGCAGGGCCGCGCCATCGCCGACGGCTACCAGCTGCTGCAGGAACTGGGCGCCGTCGACGACGCCAACGAGCTCACCGCGATGGGCCGCAAGCTGGCCAAGCTGCCGCTCGACCCGCGCGTGGGCCGCATGATCCTGGCGGCCGTCGACAATGTCTGCCTGACCGAGATGCTGATCATCGCGTCCGCGCTGTCCGTTCAGGACCCGCGCGACCGGCCGATGGAATACCAGCAGCAGGCCGACGAGAAGCACAAGAAGTTCGCGGACGAGAAGAGCGAATTCCTGGGCTTCCTGAAGATCTGGCGCTGGTTCGAGCAGGCCATCGAGCACAAAAAGACGAACCGCCAGCTGCAGGACAACTGCCGCGAGAATTTCCTGTCGCAGGTGCGCCTGCGCGAGTGGCGCGACGTGCATTCGCAACTGCTCACCATCGTCAAGGAACAGGGCTGGCGCCTGAACGACGCGCCTGCGACATACGAGCAGCTGCACATGGCGCTGCTGACCGGTTTGCTCGGTAACATCGGCTACAAGATGGAGGACGAAGGTGGGGGGCAAAGCGGGGGCGCCTACCTCGGCGCGCGCGGCATCAAGTTCCACATCTGGCCCGGTTCCACCTTGGGCAAGAAGGCCGGCAAGTGGATCATGGCGGCGGAACTGGTCGAGACGACGCGCCTGTACGCGCGCTGCATCGCCCAGATCCAGCCGGAGTGGATCGAGAAGATCGGCGGCCATTTGTTGAAAAAATCGTGGGGCGAGCCGCGCTGGGAAAAGCGCACGGCACAGGTCTCCGCGAGCGAGCGCGCCACGCTGTACGGCATCGTCGTCTACAGCCAGCGGCGCATCAACTACGCGCAGCACAACCCTGCCGAGGCGCGCGAGATCTTCATCCGCGACGCGCTGGTCGGCGGCGACTACGAGACGCGTTTGCAGTTCTTCGCCCACAACCACAAGCTGATCCGGGAAATCGAAAACCTCGAGCACAAGTCGCGCCGTCTCGACGTGCTCGTGGACGACCAGCTGATCTACGCGTTCTACGACAACGAGATCCCGTCGGACGTCGTGAACGGCGCGGGCTTCGAGAAGTGGTACAAGGACGCGTCGCGCGACAACCAGAAGCTGTTGTACCTGAACCGCGAAGAACTGATGCGGCACGAGGCGGCGGGCGTCACGACGGAGCTGTTCCCGAAGACGATGAACGTCACCGGCATCGAGATGGGCCTGTCGTACCACTTCGAACCGGGCAGCCCGCGCGACGGCGTCACGCTCGCCGTGCCGCTGTTTGCGCTGAACCAGATCCCGCGCGAGCGCGCGGACTGGCTCGTGCCGGGCATGTTGAAGGAGAAGGTGCAGCTGCTGTTGAAATCGCTGCCGCAGAAGCTGCGCCGCCACTGTGTCCCGCTGCCCGAGTACGCCGCGCGCTTCTTCGAGCGTAACGAAGACCCCGTGCAGTTCGGCCGCGGCGACCTGATCGACGTGCTCATCGCCGACATCCACGCGCAGACGGGCGTGCGCGTGATGACGACGGACTTCAAGCTGGAGACCTTGCCGGCCCACCTCTTCATGAATTTCAAGGTGGTCGATGAACACGGCCGCCAGCTCGACATGGGCCGCAACCTGGCCACGTTGCAGGCCGAGTTGGGCGGGCAGGCGCGCCAGAGTTTCCAGCGCATGGCGGAGACGACGCCGGCCGCCAGCCAGGCGGCCGCGAAACCGCTGGCCGCGCCGACCGCGCCGGCGCCGGTGAAAGGCAAACCCGCGCCGGCCGCACCTGCCGCGCCGACCGCCCACACGAACATCACCGCCTGGACGTTCGGCGAGCTGCCGGAACTGCTGGAGATCACGCAGGGGAAGATCACGCTGATCGGCTTCCCCGCGCTCGTCGACAAGGGTGCGCACTGCGACCTGGAAGTCTTCGACGACCCGAACGTGGCGGCGCGCACACACCGCATCGGGCTGCGCCGCCTGTTCGCGCTGCAGTTCAAGGACCAGTTGAAGTTCGCGGAGAAGAACGTGCCGGGCCTGCAGCAGATGGGCATGCAGTTCATGTCGGTGGGTACGCCGGACGAACTGCGCGAGCAGATCGTCAACAAGGCCATCGAGATCGCGTGCCTGCAGGATCCGCTGCCACACGATGCTGCGTCGTTCAACAAGCGCAAGGACGAGGGCAAGGGCCGCATCGGCCTCCTGATCAACGAGACGGCGCGCCTGGCCGGCCAGATCCTCGCCGAGTTCCACGGCCTGCCGAAGCGCCTGCAAGGCCTGCCGCCGGCGGTCGCGGGCGACATGCAGGCGCAGTTGCAGGGGCTCGTGCACAAGCGCTTCATCGCCGAGACGGAGTACAGCCAGCTGGTGCACTTCCCGCGTTATCTGAAAGCGATGAACGTGCGCCTGGAAAAACTGCGCGGCAATCCGGCGCGCGACGCCCAGCTGATGGCCGAGTGGCAGGCGGCGGCGACGCAGTTCCAGCGCACGGTGAAGAACCAGCCGCTGAAGAACCTCGATCCGCGCATGATCGAGTTCCGCTGGATGCTGGAAGAGCTGCGCGTGTCGCTGTTCGCGCAGGAGCTGCGCACGCCGATGCCGGTGTCGAGCAAGCGCCTGCAAAAAGTGTGGGAGTCGATGTTGCGCTAAAGCCGGGTAGGGTGGGCACCCCGTGCCCACGCGTAGCGCCTGCCCAGGTTCTGGTACATTGGTGTTATCCCATCGCTATCATCGACTGCATCATGACCGACCTCGTACTCGCCATCGTCCACCACCTGATCGTGTTCGGCATCGCATCCGCACTGGCCGCCGAACTGGCGCTGATGCGGCCCGCGGCGATGTCGCCGCAGACCGTGCGCCTGCTCGGGCGCTTCGACGCGGCGTACGGCGTGATGGCGCTGGCGATCCTGATCGTCGGCTTCCTGCGCGTGAAGTATGGCGCGAAGGGCGCCGAATTCTACATGCACAACCCGATGTTCTGGGCGAAGATCGCGGCGTTCGCCGCCGTCGGCCTCATCTCGATCAAGCCGACGTTGCGCATCCTCGCCTGGCAAAAGCGGGCGAAGGCGGACGCCGCGTTCGTCCCTGCGCTGGACGAGGTGAATGCATTGCGCCGCACGATGCTGCTGGAGATCCACGTGTTCGCCTTGATCCCGATCTTCGCGGCCATGATGGCGCGCGGGATCGGATACAGCTGATTTTCAGGCGGCCACCACACCGGACGGCAGCATCCGGACCGACGCCATGTCGCCCATCAGCCGCCCGACGAACCAGCCGTTGAAGACGCCGAACAGGGCGCACACGGCGCAGGCGAACAGTGTGTCGTGACGCAGCTGCGGCGCGACGGCCAGGGTCACCGACGCCACGTACTTCGTGAAGAACACGGCCAGCATCATGACGAGCGGCAGGCGGCTACCGCGCACGCGCACGCAGCCCGGCGCCGTGCCGGCCGCGATGCGTGCCGAACCGGCCAGCCCCGCCGCCAGCGCCACGCCGCCCGCGGCCAGCGCCCACGCGGCCAGCGTCCATCCGCCGAGACCGAATTTCGTGTTCATGTCCTGCAGCGACAGCACCAGCATCACGGCCGGGATGATGACGAGCTTGCGGACTTCCACGTCGCGGTCGCGCATGGCGGCCACGCCGCGGTAGACGAGGAAGGCGAGGATCGCCCAGACGTAGAGCGGGGTGTGGGTCAGGATCTGGATCAGCATGGTCGGCTCCGTAAAGTGCGTTAAGTGGATGCCACTATGCCGGCGCCCCCGCGTGCCGGCGCGCCCATGCGACGACATGTCGGCGGCGCGGTGCGAAATGCGGCAGGGCGGCGCGAAATGCGGCGTCTTTACACAGCTTTACTGGTGTTGACCGCGCTTAACGTTTCGTCAACCCACAATGCGCCTTCAGTAACCCAGGGGGAATTCATGGATCACTCACACCACAGCCTTGCCGAAGACCTCGAGCGCATGCTCGCCACCCAGGCCAGCCGGCGCCAGTCGCTGCGCTGGCTGTTCGCGTCCGCGGCCGCCGTGCCGCTCGCGAGTTGCGGCGGCGGTGCGTCGGGCGACACGGTGACATCGACGACGACATCGTCCACGGGCAGCACGGGCACGACGACGACGACCACGACCGGCACCTGTTCCGTCATCCCCGAGGAGACGGGCGGCCCGTACCCGGGCGACGGCACCAACAGCAACGGCAGCGGCATCGCCAATGCGCTGACCCTGTCCGGCATCGTGCGCAGCGACATCCGCACGAGCGTTTCTCCCGGCAGCAAGACGGCGGCCGGCATCCCGACGATCCTGAAACTGCAGATCGTGAACGCGGGCGCGAGCTGCGCGAGCGCGGCCGGCGCCGCGGTCTACCTGTGGCATTGCGACCGCGACGGCAACTACTCGATGTACGCGAGCGGCCTGACGAGCGAGAACTACCTGCGCGGCGTGCAGGAGGCCGACAGCACGGGCGCCGTCACGTTCACGACGAACTTCCCGGGCTGCTACTCGGGCCGCATGCCGCACATCCACTTCGAGGTCTACCCGAGCCTCGCGAAGGCGACGAGCGCCGCCAACCGCGTCAAGACCTCGCAATTGACGTTCCCGATGGCCACCCTGAACGAAGCCTATTCGACGCCGGCGTACAGCACCAGTTCGCGCAACCTGGCCTCGATGAGCTATGCGACGGACAACGTGTTCAGCGACGGCACGTCGCTGCAGATGGCATCCGTGAGCGGGGATCCGGTCAATGGGTATGTGGTCACGCTGACGATCGGGGTGTCGCTGTAATCGTCATGACCTGCCGATAGCGCCGCGGCGGGACGCCCGTCGCGGCGCGGAAGCGATGGCCGAAATGCGACAGGTCGGCATACCCGCACATGTCGGCGACCTGCTGCAAGGGCAGGGCCGTGGTCTTCAACAGCGTGCGCGCCAGCTCGAGGCGGCGCTGGGCGATCCAGGCCGACGGCGGCATGCCGAACGAGACGCGGAACATGCGCGCCAGGTGGAACTCCGACAGGCAGGCCACCTGCGCCAGCGTGCCGAGCGTGATCGGCTGCGCCAGGTTGGCGTCGATGTAGTCGGCCAGCCGGCGGCGCATCAGCGGCGCCAGGCCGCCCTTGAGCCGCAGCGTGCGCCGCAGCACGCCTTGTGAGCGCAGCAGTTCGCTCAGCGTGTCGTGGGTGATCTCGTTGGCGCGCAGCAGATTGTCGGCGCCGTCCCATGGCGTCGCGATCAGCGACTGGCACAGGCGCAGCAGGGCGGGGCTTTCGAAGTAGGTGCGGTCGGCCAGCGTGATCTCGCGCGGTTCGCGGTCCAACTCCACCACCGCCCGGCGCGTGAAATGCTCCGGCATGAAATAGATGTGCAGCAGGCGCAGATGGTCGCGCACGACCCACGCCGATTCATGGTCGTCCGGCAGCGTGCACAGGCGCAGGGGCGCGCCGTACTGCCTGTGCATGCCGCTGCGCTCGGTGCGGTAGCCGCCGCCCAGGTAGCAGGAGAGGGTGTGGTGGCCGGGCCGGTCGTAGACCGTCAGCGCTTCGTGGGTGTCGCGCTGCCAGATCGCCGCCGCCATGCCGTCGCCCAGCCACACGAAACGTTCGAGCGTGGCGTCGGTGCCGCACATGGTGTCGAAGACGGCGTGCGGGATGGTAGGGGGACGGGCGTGCATGCGAAAAAGTCTAGCATTCTTCTGGCGCCTGGTCCGACAGGGCGGCGAAAGTGCGCAAGATCAGACAAGTCGGCGCCGGTGGCCGCGCCGATCATGGCGGCATGAATATCTTCCTCTACCTGCTCACCGTCGTCATCTGGGGCACCACGTGGATCGCGATCAAATTCCAGCTCGGCGTCGTTCCGGCGCCGGTGTCGATCGCCTACCGCTTCTGGATCGCCGCCGCCGTGCTGTTCCTGTTCCTGCTCGCCACGCGCCGGCAACTGTGGCCGCCGCGCCAGGCATGGCGCTATCTGCTGGCCCAGGGCGTCGCCCTGTTCTGCTGTAATTTCCTGTGCTTTTATTACGCCAGCCAGTGGGTGCCGAGCGGCCTCGTGGCCGTCGTCTTTTCGACCGCGCCAATCTGGAACGCGGTCAACCTGCGCCTCTTCATGGGGCGCCCGATCCGGCGCCAGGTGCTGATCGGGTCCCTGCTCGGCCTGTCCGGCATCGCGCTGCTGTTCCTGCCGCAGATGCGGGGCCACTGGAACGACCAGGGCATGTTGCTGGGACTGGGTTTGTCGCTGCTGGGCACCGTGTGCTTCTCGACGGGGAACCTGCTGTCGAGCCGGATGCAGGCGCTCGGCCTGACGCCGCTGCTGACCAACACCTGGGCCATGCTGATCGGCTCGACCATCGTCGGCGGCGGTGCATGGTTGCTGGGGATGCCGTTCACGATCGACCCCAGCCCGCGCTACCTCGGCGCGCTGTTCTACCTTGCCGTCCCCGGTTCCGTCATCGCATTCACGGCGTACCTGGTGCTGGTCGGGCGCATCGGGCCGGATCGCGCGGCGTACTCGACGGTGCTGTTTCCCGTCGTGGCGTTGAGCGTGTCGACCGTGCTCGAGGGCTACCAGTGGACGTTGCCGGCGTTCGGCGGCGTGGCGCTGGTCCTCGGCGGCAATCTGCTGGCTTTCAAGAAGCCGGCTGCCAACGTCCCGTCAGGGATCAGGACCGCTTCATGACGACCTGAGCTGGCCGATGACGCTCGCCACCTTGGTGGTGATGACGTCGACCGCGGGGTCGTTCGCGCCGTGCGGCAGGATCACGTCGGCGTGGCGCTTGGTCGGCTCGATGAACTGCTTGTGCATCGGGCGGACCGTTTCCAGGTACTGGTTGACGATGCTTTCCGTCGTACGGCCGCGTTCCGCGATATCGCGCTGCATGCGGCGGATGAAGCGGACGTCGGCGGCGGTGTCGACGAAGATCTTCAGCGACATCATGTCGCGCAGGTCGGCGTCGTACAGGGCGAACAGGCCTTCGATCACGATGACCGGGGCCGGCTTGACCGGAATGGTTTTCGTGGAGCGGTTGTCGATCGTGAAGTCGTACTCCGGCATCTCGATCGCTTCGCCATTGCGCAGGGCCTGGACGTGCTGGACCAGCAGCGGCCAGTCGAACGCCTGCGGATGGTCGTAGTTCTGCTTGCGGCGGACTTCGGGAGAGAGGTCGGACTGGTCGCGGTAGTAATCGTCCTGCATCACGACCGAGACCATCTCGGCGCCGAACGACGCCAGCACCTGCTGGGTCACCGTCGACTTGCCGCTGCCGCTGCCGCCGGCGACGGCAATGACGAACGGATGGAAAGGAATCTGGCTCATCCCTGCATGATACCGGAGTGGCGGGGGGACTGACAGGGCCGGTTCGCCAGGATGAAGTGTCTGGATGCGCTGTGCCTCACTCGAGGATCGAATGCGGAAGTCATCCTTCGGACAACAGTGTCGGGTCGAACCAGACATCTTCGTAGCCGTCCGCGATTTGGAATCTAAAGCCTGGAGGCAGTGACAGGTACGGCGCTACGGATGGCAGATAGTCGGGAATGTGGTCGACGCAGAGCGGCTGATAAAAGTCAGGATCGCTCGCAGCGTCCCCGCCAGCCCGGATGTACCACCCGCAATTCCGTCGAGGCGAATGCGTAATCCATTAATCGGTAGCTGCCCAATGGTTGAAAGCGCGATCCCGAGCCGTTCGCCAGCATGAGCGGTTGGCCTGCTACGCCGAATCTCGAACATACTTCTTCTTGGGTTTCCAAGGGGCTGACCATCACGGTTAGATTAGTCGATTCAGAATTCCGATCGTCTGTTCGTGGCCGAACTTGGCTGTTCATTGTACGGCCGCAGTTGACCGAGGCTGTGTAAAAACGCAAGCCCGACGAGACATCCGCCGCGCTCGGCCTTCCAAAACGCTCACTACGGCGTTTTCACGAGGTCGGGAATGGTAAAGAGAGCCCTGAAAACATCGTGATTTCGCGTTTTTACACAGCCTGGGCCGGTTGCGGTCAGATCGTACTGTGCGTGCTTGGCAGTGACAACGTGCGACGATTCTGTAAGCCTCCGAACGCTACAGCTTCGGTCACATGCGCTGCACGGAGGGTCCAAAACGTTGCCTGGACTGCTTGTTCGGCTCGCGAGCGCCTGAACAACCGGCGACATGCAGAGAGGTCAAAAATCGTGCGCCAAGACCGCTGAACTTCGGCATGCAATGCATTGTCTTGTAACGGCACTTCGCTGTAGAGCGGGAAGCCAGCAGCTTTGCACTGGCGTTCGAAGCGGTCGCTCACGCGTTGTGCTGCGAGATGAAAATAGTTGAGCGGGTAGTGCCAAGCCTCATAGTCGTGTAGAAGTACGTCGTCGTCTGGCACGTCGAGTGTTAGCAACACCTGTCGCTCGTTAGACCGACAATTCTTATACGCACTGTGTCGCAAATCTGGTTTGGGCTTCTTTTCACCCATGTATCGGTACCATGCCCAAATCGGATAAACGGAAGGTATCGGACGGCGCAGGCCTCGCTCCACCATCTCATTGCAAAGCCAGTCGTAGGCCAATTTGATCGCAGGCGCATCCGTGCAAATCCATTCTTCCGGATCTTTCCACGGCTCAGACAAAAAGGTACCTGTGCGGCACAGCGTGTCATAGATCGAGAGAGGCTGGGTAGTGTATAGACGCATGAGTAGAAAGCTGATTGGATATGTCGGCTTCTGGCCCGATAGCTGACATCGGCGCAGCTCAAAGTGTGGCAGTTCTGCACTTGCGCCAGTTTGATTATTGTGGAGCGTGTTCGTCCGTTTGTTGTCTCATTTATGCAGACAGGCCCTTTTGCAGCAAGCTTGTAACGAGTTCATTCAATTCGATGCCGCGCTCTTTGCTCAACGTCTGCAACTGCTTGACCAAGTCGCTATTGAGCTTGACGGCAAACGGCACAAGTCCTAACGCGCGCTCACGTTCGCGTTGTTCTCGACGGTCGGGCGCGGCCGCCGACGCTGCCACACCGAACGTTGCGCCTTTCGCACTCATTTGGTTCATCAGTTTCTTCGCGTCGCTTTTTGCCAGATCTGCCTTTTTCATTGCTTGCCTTTGGGTTGCGTGGATCGAGGCCGGATTCTACTCCCGAAAGGGCCCGAACAATGCGGCGGTTGTACCAACGTCACTGCAACGTCCGCTTCTGGCCGAACTCGGCCGTTCGCGGCAGCATAGCAGGTTGCTAGCGAGGAAAATTCACGGAGTGTCACGACCGGCAGGAATCGACCCGAAGCAAGACGCTTTATGTCCCGCGATTAATCTTCCAAGGCACGCCGAACTTGTCAACAACGACGGCATAGCGCGGAGACCAAAACGTTTCCTGCGGCGCGAGGATTACCTGGCCATCGGTTTGCAGTGCGTCGAAGTAGGCATCGACCTTCTGTTCCGAATCAACACCGAGCAAGACGTAAAATCCCGCAGGCTTGGCGTACTTGCTCGCTTCCACATCCGCGCCGGCCAGCTCCACGCCGTCGATGCGAATATTTGCGTGCACGATGTGATTGGCCGGGCGCGCTGCAGACACCGGAATAGGAGACTCTGCAACTTTTAGCATTGTGCCGATCGTCCCGCCGAGGTGCGCCGCATAAAAATTAAAGGCTTCCTCGCACCTGCCGTTGTAGTCAATGTGGAATGACAAACTCATGATTAGACCTTTTTCGTTGCCGAACAGATATGCGGAGACTCGAACGCGATCGGCTGCTTCTGGCCCAGGCTGTGTAAAAACGCGAAATCACGATGTTTTCAGGGCTCTCTTTACCATTCCCGACCTCGTGAAAACGCCTAGTGAGCGTTTTGGAGGGCCGAGCGCGGCGGATGTCTCGTCGGGCTTGCGTTTTTACACAGCCTCGGCCGAACCAGGCCGTTTGCTGCAAAAATCACTGACTGTCACGACGGCCCAGAACCGACCCCAAGCACATACGGCTTCACCGCAGCGTCGTGCCCTTCAGCATCAAGCCACCATTGTATTGACGATCACCCATTTCTGTTGCAACGTCGCAACCGTTACAAAATGATCTGCCGGGAAACTACACTTGGCGCGGAAATCGCTCGACTGTTAAAACAATCTCGTGGATGATTAACATTATGTAGGAATGTTCCTACGTTGAATAAATGTTAAGCAGATACCCCAGTGAATCACGAACTGCAACCGTACCGCAAGCAAGTGTCGGCGGATCCCGTGCGTGTCGTTGCTGGATAGATACTGTCGAGGTAAACATTGTGAATATCCAAAGCACGTCGGCGGCTGGCGCCGATCTCGTCAGGCGACCGAGCTGGGTCGTACCGGCCCATGCCAGATGGCAGGGCGTTTCCGCTTGCGCGATCATGCTTGCCGAGGACACCGGACGCGTGCTGGTCAAGCAATGCGTCGCCGCGGACGGCGCGGGGCTCGAGTGGAGTACCTGGACTGCGGATGTTCTCGCCGGGCAGTCGCCGTTGCAGGTCGCGATCAATACGATCGCCGAGCGCTGCGCGTACGAAGGCGATCTCGCGTTGAGCCGATTGACGCCATTTTGCGACGCGCGATTGTTCGTGCAGCACAACTACGTCGCTGTCGTACCCTGCGAGTTCGAACCACGCATCGGCGCTGGATGTCCAGCGTATCAATGGTGCGACCTGGACCGGTTGCCCCAGCCGTTGTCGCCGGCGCTGGCACATTTGCTCGACAGGTCGGGCAGCGATGTACGCGCCATGGCCGATCTCCACAAGTGCATACACGGTTTGTCCGACGCGTTCGACCCGTTACGGTTCGAGGACTGAGCGATTCGTTTTCCTGGCGACGCGGATGTCAACGGTTGATGGCGCTCACGAGCCGTGTCGCGCGTCTCGTCGATTGCGCATCCGCTGCCGGGAAATGCAGCCCGAACGACAACACCTGCGGCTTGCTGTCGGTAGTCAGGTCGACTTCGTAAAACACGGGTGTGCCGTCGCCGGCGGTGGAGGCATATCGGACCTGGACGAACTTCCTGACGTCGAACGGGACGTTGTTACGGACCGGCACCTCCAGCTTGACGGTGCGTCCGTCGGGCAGCGTCGCCACTGGATGCATCGTCGAGAAACCGCCAACACTGTCGTCGATCCGCTTCAGGGCAAGCGCCGTCGCGGAGGTGTCGCGCGTCGCTTCCGGTGCGAACAGGGCGGCCGCGTCCTTGAAGCGGTGATGCTGGAGTGCGGCGATGAACAGGTCGGCGATCTCGGCGGGCGCGATGTCATCGTAGGCGACGGCATGGGACGCCAGCGATGTGCAGAGCACGATCGCACCGAAGCTTGCCAGGCGGGATGTCATGGTCACGTTGCGTCACCCATCACCGTGACCACCACGTTACGCCGATGCTCCGCCACCCGATGCTCCCATAAATACATCCCCTGCCACGTCCCGAGCAACAGCCGCCCGTCGCCAACGGGCACGGTGATGCTGGTTGCCGTCAGCATCGTGCGCACATGCGCGGACATGTCGTCCGGACCTTCGGTGGTATGGCAATAGGCAGGATCGCCGTCCGGCGCCAGGCGCTTGAGGATGGTCTCCAAATCGTGCCGCACGTCCGGGTCGGCGTTTTCCGTGATCAGGAGGGAACAGCTCGTGTGCTGGACGAACACGTGCGCGAGGCCGCAGCGGATGGCCGAGCGGGTGACGACGTCGGCGACGGCCGCGGTGATGTCGCGGCTGCCGCGGCCGAACGTGTTGAATTCGAGGGTGGACTGGTAGGGCATGGTCGGCTCCTTGCAGATCCGACCATGCTACACGATCGTTCAGGGCTCGGCCGAGAACGAGTCATGCGATGGGAAGCGCACCGCCATCCATTCGCGCGACAGGCGCAGCGTGTCGACCACTTCGGCCGGCAGGGTGTCAAGGATGGCGGGGTCGTCGCTGGGCGTATCGGCCAGCAGGCTGGCCAGGTGGATGATGCCGCCCAGCTGGCAGAACGGGTGCGCGGCCATCGGGTCGGACGAGTTTTCCAGCGCGCGCACGATCTTCTCGGGGAAGTTCCAGCGCCGGCCCAGTTCGGCCGTGATCTGGCCTTCCGACAGGCCCAGCAGGCGCTGCTCGCGTTCCCAGCGGCCGCCCGGCAGGTGCGGCAGTTGTTCGATCTCGGCGAAAGTCGACGGGGCCACCTGGTAGATCAGCAGTTCGCCCAGGCGCAGCATCATGCCGGCCAGCCAGGCTTCGCTGCCGTCGAGGCCGATGCCGCCCGCCAGCCACTTCGCGTAGCCGGCGCAGGCCATGCTGCTTTTCCAGAACTCGTCGGAATCCAGGCCGGGCAGGGACGGGAAGGCGTCGGAGAAGCACGTCGCCAGCGCCAGCGTGCGGATGTGGCCCATGCCCGCGAGGGAGACCGCCTCGTCGAGCGAGCTGACGCCGCGGCGCGAGCCGAAGCGGGCGCTGTTCGCCAGGCGCATCAGCTTGGCCGTCAGGGCCGGGTCGCGCCCGATGATCGCCGCGACTTTCTTCGCGGACGCGTCGTCGTCGTCGAGGGTTTCGATCAGGGCGTGGGCCACGGCGGAGATCGTGGGCAGTTTGACGTCTGCAAAAAAATTCGTGAGGCTGATCATGGGCATCTTTCGTCATACGGCGTCGTCGATCCGACGCGACCGATTCAGTGTACGCCGCGCTGTTATTGCCCCAGCGGATTATTTTGTCTTTACAGGCAATTTGTTGCAGATGCGCCTGCTCAGAACATCAACCTTGAAGTTGTAACAAATAGAAACAAATTTAAAGACAGTCTAAACATGGACCTGCGGTAAGGTTGCGTGCTTTTCTTATCACCGGGAACCCCATGAAACTGAAGCCTTGCTTTGCCTGCACCGCCCTCCTTGTTGCCGTCCTGAGCCTTGCCGGCTGCGGCGGCGGTGGTGGTTCGTCGTCGAGCGCCGTCGTCGTGGCCAATCCGGCCCAGTTCAGCGCGACCGACGTCGTGCTGGGCACCGGTACCGAAGCGATCAGCGGCAAGACGGCCACCGTGACCTACACGGGCTGGCTGTACAGCGACACGGCGACGGACCACAAGGGCACGCAGTTCGACACCGGCACGTTCACGTTCACGCTGGGACAGGGGCAGGTGATCACCGGCTTCGACCAGGGCGTGACGGGCATGAAGGTGGGCGGCAAGCGCACGTTGCTGATTCCGTCCAGCCTGGGGTATGGCGCGAGCGGCAAAGGGTCGATTCCCGCGAACGCGGGGCTCGTGTTCGATGTGGCGCTGACGGCGGTGCAGTAACAGTCGCCACGTCGTTTCCGCGAAAGCGGGGACAGCCCACTGGACTACTCCCCATGCTGAATCTCTTCAGCCAGCTCAGTATGGGTCCCCGCCTGCGCGGGGACGACGGCGGAGTTGTCAGGCCTTCGGCTTCAGATAGCCATGCATGCCGAGCCACCGCGCGAACGCATCGAACCACCCGGTGCTGGTGGTCGCCTTCTGGTACATGCCGAAGCCGTGCCCGCCCTGTTCGAACAGGTGGAACTCGACGGGCCGCTTCGCCGCGCGCCAGTTGTCGATGAGGCCGAAGCCGCCGTTGCCGAACAGCGGGTCGTCCGCCGCCAGGCCGACGAACAGCGGCGGCGCATCAAGCGGCACCTTGACGGCGCCCAGCGGCCCGTAGATGTCGCCGATGAACGCGGGCTTCGCGTCCTGGCCGTACAAGGTCGTCGCCATCGTCAGCATCGCGCCGGCGGAAAAGCCCAGCATGCCGATGCGGTCGGGGTCGACGTGCCACGCGCCCGCCCGCGCGCGCACGAGCGCGAACGCGGCGCGCGCGTCGGCGATCTGCGGCGCCAGCGTCACGGCCGGATTGTCCGTCGGCGGACGGTTCGGGCGGGCAGCGCCCGAGAACATCTTCGCCATCTCGTCCGCGAACGCATCCATGTCCTGCGGCGTCTGGTTCAGGCGGTACTTCAGCACGAACGCGGCGACGCCCTTGTCGGCCAGCGCCTTCGCCACGTCCCAGCCCTCGTTGTTCATCGACAGCGTGCGGAAACCGCCGCCCGGTGCGACGATCACGGCGGCGCCCGTCGCCTTGGCGGGATCGGGCAGGAACGGCGTCAGGGTCGCGACCGTGACGTTGCGCGCGAACAGGCTGCCGTACTGGCTGTGCCAGCTCTCCTGCGCCTTCGCGCCCGGCAGCGGGCCGGTGTTCAGCACGATGGCGTCCGCCTGCGCGGGTATCGCGATCGGCGTCATCTTGTCGTTCTGTGCGTGCACGGGCGCCGCGAATGCGACCGCGAGTACGCTGGCAATCAACAGTCTGGTCTTCATGTAGTCTCCTTGTTGTAGTGGTTATTGCGCCAGCACGACGGTCTGCTTCAGCGTCAGCGTGCCGTCCTGCTGCGCCACGCCGGTGCCCGGCTGGCCCGAACCGACGCTCAAGCGGTACTCGCCGGGCGTGAGCTGGCGGACGCCGTCGCGCGTGACGAAACTGATGTCGCGCGGCGCCAGCGTGAAGCTGACCTGCCTCCGCTCGCCGGCCTTCAGCGACACGCGCTGGAAGCCGCGCAGCGCCAGGCGCGGCGCGCCGTCGAACCTGGGCGGCGTGAGGTACAGCTGCGCCACTTCGTCGCCGTCGCGCTTGCCCGTGTTGGCGACTTCGGTCGTCACGACGATGCCGTTTTCCGGTGAGCCGCCGACCGGTTCGATGCGCAGCGGGGCATAGCTGAAGGTCGTGTACGAGAGACCCGCGCCGAACGGATACACGGGCGTGCCCGCGTAGTAGCGGTAGGTGCGGCCCTGCATCGAGTAATCGTCGAACGGCGGCAGGTCGGCGAGGGTGCGGTAGAACGTGAGCGGCAGGCGTCCGCCCGGATCGGTGCGGCCCGTCAGCACGTCGGCGATGGCGGCGCCGCCGGACTGGCCCGGATACCACGCTTCCAGGATCGCGGCCGCATTGTCCTTCGCCCACGACAGGTCGACGGCGCTGCCGTTCATGACCACGACGACGAGCGGCTTGCCCAGCGCCTTGGCCCGTTCCAGCAGGGCGCGTTGCTCGGCCGGCAGGTCCAGCGACGTTTTATCTCCACCGGCGAAGCCGTCGACCTTGATGGCCATCTCTTCGCCTTCCAGGTCCGACGTCAGGCCGACGACGGCGACGATCACGTCGGCATCCGCCGTGCCGGCCTTCAGGTCCTGCTCGGGCGCGGTCGAGACGCGCTTCCAGAACAGGCCGGGCACGCCCGTGGATCCCGTCTCGGCCTGGAAGCGCAACGGATAGCGCTGGCCCTTTTCGAGGCGCACGTCGGTCAGCGTCAAAGGCTCGCCCCATTGCGAATAGGCCGATGCCTGCACGGCAGGTTTGCCGCCGACCGTCAGCTCGCCCTTCACGCCGGTCACGCCGAGGCGGTAGGTGCCCGTCTCCGGTGCGACGAGAGAGCCGGTCCACACGACCTTGTGCTTGTCCGCCACGTCCTTGAACTGGAGCGCGTGCGAGACGACGCCGGGTTCGGTGCGGACGAGGACCGGTTTCGTGTCGCCGTCGTTGCCACTCCTATTGATGTACTCGGCGCGCAGGCCAGGCTTGCCGTCCGGCGTGCGCAGGGCGGTGGCCGGGACCGGGTCGCCGTCCGTGATCGACGCGGCGGCCGGCACGAGCGTCACGCGCGCCTGCGGCAGCACGCGGCGCAGGCCCTCGACGACGGAGACCGGTGGCGCGGACTGCGTCGACGAATAATTCCCGCGCAGGACGCGCGTGGCGTCGGCCAGCGGGCCGATCACGGCGACTTTTACGCCCGGTCTCAAAGGCAGCGTGCCGTCGTTCTTCAGCAGCACGAGGCTCTTGCTGGCTGCCTGCTGCGCGAGGTCGCGGTGCGCGGGCGTGTCGATCGCGGCGACCGGCGTCTGGTTCGGCGAGCGCTGGGCGAGGCCCGCGAGGTCGCCGTTGCGGTAGCGCGCGGAGAACAGGCGGACGAGCGCCCCGTCGATGTCGTTCATGGAGATCAGGCCGCGCTGCCACGCTTCGCGGTAGCGCACGCCGAGGCCCTTCGCATCGCCGAGGGTCTTCGTGTTGCACTCGTTGTCCGTGCCGGCCTTCAGCGCGACGGCCGCCGCGGCGGCGGGATCGGGCGCGTACTTGTGGTGCTCGTCGATGTCGGTGACGGCGTCGCAGTCCGACACGACATAGCCCTTGAAGCCCCACGCGCCGCGCAGGTGTTCCTTCAGCAGCAGGTCGCTGCCGCAGGCCGGCTGGCCGTTGATGCGGTTGTAGGCGCACATGATCGACCCGGCCTTCGCATCGACGATGGCGGCGCGGAAGGCGGGCAGGTACGTGTCCTCGAGGTCGTGGCGCGACACGAACACGTCGGCCACGTGGCGCGTCGATTCCGGGCCGCTGTGCACGGCGAAGTGCTTCGGCGTGGCGACGATGTCCGGCAGGTCCGGGTTCGGTCCCTGGATGCCCTGGATGAACGCGACGCCCAGCTGCGCCGTCAGGTACGGGTCCTCGCCATAGGTCTCCTGGCCGCGGCCCCAGCGCGGGTCGCGGAAGATGTTGATGTTCGGCGACCACGTGTCGAGGCCCGTGCCGATCTTGCCCAGGTGGCCCGTCTGGCGTCCCAGCGTGTGCAGTGCGCGCACCTCGGTGCTGATCGCGGACGCGACCTTGTGGACGAGCGGCGCATCGAACGTCGCGGCGAGGCCGATGGGCTCCGGGAAGTTCGTGGTGGGCAGCGGCCCCAGTGCGCCGTGCAGCGACTCGGTCCACCAGTTATAGGCGGGCACGCCCAGGCGGGGCAGGGCGGGTGCGACGTTGAGCAGCTGGTCGATTTTCTCGTCCAGCGTCATCTGCGCGACCAGGGCGCGGGCGCGCGCGTCCGCATCCGTGCGCGCGGCGGCGATGGTGGTGGTGGTCTGTGCCGCGGCCGGCAGCGCCGCGGCGAGCATCAGGGCGCCGCACAGGGCGGTGCGCTTGATGTCTCTCGATAAGTCTCCTGCTTGACCAATTCGTTTGGTCTTATCTTTTTGCATGGGATTTACCTTAAAAGGTCATGCCATCGGAAAGGCTCCGTACATGATGATGAATGAAAAATGATTGCGATAACATAAGTGCCCGGCCCAAAGAAATGTGTCGGGCGAGGCTCAATGTAGTGCATGAATTATTCGGAAGCCAATAACTTTTTGGTGCGGATCGATATCGGAATGGATATTGAACGACCCTGCGGTGCCACTGTTACGTAACACTAATGTTATGCGCGAACATTTCTGTAATGTTGCGATCACGCATCGTCCAGATTGTTTCGTTGAGGAAAGTCAAAGTTGCGTCCATAATGGCCTCAACGGACGTATTGTCTTCCAGCCGGCGCCTCGTCATGTCTTTCCCTCACCGCCTCGTCTCCCTCCTGCTCGTGACCGCCACGGCGCTCGGCACGGCCGCGCACGCCGGCCAGGGCGCCGTCGATCCGAAGGCGGAAGTGGAAGCGATCTGGGAACTCGCGCAGGAGTCCCCGCTTGCGGCCCTCGACCGGGTGCAGGCGGCGCGCCGCGCGCTGGGGCCGGACGCGCCCTACGAGGCCAGGCAAAAGCTGTTGCGCACGGAAGCCTGGCTCAGGGAAGACCTGGGCCAGCTGGACGCGATGCACACGCTGGAACGCGAATCCCTGCAGCTGGCGCAGGCCAGGGGCGATCCGGCGGGCGCCGCGCTGGCCATGCTGGCCCAGGTGCGCGAGCTGCTCGACGCCCACCGGCTGGATGACGCCCAGGCGCTGCTCGACAGGATCGTGGCGCAGGCGCCGAAGGACACGCCGCTGCAGTTCAAGGTGTCGGTCGAGCGGACGCAGGGCGACATCTTCAACCTGCGCGCCCGCTTCGACGACGCGCTGGCGGCCTATCTGCGCGGCCTGCGCCTGTTGCAGGGCCCGCCCGGGGAAAGCGGCAGGCGCGCCGTGATGTACGCCCGGATCACCCAGGTGTACGTGAATGCCGACAATCCCGCCAAGGCGCTCGACAGCGCCGTCCTGGGGCTGGCGGAAAAGAAAATGTCGCTGCGGCCGCTCGCGTCGCTGCAGTTCACGCGCGCCATCGCGCTGGTCAGGCTCGGCCGGGACCGCGAAGGCATCGCCGCGTTCGAGAATGCGCTGGCGACGGCGGTGCGGGGAGGATTGCAGGGGATGGAAGCCGCGACCCGGGGCAATATCGCGGACTATTATCTGCAGCGCCACGACTACGTCCGCGCCGAAGCGGAGTCGCGCCAGGCCCTCGTCGTGTCGGAGAAGGGCAGCGACCAGAACGTCATCCAGATGGCGCGCGCCAACCTGGGCTTCGCGCTGATGGGCCAGGGCCGCATCGCCGAAGGCCTGCCCTGGGTCGACGGCGTCATCGCCCACCTGCGCAAGGAAAAGCTCACCGGGGACCTCGAGGCGATGCTGGACGAGAAGGGCCGCATGCTGGAGCGCGCGGGCCAGTTCCAGCAGGCGCTGGCGATCGTCCGCGAGCAGCAGTCGCTGCAGCAGCAGAGCGCCCGCACCGCGCGCGACCGCGCGATCGCGTCCCTGCAGGAAGAATTCGACGCGCGCCGCCGCAGCCAGCAGATCGTCCTGCTGCAGCGCGAGAACCGGCTGAAGGATGCGGAGCTGAACAACCGCCGCACCGTGCAGCTCGCGACGACGTTCGCCGCCGTGCTGACGGTGCTGGCGGGCGGCGTCGTGACCGTCCTGTACCGGCGCGCGGCGCGCAGCAACGCGCGGCTGAAGGAATTGAACGTGCAGCTCGAATTCGGTTCGACGCACGACGCCCTGACGGGCCTGCACAACCGGCGCTCGCTGACGAACCGGATGAGTGTCCGCAAGGACGATCGACGGCATCCGATGGCGGACGCCGTCGACTGCGTCGTCCTGCTGGACATCGACCATTTTAAAAGCATCAACGACCGCTGGGGCCATGGCGCGGGCGACGCGGTCCTCGTCGACGTGGCGCGCCGGCTCGCCGCGGCCGTGCGCGATACCGACATGGTGGTGCGTTGGGGCGGCGAGGAATTCATGATCCACGCGCCCGCCATGGACCCGGCCAGCATCGCCGGCATGGCGGAGCGGATTTTGGAGGCGGTCGGCGGCAAGCCCGTCGACGCGGGCGCGATCCCGGTGACGCTCACTGCGGGCATCGTCGCGCTGCCGCCGGCGGCCGGCGGCGCGTTCGACTGGCAGGGCGCCGTGCGCCTGGCCGACTGGGCGCTCTACGAGGGCAAGGCGCAGGGCCGCAACCAGGCCCGCATCGTCACCCGCCTGTATGCGCCGGCCGACACCGTGATGGCGGCGCTCGACCGCGACGGCGCGGACGTCGCCGCGCTGCTGGCGCTGGAGTGCGTGGCCGGCCCGCGCCAGCCGGTGGAACGGCCGGCGCAGGCGGCCACGCGCGAAGCTGGCGGCGCCACCCTGCACGCCATGGCGCGCGCCTGACGGATCACCCCGTCGTTGATCCCCTGCGCGCGGCCTCGATCGCGGCGACGTCGATCTTCTTCATGTCCATCATCGCGTTGAACGCGCGCTTGGCCGCGGCCCGGTCGGCGCCGGTGAACGCTTCCATCAGCACGCGCGGCGTGATCTGCCACGAGACGCCCCACCGGTCGCGGCACCAGCCGCACGCGTTTTCCTGGCCGCCGTTGCCGACGATCGCATTCCACAGCCGGTCGGTTTCTTCCTGGTCCTCGGTCGACACCTGGAACGAGAACGCGTCGGTGTGCTGGACGCCGGGGCCGCCGTTCAGGCCGAGGCACGGGATGCCCATCACCGTGAACTCCACCGTCAGGACGCTGCCTTCCTGGCCGGCCGGATAGTCGCCGGGCGCGCGGTGGACGGCGCCGACAGCGCTGTCGGGGAACGTCTGCGCATAGAACGTCGCCGCGTCCAGGGCGTCGTTGCCGTACCACAGGCAAATCGTGTTCTTGCTGGTCATCGCTTGTCCCTCCAGTTTGAAAGTGGAAGCGGAACGATAGCATGGCCGGCGCGTCATTCCGCCGGCTTCGCCTCCGGGCGGCCCGTCAGCGGCAGCTCCGGCAGGAACAGCAGCGCGACGAGCCCCGCCAGCACGATCAGCGCGCCGGCGCCGAAGATGTTGGCGATGGCGTGGCGGTACACCTCCACCGTCAGCGCCTGCGCGGCCGGCAGCCCGCCCGCATGCGCGACGCCCGCGATGCCGTGCGCGTGCACCTGGTGCGCGAGGATGGCGCCGGATCCGGTCACGCCGAGCAGGCCGCCGAGCGAGCGGAAGAAGGACAGCATCGCCGTGCCCACGCCGCGGCGCGGGACGGGCAGGGCGTTCTGCACGACGACCGTCATGTTGGGCATCACGAGGCCCAGGCCCGCGCCCAGCATGAAGATGGCGGGCTCGATGATCCAGTAGCCGCGCGCCGTGCCCATGCCCCACGCGAGGACGGCGAACGCCAGCACCGCCGCCGACAATCCCGCCACCTGCACGGCCTTGTACTTGCCCGAGCGCGAGAGCACGCGGCCGTTCAAGGTCGACGACGCGATCATCCCGACCATCATCGCCACCGTCATCATGCCCGAGTGCGCGGGGCTGCTGCCCATCACGAGCTGGAAGAACAGCGGGAAGAACACGCTCGCGCCCATCAGGCCCATGAACGTCAGCGCCATCACGATGCTGGCGATGTTGAAGACGCGGCTCGCAAACAGGTCCGGCGGCAGCACGGGTTCCTGCGCGCGGCGCAGGTGCACGAACAGCCAGCCGCCCAGCACGACGGTCAGCGCGGCGCACACCTGGATCTGCACCGAATCCCACGCCCATTCCGTGCCGCCCAGCGCGAGGATCAGGAGCAGCGCGGTGATCGACACGGTGAGCAGCACGGAGCCGAGGTAATCGATGCGGTGCGCGTGCGTCTGCACGGGTTTGCGCAGCGAGCGCGCGATGGCGTGGAACGCGACCGCGCCGATGGGCAGGTTGATGAAGAAGATCCAGTGCCACGACAGCAAATCCGTCATCATCCCGCCCAGCACGGGCCCGAGCACGCTGGTGACGGCGAACACGATCGCGATCGACCCCTGGCGCCGCGCCCGTTCCTGCGGCGGCACGAGGTCGCCGATGATGATCTGCGCCAGCGGCATGAAGCCTCCGGAACCCATGCCCTGGATGGCGCGGAACGCGATCAGCTGCGTCATGGTCTGCGCGAAGCCGCACAGCACGGAGCCCAGCAGGAACGTCGCAAGCGCCGTGAAGATCATCGGGCGCCGGCCGTACTGGTCGGCCAGCTTGCCGTACAGCGGCATCGTCGCGGTGGACGCGAGCACGTACGCCGTCACGACCCACGACAGATGGTTCATGCCGCCCAGGTCGCCGACGATGCGGGGCAGGGCGGTGGCGACGATGCTCTGGTCGAGCGCCCCGAGGCCCAGCACGGCCATCAGGGCAAGGTAGACGGAACGGATTTCGCGCGCGTCGGCGGGTGGGGGCGATTCAATCTTCATGGTCGGCAAGGAAGTTGAGGGCATCGACGGCGCCTGCGAGCGCCTCCATCCGGTCGGGCGACAGGCGCGCGATGCGTTGCGACAGCCAGTCGTGGCGGCGGTCGCGCAACTGGCGCAGGGCGGTGTGGCCGGCGCGGCTGACGTGCAGGCCGCTCCTGCGCCGGTCGTGTTCCTGCGGCGCGGCGCGCTCGACGAGGCCGGCCGCTTCCAGCGCCTTGACCTGGCCGCTCATCGTCGGGCTGCGCACCTGCTGCATGCGCGCCAGCTCGGCCACGCCGATGCCGGGATGCTCGTGGATCAGGTGCAGCAGCATCGCCTGCATCAGCGACAGGCCCTGTTCGTGGCGTTCCGTGTCGCGCCGCATCTGGCGCATGATGCCCTTGAGGGCCGTGCGCAAGTCTTCGGACAGGCGTGCGATCTGTTCGTTGTGGGGTGGGTTGGTCATCGTCAATATAGGTAGGCTACCTAACTATATTAACGCTATCGGGGGCCGCGTGCAAACTGTGTCTTCGTGACAATGCACGCATTTTTTTAGCGACCCATTTGATAAGGTGGCGGCTGTGCCTGTTCAATATCCAGACAGGCGTTCATCGCACCGCCTTATGCAATTTCGAGTACAACTGGATCGTTCCCTTGCCATGCTGTCGGAACGCGGCCTGTCGCGTCGCCATACCGAGCCGCTGCTGTTCCGGCTGCTGTGGGCCTGCGGCGTCCGCGTCCGTCCGCCGCACTTCCTCGGCTTCGTCCACATCGCCCTCGTCTACGGCGCCTGGTTCGCCTGTGCCTGGGGCGTCTCCATGTGGTGGATGGTGTGGTCGCAGCAGGGACTCGGCATCGCCGGCGTGGCGCTCCGGTCCGGTGGCGCGGGCGCGGCGTTCGGCCTGACGATGGCGTGGTTTTATACGCGCGAACGCAGGGAATTCGCGCTGCCCGCATGGGAATCGTTCAGCCAGGAAGAAAGGACCGGATAGACATGTACCACGCCATCGTTCGACGCAGGATCACCAATGCATTTGCCGGCCTCAGCGCGGGGAGCATCGCCGCCATCATGGACGAGCTTGCACCGGACGCGGTCCATTATTTCGTCGGCACGCATGCGCTGTCCGGCACGCGCCGCACGCCGGAAGCCATCCGCGCGTGGTACGAGCGCCTGTTGCGCCTGCTGCAGGGCATCCGGTTCACCCTGCACGACGTCCGGGTGTCGGGTTGGCCGTGGCGCACGCAGGTCGAGGCGATCTGGACCGAGACGAACTACGGCACGGATGGCGTGCAGACGTCGGCCGAGGGCGTCAACCTGATCGAGGTCCGCTGGGGCAAGGTGACGAGCGTGCGCATCTACCCGGACACGGCCATGCTGGAGCGGACGCTGCAGCGCATCGCGGCCAAGGGCACGGCGGAAGCGCTGGCCGCGCCCATCATCTCCTGATCGACGTTACAGCGCTTGCCACGCGAGCGCCGCCATCACGTCGTCCACGCCGATCTTGTCGACCCAGTCGTCGCACCGCGCCACCGTGACGATGGTGCTGTTGTGCTTGTCGATGGGCGCCCAT
>JBJMVU010000276.1:0-58652 GCA_045810485.1 Massilia sp. | reverse complement strand
TCGACGCCTTCCAGTCCAGCGACCTGATCGCACACACCTTCGTGGTGGTGAGCCCGGACGACCCCTATATCGACGCCGTCGCGCCCCATCACGGCGTGACGATCCTGCGCTGCGGCGGCGCGAGCCGCATGGAATCCGTGCGCAACGGCCTGGCGGTGCTCGCCAGCACGCTGTCGCGCGCCGACTGGGTGCTCGTGCACGACGCCGCGCGCCCCGGCCTGACCGCCGAACTGATCGAAAAACTGATCAACGGCACGGGCGACCACCCGGCCGGCGGCCTGCTGGCGCTGCCGGTCGTCGACACGGTGAAGCGCTGCATCGATGGTGAGGCGGCCGGGACCGTGCCCCGCAACGGCCTGTGGCTGGCGCAGACGCCGCAGATGTTCCGTTACGAGCTGCTGCGCGACGCGCTGTCGGCCGCCACCGACCCCGATTCGATTACCGATGACGCCAGTGCGGTTGAATCCCTCGGTTTGAGCCCCAAGTTGGTGGAAGGGCATCCCCGCAATCTCAAAGTGACCTTGCCGGACGATATCCGGATCGCCGAAATGTACCTGGCGTTGTCCCAACCCGAATTCGTATAACGCATCCAAAGCGCGTAAAACACCATGGCTCTCGCATCGTACAACCCGACCCCGCCGTTCCGCATCGGTACCGGCTATGACTGCCACGCCCTCGTCGAGGGGCGCAAACTGATCGTCGGCGGCGTCGCCATCCCGCACCGCCTGGGCCTGCTCGGCCACTCGGATGCCGACGTGCTGCTGCACGCCATCATCGACGCCATGCTGGGCGCCGCCGGCCTGGGCGACATCGGCAAGCACTTCCCCGACACCGACCCGATGTTCGCCGGCGCCGACTCGCGCGTGCTGCTGCGCGAAGCGGCGAACCGCGTGCTGGGCACCGGCTACACCATCGGCAACGTCGACGCGACCATCATCGCGCAACAGCCGAAGATGGCGCCGCACATCCCGCAGATGGTGTCGCGCATCGCCGAGGACATCGGCGCGTCGCCGCAGCAGGTGAACATCAAGGCCAAGACCAACGAGAAGCTCGGCTTCCTCGGCCGCGAAGAAGGCATGGCGGCGCAGGCCACGGTGCTGCTGATCCGCGCGGCGGCGTAACGTTGTGACGTTGGGTGGGCACGCCGTGCCCACGCGAAAGCACGCGGGCCGTCCACGGCCGCGTGGGCGCAGGGCGCCCACCCTACGCGTCCGATGGAATGATGGCATCATGTCGCCACCACAACAAACGGGGACGACATGACAACGACCACGCCACGCGGCGCCTGGGCCTTGATCCTGGCCGCCAGCGCCATCCTGATGATCACGATGGCCGCGCGCCTCACGACCGGTCTGTTCATGTCGCCGCTGAACACGGCGACCGGCCTCGGCATCGCGTCGATCAGCTTCGCGATGGCCGTCGGCCAGTTCATGTGGGGCGCGTCGCAACCCGTCTTCGGCGCCGTGGCCGACAAATACGGTTCCATGCCTGTCATCGTGCTGGGCGCCGTGCTGCTGGCCGGCGGCCTCGCGGCCACGCCGTTCGTGTCCACCCAGTGGGGCCTGCTCGTCACGCTGGGCGTCCTGTCGGCCAGCGGCGCGGGCGCGGGCAGCTTCTCGATCCTCATCGGCGCCACCGCGCAGCGCCTGCCGGCCGAGCGGCGCGCGTTCGCATCCGGCTTCATCAACGCGGGCGGCTCGTTCGGGCAATTCGTGTTCGCGCCGCTCGTCCAGTTCCTCATCGCCACCGCGGGCTGGGTCACGGCCATGTTCGCGCTGGCCGCGACCAGCCTGCTCACGATCCCGCTCGCATGGCCGTTGCGCGGCAAGCCGCCGGCGCAATCCGTCGCGGGCCATGGCGACCTGACACTGGGACGCCAGGTCCGTGAAGCGATGCGCGACCGCAGCTACCTGTGCCTGCACGCGGGCTTCTTCACGTGCGGCTTCCACATCGCGTTCCTCGTCACGCACCTGCCGGGGGAAGTCGCGCTGTGCGGCCTGCCGGCGGGCGTGTCGGCGACGGCGCTGGGACTCATCGGCCTCTTCAACATCGCCGGCTCGCTGACGGCGGGCGCGCTCGCGCAGCGCTACCGCATGAAATGGCTGCTCGCGTTCACGTACGGCAGCCGCGCCGTCATCATCGCGGCCTACCTGCTGGCGCCGAAATCCGCGTGGACGTTCTACGTGTTCGCCGCCGCCCTCGGCTTCTCGTGGCTGGCGACCGTGCCGCCGACCGCGGGCCTCGTCGGCAAGCTCTTTGGCATGCGCTACCTGGCCACGCTGTTCGGCCTGACCCTGCTGTCGCACCAGATCGGCGGCTTCTTCGGCGCCTGGCTGGGCGGGCTCGCGTTCGTCCGCTTCGGCGACTACACGTGGATGTGGTACGCCGATATCGCGCTGGCGCTGGCGGCCGCCCTCGTCAACCTGCCGATCCGCGAGGCGAAGCCGGCGCCCGCGGCCGCGGCGGCGTAACTCCATGGCGCGCGATCCCTGGGCCTACCGCGACGTGGCCGTCGAATCCGTGGCGGACCCGCGCACGGGCCGGCTGCGCATCAAGCCGATGGCGGGGCAGGCGTATGCGACGTCGATGCGCGTGCAGTGCGCGCGCGCGCTGTCCGACCCGGAGCGCCATCCGGCCGGCACCCGGTTCCTCATCCGCGCCAAACTCACCGATCGCGCGGGCGGGCCGCCGTTCCTGTACGCGTGGCATGGCGATCCGGTGCGCGTGCTGACGGCGCGCGAAGTGCGCAGCTTCCTCGACGAGTACCGGCGCCGGCGCATCTGATCCGCACGGTCCGCCGAAAATCGTTACACTTGGGCTCCGTACGACCCATCAAGACCGAAAGGACTGTCATGGCAACAAGGAAGATTGCAGTGCTCGTCGGCAGCCTGCGCAAGGAATCGTTTACGCGCAAGCTGGCGAAAAACCTGATGCTGGTGGCGCCGCCCACGCTCGAACTGGAGATCGTCGACATTTCCCAGCTGCCGCTGTACAACCAGGATGACGAGACCGACAGCCCGCCCGCCACCTGGACCGAGTTCCGCGGCCGCATCAAGGAAGCCGACGGCGTCCTGTTCTGCACCCCGGAATACAACCGTTCGCTGCCCGGGGTCCTCAAGAACGCCATCGACGTCGGCTCGCGTCCGTACGGCCAGGCCGCCTGGACGGGCAAGCCGTGCGCCGTCATCTCCAACTCGCCGGGCGCGCTGGGCGGTTTCGGCGCCAACCACGCCGTGCGCCAGTGCCTCGTGTTCCTCAACATGCCGAGCATGCAGTCGCCTGAAGCCTACATCGGCGGCGTGGCCAACAAGTTCGACGGCGACACGCTGACGGACGAAGGCCTGAAAACGTTCCTGCAGCAGTTCATGGAATGCTTCGCGACGTGGGTGGAGCGCCATGCCGACTGATGGCGTGAACGGTCCCATCGCGATCCGCGAGATCGACCACATCGTGCTGCGCGTGGTCGACCTCGCGCGCATGCTGGCATTCTATGGCGACGTGCTGGGCTGCCGCGAAGTGCGGCGCCAGGACGAGATCGGCCTCGTGCAGCTGCGCGCCGGCAGTTCGATGGTCGACCTGATCCCGATCGACGGCAAGCTGGGCGCCGCGGGCGGCGCCGCGCCCGGCCGGGAAGGGCGCAACGTCGACCACTTCTGCTTCCGCGTCGAGCCGTTCGACGAGGCCGCGATCCGCGCCCACCTCGCCGCGCACGACATCGAGGCGGGACCGGCGGCGCCGCGCTTCGGCGCCGAGGGCGAAGGCCCGTCGGTCTACCTCGAGGACCCCGAGGGGAACATGATCGAGCTGAAGGGACCGCCGACCGCGCCATGACGCAGGAACGGGACGACGACAGCGGACCGCCGTACGTGCCGCAGGCGCCCGCCGCCTACGGCAAGCCGCCGCCCGGGTGGCGGCGGCGCATGTACGACGTCATCTTCGAAGCCGACACCCCGGCCGGCCGGCGCTTCGACATCGCCCTCGTGTGCGCGATCCTGCTCAGCATCCTCGTCGTCGTGCTGGACAGCGTGCCGTGGCTGCACCGCGACCATGCCGGGCTGCTGAACGCCCTCGAATGGGGCTTCACGGCGCTGTTCACGGTGGAGTACGTGGCGCGCGTCGTGTGTGTGGCGCGGCCGTGGCGCTATGCGGGCGGGTTCTACGGCGTGATCGACCTGCTGGCCGTGCTGCCGTCGTATTTTTCGCTGCTGATGCCGGGCACGGAATTGCTGCTGGACATCCGCATCCTGCGCCTGCTGCGCGTCTTCCGCATCTTCAAGCTGACCTTGTACATCGAGGAAACCACGCGCCTCGGCGAAGCGCTCGCGGCCAGCCGCCGCAAGATCCTCGTGTTCCTGTCCGTCGTGCTGATGGCGATCCTGATCCTCGGCACGATCATGTACGTCGTCGAGGGACCGAAGAACGGCTACACGAGCATTCCCGTCGCGATGTACTGGGCGACGGTCACCATGACGACCGTCGGTTATGGCGACATCACGCCGCACACCAACCTGGGCAAGGCGATCGCGTCGTTCATGATGCTGCTCGGCTGGGGCATCCTCGCCGTGCCGACGGGGATCGTGACGGCCGAGATGACCTTGCTCCACGGCGACCGCAGGACGGGGCCGGCGCGCCCGGCACGCCACTGTCCCGCCTGCGGCAGCGGGGGCCACGAGGCGGGCGCCCGATTCTGCAAGGATTGCGGGGCGGCGCTGCCGGCGCACCACATTGGCGCAAAATGAGGGTTGCCATGTTGTCAGTTTGGGATAGAATCGTCTGTACAGCGTATGTCCCTGCGATTCGATGTGCCAGTGGACGGATTCGATTATGACGACCTCTGTCGCGCCCCAGGATGCGGGCGCCCCGACCGTCCTGATTGTCGACGATACGCCAGCCAACGTGGGGATCCTGGTCGAGTATCTCGAGGGTCGCCAGGTCCGGGTGGCGGTCGCGCAGGAAGGCGAGGAAGGGCTGGCCCGTGCGGAATTCGTGCAGCCGGACCTGATCCTGCTCGACGTGATGATGCCCGGCATGGACGGGTTCGAGACCTGCCGGCGCCTCAAGGCGTCGAGCCGCACCCGCGACATTCCCGTCATCTTCATGACCGCGCTGACCGAGACCCACGACAAGGTCACGGGCTTCGCGGCCGGCGGCGTCGACTACGTCACCAAGCCGTTCCAGATCGACGAAGTGTGGGCACGCGTCACGACGCACCTCGCCCTGCGCAGCGCCCAGAAACGCCTCGCCGGGCAGAACGCGCAGCTGGAGCAGGAGATCGCCATGCGCCGGCATGCCGAAGCCGCGCTGCAGATCGCCAACACCCGGCTCGAACAGCGCGTGGCCGAGCGCACCGCGGAGCTGGTCCGCACCAACGCCAGCCTGGAACAGAAAATCGCCGACTACAACCAGGCCGAGCGGCGCATCGACTACATGGCGCACCACGATGCGCTGACGGGGCTGCCGAACCGCCTGCTGCTGGAAGACCGCATCAACCAGACGATCGCGCAGGCGCGGCGCCACCAGGACGAAATGGTCGCGCAGCTGCACATCGACCTCGACCACTTCAAGACCGTCAACGATTCCCTTGGCGAGCGCATCGGCGACCGCCTGCTGCAGGCCGTCGCCACCCGGCTGCAGCAATGCACGCGCGAGGGCGACAGCCTCGGCTGCCTGGGCGGGAATGCATTCGGCATCTGCCTCGCGGCCCTGCGGACCAGCAACGACGCCGCGCTCGTCGCGGGCAAGATCCTCGACACGCTGAGCCGGCCGTTCCACGTCGAGGACCACGAACTGCATGTCAGCGCCAGCATCGGCGTCGGGCTGTTCCCGTCCGACGGCAGCGACGCGTCCGCGCTGCTGCGCGCGGCCAACGCCGCCATGTACCAGGCCAAGCAAAAAGGGCGCGCCACGTACCAGTTCTTCACGCCGGCCCTGCACGAAGCGGCGAAGCGGCGGATGGCGGCCACGAACCAGCTGCGCCAGGCGCTCGCCCACGACGAGTTTTCCGTGTACTACCAGCCGCAGGTGGACATGGAGACCGGGCGGATCTTTTCGGCGGAAGCGCTGCTGCGCTGGACGCCGCCCGGCAAGACACCCCGGTCGTGCGCGGAGTTCATCGGCATCGCGGAAGAAACGGGCATCATCGTGCCGATCGGCGAATGGGTGCTGCGCCAGGCGTGCGCGCAAGTGCGGCGCTGGCGCGACGGCGGCCATCCGGACATGCGGGTCGCCGTCAACCTCTCCGCGCGCCAGTTCACGCAGGCCAACCTGACCGACTTCGTGGCCGAGGTGCTGCGCGACACGGGCATCCCCGCCGACGCGCTCGAGCTGGAGCTGACGGAAAGCCTCACGATGCAGCCCAGCGACGACAACCTCGACGTCATGCGCCGCCTGAGCGACATGGGCGTGCAGCTGTCCATCGACGATTTCGGCACCGGCTACTCCAGCCTGGCCTACCTGCAGAACTTCCCCATCCACGCGCTCAAGATCGACCGTTCGTTCGTCATCGGGATCAACGGGCAGACGCACGACGCCGCGATCGTCACGGCCATCATCGCGATGGCGCACAGCCTGCACCTGAACCTGATCGCGGAAGGCGTCGACAGCCCCGAGCACGTCTCGTTCCTGACGGCGCACGGCTGCCTGGCCGCGCAAGGCTTTTATTACAGCCAGGCGGTGCCCGCCGAGGCCATGACCCGGCTGCTGGACCAGAAAAACCTGACGCCGAACGGCGGCGCCAGGGTCGACTCGCTCGTACGCTGACCAACGTCGTTCCCGCAGAGTCGGGAACCCAATTTTGTTTGCATCACGACTGCTCATCGAAATTGGGCCCCGGCCTTCGCCGGGGCGACGGTTGCGCTTTCAGGCCTTAAAACCTGAACCCCAACCGCGTGTAGTAGTAACCGCCATTGATCCCGAACGGCGAGAACATTGGGCCCCGGCCTTCGCCGGGGCGACGGTTGCGGTTTCAGGCGCTAAAACCTGAACCCCAGCCGCGTGTAGTAATACCCGCCATTAATGCCGAACGGCGAGAACGACGGATACACGGTGACGGCGCCGTTGTCGAGGTTTGCGCGCTGCTCGGCCAGGAGGTTTGCGTTGACGTGGTCCGGGTACTGGTTGAACAAATTGTTCGCCCCCACCGACAGCATCCACGCCTTCGTGAACTGGTAGCTGACTTCCAGGTCCGTGATCGCCGTCGGCTTCACTTCCGTCTTGTAGTACGTGGCGCCGTCCGACGACTGCAATTCCGACGCGCGGCCGTAGAACGCTTCGCGCGCGTTCACCGTCCACGGCCCCGATTTCCACAGCGCGCCCAGGTTCACGCGCACGCGCGGCGACGCGGTTTCGAGGTCGGAGATCGCCGTGGCGTCCAGCAGCGTCTGCGGCTGCAGCTGCGCGGGCGCCTGGTTGATCTTGATGACCTCGACCTTGTTCCAGTTGGCGGCCAGCGACCAGTCGACCTTGCCGTACGCGCCGTAGCTGCTGTTCAGCGTGGCGACGAATTCCAGTCCGCGCGAGCGCGTGTTCACCGCGTTCGAGAAGATGTTGATGCCGGTCTGGACGACGGTCGGATCGAGCGTGTTGCCGTTGGCGATGATCGCCGCCGTCACCGCGGGCGAGTTCACGGCGCCGCCGGAGCCGTACAGCGAACCGGAACCGACGATGCGGTCGCGGATCGTGATCTGGTAGGCGTCCAGCGTGATGGCGGCGACCGCGGACGGATTGATCACGATGCCCGCGCTGATGTTCGTCGACGCTTCCGGCCGCAGGCCGTTCACGCCGACGAGCTTCGCGCCCGGTGAATTCGGCGCGAGCTGCACGAACGCGCTGCGCGGCGACACGTTCGTGGCCGAATAGTATTCCTCGGCCAGCGTGGGCGCGCGGAAGCCGTTCGAATACGTGGCGCGCACGCCGACGACGGGCGAGAAGTCGTAGCGGCTCGTCAGCTTGCCCACCTTGGCGTTGCCGAAGTCGCTGAAGTGCTCGTAGCGGCCGGCCAGGTCGACGGTCCAACCGGCCACCGGCTGGCCGGCGAGGTCCACGTACACGGCCTTGTTCGTGCGGCTGTGCGAGCCCGCGTCCGTGAGCGAGAAGCCGGGAAACGACTGCGCGCCTTCCTTGTAGCGCGAGGCGGCGTCGCCGGCGCCGATCTCGTACTCGTCGCGGCGGTGCTCGAGGCCCACGGCGAACGTCAGCGGCGTGGACCAGCCCACGGCGAATTCGTGGTGCAGGTCGAGGTTGTTGGTCCACTGGCTCGCGACGAACTTGCCGGCGTAGAAGTCGAGCGGCGTCGATCCGGTGTCGGCGAACAGCGACACGTTGCCAGAGTGCGCGACGCCCAGCTTCGCCTCGTCGCGGCCATAGGTGCTCGACAGGTCCCAGTCCCAGCCGCCGGCCAGCCTGCCCTTGATGCCGGCCGTGAACGCGTAGTCGTCTTCCTTGAACGTCTCCTGCGGCGAGAAGCCGGTCGGGTAGAGCGTCGGCAGGCGGTTCGGCATGCGGTAGTTCTCGAACGCGGCCGCTTTCTTGTGGCCGTACGTGGCGAAGCCGTACAGCGTCAGGTCGGGCGTGAGGTCGGCGCCGAAGTTGGCGGCGAAGATGTGCTGGCGGTATTGCGCGTCGCCCGAGATGTGGTTCACGTTCGGGTAGCCCGGCGCATCCTTCAGCGAAGGCATGGCTGCCAGCGTGGCCGGGTCGATCACGCGCGGGTCGATGCCGCCGCGGTCGGAAAAACCGTGGTACTTCGTTTCCGCCGTCAGGCTCAGGTACGCGTCCGCGAACGGCGCGAGGCCCAGGTTGGCGCTGGCGTCCCCGGTGCGCCCGCCGCCGTCGCCATAGCCGCCGCCGTTCACGTTGCCCGTGAGGCCACGGTAGTTCGACTTGAGGATGATGTTGACGACGCCCGCGATCGCATCGGTGCCGTACTGCGCGGCGGCGCCGTCCTGCAGCACCTCGATGTGGTCGATGGCGGCGACGGGGATGTAGTTCAGGTCCGCCGCCGCGCCGCCCTGGTACGGGCCGCCCAGCACGGCCAGGTTCGACGTGCCGTGGCGGCGCTTGCCGTTGACGAGGACCAGCGTGTTGTTCGGCGACAGGCCGCGCAGGCGCGCCGACAGCGTCATGTTGGCCATGTCGCCGCCGAAGGCCTGCGCCGTCAGCGACGGCAGGTTCTGCGCCAGCGCCTGGATCAGGTCCGGCTGGCCGGTGCGCTGCAGCGACGTCGTGTCGAGCACCTGGATCGGCGATGCGCTGTTCTCGACCTTCAGGCCCGTGGCGCGCGTGCCGGTGACGATCACGACGCCCGTGTTGATCGGGCCCGCTTCGGCGGCGGCCGCCGCTGCGGGCGCGTCGTCTTCGGCGGCGTGGGCGCCGAGACTGCAGGACAGGACACCGGCGGCGACGCCGGCATGGAGGATGGCCTTGTGCATGTAAACCCCTTGTCTGGACAACGTTTCAGGAAATGGATGTCTCCGCGGGTTGTCGACCCGATTATTTTTTTGCGGCCACGACTTCGATCTCGACGAACCAGCCCGGATTCGACAGGCCGGCCACCTGCACGACGGCGCGCGCGGGGAGGTTCGGCTGCGCGCCGCCGAAGAACTGCGTATAGCCCGCCATGAAGCCGGCGACGTCGGCGCGGCCGTTTTTATTCGGATCGCCGACGAGGAAGACCTGCATCTTGACGACGTCGCCCATGGCCAGGCCCATGCCCTGCAGGATCTCCTTGATCTTGGTGAGGACGCCGACGGTCTGCGTCTTCGTGTCGCCGAACGCCATCGACGCATTCGGGTCGGCGGCCTTGTCGACGACGGGCGGCACCTGGCCGCTGATGAAGTGGAGCGTCGTCCCCGGCGGCAGCGTGACGGCCTGCGCGATCGGGAAGTCGGAGTCCGGGATCTTGTGCCGGACGATGGCGGCGGGGGCGGCGGCCAGTGCGGTCAGGGGCAGGGCGAAGCCCAGGGCGGAGGCCAGCGCGAGGGCGGCGATGTGTCGGTTCGTTTTCATGGGTCCTCGTGGAGTCAGTGTTTGTTGCCGAAGCGGCTGTGCGACGCGGGCGCCACGCCGAGCGCCGTGCGTGTGTTGCCCACGTCCTGTTCGGACACGGGCGCGGCGCCGTTGCCCCAGCTGGACCGGACATAGGTCAGCACCTGGGCGATCTCGCCGTCGTCGAGGCTCCCGGAAAAATCGGGCATGCCGCCGCGGCCCTTCAGCAGCACGGTGGCCACGTCCGTGGAGGCGCCCTGCACGAAGGCGTTGCCCGCGAGGGCGGGAAAGGCGCCGGGGATGCCTTTGCCCGTGGGTTGGTGGCACGCGGCGCAGTTCTTCGCGAACAGGCTCTTGCCGTCCGTGCTGTCGGCATGGGCATTGGCGACGCAGGCCGCGAGCGCGGCAAGGAAAAGGATTTTGAATGTCATGCGCTCGCCTTCCGGTGGAGTTGTTCGATCTGCTGCCAGGCCGATTCGATGGCGCCGGCCTGCCAGCCCGTCAGGTAGCTCAGGTGCTCGCCCGCGAGCAGCACGCGGCCTTCGCCCGCCAGCAGGGTCGGATACGCTTTCTGGCGGCCCGCCTCATCCCATTCGGCCCAGCCGCCCAGGTTGTACTGGACGCGGTGCCAGGCCACCGAGAACGCGTTCTCGTACGCGGCCCGGTACGGCGGGAAGATCTTCTCGCCCGCGCTTACGGCAAATTCCGCGCGCTCCGCGGGCGCCAGGGCGCTGACCTCGATGGCGTCCAGCGCGTAGTGGTAGTAGCCGAGCAGCACGCCCTTCTTCGACTGCCAGCCGGAGGAGGGCAGCGAGATCGTGTTGATGGCCTTCAGGTCGGTGAGCACGTGGCCGCCGTAGATCTGGTCGTCCTCTTCCCAGAAGCGGCGCTTCATCTGCAGGCCGATCTTGCCGACCGGCGCATACGACACGGCCTTCAGCGCGCCCTTGAAGCCGTCCGAAAAGTCCGCGTCGATCGTGCGCAGCACCGACAGCGGGATCGTGCACAGGCAGTAATCGGCCGTCACCTGCGACACCTTGCCGCTCTTCGTATCCTTGACGGTGACCGTGACCTGGTCCGGGGACTGGCGGATGGTCTGCACCTCGGCGCCGTAGCGGATGTGGCGGCCGACGTGCTTCACGAATCCCTGCGCGATGCGGTCCATGCCGCCGACCGGCTGGAACATCGTCGCGTGCATGGGGAATTCCTGCACGGCGCTGTAGATCTTGCCGACCTTCGACTCGAGCAGGTCGCGGAAGCCCAGCGGATCGGCGAGCCGCCCCGCCCGCAGGCCCGCGCCGGGCTGCTCCGCGTAACCCGCGCCATTGCGGCCCTTGTACACGAGGTCCTGCATCGACAGCGCGCCCTCGTGCGCCAGGTAGTCGAGCAGCAGGTGCTGGTCGTCCGCCGTGAGGGCCGTGTCGAGCCGGTCGGCCTGCACCGACTTGGCCAGCAGCTCAGCCACGTGGCCGCGCATGTCGGCCTTGATCTGCGCCGGACGCAGGCGCTGCTTCGAGAACGGGCCGGCGTCTTCCATGTAGACCCAGGCGTGGTCGTTGTCGTTGACCATGACCTCGAGCGGGATGTCGAACTGCTTCGTGTAGTGCAGGGTCGACTGGTGGTCGAGCGGGATGCGCCACGGGCCGTGGTTGATGTACAGGCCGTCGTCGAAGCGGCACGTCTGGGCCTCGCCGCCCAGCTCCTGCAACGTGAAGCCCTTGCGCGCCGTCTGGCAGCGTCCGCCCGCGAAGGGCCGCGCTTCCAGCACCTCGACCTGGTAGCCGAGCTTGCCCAGTTCGTACGCCGCCGTCATGCCCGCCAGGCCCGCGCCGAGGATGACGACCTTCTTGCCCCTGCCGCTGCCGGACAGTGCCGGCGGGGCATTGACCCGGGACGCGATCCCAATGCCCCAGGCGTTCATCGTATTGAGCAGCAAGGCCGAACCGCCAACCATTGCCGCCCGGTGGAGAAATTCGCGCCGCGTCAGCGACCGTGTCAAACGTTTCATCCGCACCTCTTCTGGTTATTGCAGGAACCTTCTTCGTTCACTTGAGTTTCAGCAATAGACGTGCCAGCAAGATGCGGTAAATAGAAAAAATCCACGTGAAAAATAAAGTCATTTCCTGGAGTGGACGAACGTCAGGCTGGGGTAAGGCGGCGTGGCCAAATAATGTTTGTTTTGGCGCCGTGGTGGCGTGGGCTGCGGGAATCGCTTGCCGTGCGAACTTTGTTTGTGGGCGAACAAACTTTGTTTTTCATGCCGTCCGGGACGCGCTGCCGCCAGACGTGTTCATGCGCGTCAGATAGGGAAGAAGGGAAGGCCGGCCCGTTTTGTCGCACTGCACCATGCTGGGCCGGGGTGCACCGGATTGGCTAGGGAAGAATCGTGTGCCGCACCGCAACAGCGTGGCGTCGACCGGTGGCCGGCGCGCCGTCCTTGTCGAGCCAGTAGCTGAACTGGCCGAAGCTGGGCAGATCCGCCGGCGGCCGGTCGCGGTAATAGTCTTGCAGCATCTGCCGGTAGGCGGCGCGGCGCGAGAACTCGGGATGCGTGGCGGCGTAGCGCGCGACGGCGGCGCGGAACGTGGCGCGCATCGCGGCATCCGTGTTCAGGCCGGGATGGTCGCCCGACTTGCGGGGGCGGCCCCGCTTGATGCCCGCATTCGCGGCGCGCGTCTTGCCCGGCGCGCCGGAATTGCCGTAGTCGGGGAGCAGGGCGTCGCGGGTCTGGCCGCGCTCCCAGAAGCGGCGCAGGTAGCGCAGCACGCTCGGCCGCGACACGCCGTGCGCGGCGGCGCACGCGGCCACCAGCGCGGCGCGCTCGCGCGGCTGGTACAGCGCGGGCACGTGCGCGTGCAGGTCGGCGACGACGTCCCAGGCCTTCGCCTGCAGGTCGCGGTATTTCTGCGGCAGCAGCGGCGGCGCGGCGGGCGCGGCATACGGATCGTCCGTCAGCAGCCTGGCGCGGCCGGCGAGCACGTCGTCGGCCAGCACGTGCGGCGCGACCATGCGCGGCTGGCTGTGCGGCAGGCCGAGCTCGAAGGTGCAGGCGAGCAGGCGGTCGGGGGCGATCCACAGGATGCGGATCGTGCGTACCGGGCGGGCGTACTGGATCACATCGTTGGGCAGAAACATGGCGGCTCCCTCATGAGTTCAGGAACTTGAACCCATGCAAAGATCGGACCATCGTTCGAGACTTCAGGCTGACAACCCCAACACAATTAACCCAGATCAAAGATGACCGTTTTTGCGCCCTTAGTCTGTGAGCTTCGCGTCGCGGCGCCCGCTGCGGCCCGTTCAACCCAAAACTTTGCGAGGCATAAACATGTATCCATTTCCACAAACGATCGCCCCGGCGGTGCGCACCCACATCGATGCCCAGACCGCGTTCCTGAACGACATGTCGAAGTCGATGTTCAGCTCGTTCCAGCAGATGTGCGACCTGAACATCCAGCTCGTCCAGACGATGCTGGAAGAAACGACCCTGGCCAGCAAGCAGGTGCTGAGCGCCGACCGCCAGTCCGAGCTGCTGAGCGCCGCCACGGCGCGCACGCAGCCCGCGACGGAAAAACTGCGCGCCTACCAGCAGCACATCGCGCGCCTGGCGGCCGACGCCCAGGTCGAGATGTCCCGCGTGGCGGAGCAGCACGTGCAGAACACGGCCCGCACCGCGCGCGCCCTGGCCGACGAGGTGGCGCGCGACGCCACCGAGCAGACCGAGCGCGGCCTGCGCGCCCAGCAGGAGACCGTGCGCCAGTTCAGCGATCCGTTCATGCGGCCGGGCAACGGCGCCGCCCAGCCGCCTTCCGCCTCGCAGCACGCGCCGGCGAGCCCGCAGCAGGCCGCCCAGCAGGCCGGCCAGCAGGGTGGCAAGGACCAACGGGCCACTACGCACTGATCCGGGCTTCAGACGCCGCGTCCGGCTGCCGGGCGCGGTGCGAGGGTTCCCGGCGCCGTCGCCGCCGGGGACATGGTACTCGTGCGCGGCCCCAGGCCGAACAGCGGACGCAGCAGCGGCGTCCGGCGCACGATCTCGAAGCCGGCGAAGCTGAGCACGGTCACGAGCACGACGAGCAGCATGGCTTCCAGGCCCGGCGCCAGGCGCAGCGGCTTCAGCGCATGGGCCAGCACGACGATCAGCGTCTGGTGCAGGATGTAGACGGGGAACACGGCCTCGGTCAGGTAACGCCGGGCGGGGCCGTCGCGGTCCAGGTGGCGCTGGGCGAAGCCGCAGGCCGCCAGGATCGCGCTCCACGCGAGCAGCGCGTAGTTGGCGCGCATCGGATGCACGAGCAGTTCCCAGCGCGTGCCGTCGATGCCGTCGGCGTCGTCCAGCGCGATCCACAGCATCAGCAGGGCCCAGCCGGCGAGGGCCAGCGCGAGGCAGGTCCAGCGCAGCGCCGCGACGCGCGGCCAGAAGCCGGGCACGCGCGCCACCAGCGCGCCGAGCAGGAAGACGGGCAGGTAGTTCGCATGGCTGGTCCAGTCGTCCACGAGCGCGTGGGTGACGGGAAAGCGGTTCAGCATCACGATGCGCGCCAGCGCCAGCACGGCGGCCGGCAGCACGATGATCTTCCAGCCCGTCAGCACACGGCCGAGGAGGGCGGCGACACGGTCGAAGCGCGGGCCCAGCGCCAGCACGACGAGGGCGAGCACGGCCGTATAGGCCCACAGGTAGGCGACGAACCACAGGTGGTTCCAGGTTGGCAGGATCAGGCAGCCGTCCTTGCAAAAGCCGTGGTAGCCGCGCAGGTACAGGCGCATGAAATCGGTGTAGCCGCCCGCATAGCCGAGCTTCTCGACGACTTCGAGATACGACTGCGGCGGCACGATGACGAGCATGCCGAACAGCAGCGGTACCAGCAGGCGCCAGCTGCGCATGCGCAGGAAGACCAAGGGGCGCAGCTTCGCCAGCATGCAGCTGGAGGCGACGCCGGACACGAGGAACAGCAGCGTCAGCCGCCATGGGGAGGACAGCATCATGAAGGGCTCGGGTGCGGCGCTGGCAAACGGACTCTTCACGTGCCAGCCCCATGTCACGTAATACATGCCCACGTGGTACAGGATCAGCAGGAAGAAGGCGATGATGCGTACCCAGTCGAGGAAGTGGTAACGCGGCAGGTGGTGAGTGTTCATGGCGGATCGTCGTCGGTTGGTCGATGAAAGGGAACGACGTCAGACTAGAGCCGCATCGGTACCGGCGCGAGCGGATTGTGGCGAGGCGGGAGCGGCGTGGGGCGAGCCGGATGACGGACAAAAAAAAGCCCGCACGGGGCGGGCTTGAATCTATTTTCTTGGAGGAAGATAGAGGAGACGGTTCAGATTATCCGGTCCCGGAAGAAATAAAGCCAATTTGATTTTCAGATATCGATCATACGATTCTGAAATACTAGGGAAGAGATAATTGGTGAGGATTGGGAGTGTGCAACCACTCTAGAATGAGATGCTGTATTGCAAGCATTCATTCCCCAATCGCTCCCTCATGAAAACCGCTTTCCTCCGCCGCGCACTGCCCCTCCTGTTCCTGTCGATCCCGCTGGCCCACGCCGGCGACGTGAGCGATCTCGTCGAGCAGAAGTGGATCGACATCGCCAGCCCGAATTTCCGGGTCGTCACCGACCAGCCCGAAGACGTCGCGCGCCAGATGATCGTCGACCTGGAAAACCTGCGGTATATCTCGAACCGCGTGCGCGGTGCGGAATCGCTGGCGGGCCCGCCGCTGACGATCGTCGCGATGGGGCGGAGCAGCTACGCGACCCTGGGGCTGTCCCGGAACATCGCCGGCATGTTCCAGTTGTCGCGCGACGGTTACGCGGCCGTCGCGAGGATCGAAGATTACGTCACGGCGGCGGCGGCGAGCGACGTGTCACGCGCGACCATTTTGCACGAATACCACCATTTCCTCCTGCGCTATGCGCCAGAAACGACGGCGTATCCGCAGTGGTATAACGAAGGGATGTCGGAGTACTGGTCGTCGCTGGTCATCCAGAACGGCATGGCGTGGTTTGGCCATCCGGTAGCAGGCAGCTATCGCGAAAACTGGCTGGTCGACCGGATGGGCCGAATCAATTTCGACACGAAATGGCTGTTCAACACGAGCAAACTGACCTACCAAAGTACGGGTGTTGGTGCTGCCGATACCGCCCGCTTTTACGCCCGCGCGGATTACGCGATTCACTACTTCAATTCGAGTCCCGAACTGCGCAAGCAACTCGCCCATTACCTGCGCCTCCATAACATGGGGCTGTCGCAGGACCAGGCCGTGCATTTTGCTTTCAAGAAGACCTACGAGGAACTCGACGTCGACATGCGGCGTTACGTGGAGCGTCGCCCGATGGCGCGCGGATTTCCGGTCGGCAAGATCGGGCTCGACCTGCCGCCAGTCCAGGTGAAGATCGCCCAACTCGACCGTGCTGCGACCTATGCCGTCCTGGCCGACGTCTTGCCACGCTTTATGAAGCGCGATGCCAAGGCGGCGCGGGAACTGATCGGAACGAATCTCAAGCTCCACCCGGACGATCCGAAGGCGACCATCATTGCCGTCCAGCGTGGCGTCATCACCGATGTCGAGGCGCGTCTGGACGCGCTGCTGAAACGCTATCCGAACGATGCGAGCCTGCTGGCCACGCGCGCCGAGGGCCTGCGCATGGCGGCGGTCGCCATGCACGACACGGGCACACCCGGCTGGGAAGCGCCGCTCAAGGAGGCGCGCGACCTGTCCCGGCGCGCCATCAAGGCCGACCCGTCCAATCCCCTGGTCTATTACAGTCTGGGCCAGGTGTACAAACTTGCGCCCGACATCGGGCCGGCACAGGAAGGTATCGCCGGCCTGGACAGCCTGGTCATCTACGAACCGTCGCCCGGCAGCCTGCGCGCACTGACCCACCTCTACTTGCGCAACGGGCAATTGCCGGAAGCGGTCAAGAGTATCCGCAGCGCCGTCGCGTTCGACGCGGCGGGCGCGTATCCGCTTGACGCGCTGTTGATGGAAAACCTGGAAATCGTCGCCGACATGAAATCCAGCCCGACCCTGGACGCCAAGGGCTTGCGCTACGCGAGCGACGCCGTCTACGAAGGCGCCTTGGCCGGCGGCAAACCGGACGGCAAGGGCAAATGGTCGCGTCCGACCGGCAGTTACTACGAAGGCGACTTCGTGCAGGGCCTGCCATCCGGTCACGGCAAGCTGGTGAGCGAGCGCGGCGTCGCCTACGAGGGCGAGTTCGCGGCGGGTATGGCGCGCGGCACGGGGCGCATCAGCTTTCCGGCCGGCCGCAAGTTGATCTCGTATGAAGGCGGCGTTGCCGATGCGGCGCCTGACGGGGCCGGCGTCCTCGTGACGAAGGACGGGCGGCTCGAGGCCACGTTCGTGAAGGGCGAGGCGCATGGCGACGGCATGTTCGTACCGGCCCACGGTGCCGCACCCATCCGCGGAAAGTGGCTCTACGGCGGCTACCAGTGGCCGGAGGACGGCAAGCTCGCCTTCGTCGGCGGCATCGACGGCGAGGGCCGGCGCCACGGCATGGGCTGGTGCCATGCGGCCGGGTCGCCGCAGATCGAGATGTGCCGCTACAAGGACGATCGCAAGATTGCGTTGGACACGGCGGGCGACTGACACGCTACAATCAATTCCTCCGACCATCGAACGAAAGGAATTTCATGCACGCGCGTACCGTCCTCGCCCTCCCTGGCCTCCTGCTGACCCTGTCGTACGCGGTCGGCGCCCACGCCGCCTCCGCCTGCGGCACCGCGCCAGCGGGTGAATTGCGCGCGGAGCGTGTCGCGGGCGTCAAGCCGTCGCGCACGGAGCCGGGCCTGTACGAAGGCCCCGTGTGGATCAGGGATGCGCTGTACTTTTCCGATTTCAGTGTCGCGCCCGGCTTTCCGTCGCGCATCCGCAAGCTGGCGGCGGACGGCACGGTGACGACGGTCGTGGAAGACAGCGGCAGCAACGGTCTCGCCGTCGACGCGCATGGCGACCTCGTCGCGGCCACGCACAAGTACAAGGCGCTGTCGCGCTATGCCATCGCGGACGGCAAGCGCACGACGCTGGCCGCCGACTACAAAGGCCGGGTGTTCAATTCGCCGAACGACATCGCCATCGCGAAGGATGGCACGATCTATTTCACCGACCCGGATTTCCAGAAGGCGGCCGCGCCCGGCGGGCAGCCCGTCACGGGCGTGTACCGCGTGGGCACGGACGGTAAAGTATCGCTCGTCGACGGCACCCGGCCGAACCCGAACGGCGTCTCGCTGTCGCCGGCCGGCGACGTGCTGTACGTGAACGCGGGCGACGGCTTCCTGCGCGCCTACCCGATCGTGAACGGCGTGCCGGGGCAGGGCCGCGACATCGTCAAAGGGCTCGACATCCCGGACGGCATGGCCGTCGATTGCCACGGCAACGTGTATGTGACCGAGCACCCGGCCAAGCGGGTGCGCGTGTTCTCGCCGCAGGGGAAGGCGCTGGCGACGATCCACACGGACGCCAACGTGACGAACGCCGCGTTCGGCGGCGCCGACGGCAAGACCCTGTTCCTGACGGGCGCCGGCGCCGTGTGGCGGATCCGGCTGGACGTCACCGGATCGCCGTACTGAGTAAAAGGCCTCAGGCCTTCAGCACGACGCGCTTCCGCTCGCGGGCCGACTGGTAGATCGCCTCGATGATGCGCAGGTCGCGCAGGCCTTCTTCGCCTGCGACGATCGGCTCGCGGTCCTGCAGCACGCATTGCGCCATGTGGTCCAGCTGGCCGGCCCACTGCGTGGCGCCGGGGCCCGGCGGCGGCGTCACTTCTTTTTCGCGGCCGTTGCCGACCCACATCCGGTTGCCTTGGTAGCCGGTCGCCGGTTCCATTTCGATGCGGCCCTTGTCGCCCATCAGCAGGATGTGGTTCTGGTTGGCGCTGTACATCGACTGGCACGAGCCGATCACGCCGGACGGGAATTCCAGCTGGAAGCCGATCATGTCTTCCACCTCGCGGAAGCGCGGGTCCTTGCGGTCCGTCGTTTCCTGGGCGTAGACGGCGGTCGGTTCCTCGCCCGTCATGTAGCGCGCCGCGTTGAGGGCGTAGATGCCGATGTCCATCATCGAGCCGCCGCCGGCCAGCGCCTTCTTCAGGCGCCACGCGTTCGGGTCATGGAACGTGAAACCGTGCTCGGAGCGGAAGTAGCGCAGCTTGCCGATCTCGCCCGCGCGCGCGATGCGGCGCGCTTCCAGGTTGAACGGCTCGAAATGGCAGCGGTAGCCGATCATCAGTTTCTTGCCCGCCTGGCGGCACGCCGCGATCATCGCCTCGCATTCGGTGGACGACACGGCCATCGGCTTTTCGCACAGCACGTGCTTGCCGGCCTTGGCTGCACGGATCGTGTACTCGGCATGCATCGAGACGGGCAGGCAGACGTAGACGATGTCGATGTCCGGATTGTTGCGGATCTCGTCGTAATTCTGGTAGTTATACAGGTTCTTTTCCGGGACGCCGTATTCCTGCGCCACGCGCTTCGCCTTGGCCGGGTCGCCACTGACGAGCGCGACGAGACGGCTGTTCTTGCAGTTCTTGAATTGCGGGATGATGATGCCCAGGCCGTACGAACCGAGCCCGACGACCGCATAGCCGAGCTTGCGATCGGGCGGGGCCGCCCATGCCATGTCTCCCATTGCGCCCGCCGCCAGCGCGCCGCCGGCGGCAAGGACCAGACCTCGCCGATTCCTGTCGATCATCACGTCTCCTTGTTATGGATGTTAGCGCTCACAGTCGCCTCGTCATTTTAATACGAATGCACGGCCGCGCCCACAATTGGCGCCAATCAACAAGTGACTGACCCCGGCGCGCACACTGGCAGATGGCGCCCGGAACGGCCGGGCCCACTTTCAACGAGGTGAATCATGGTCAAACTCCAGGGCAGTATGCCCGCAACCATCGCCGACATGCGGTCCCTCGGACCGGCGCCGGCCGACGAACGTATCGACGTCACCGTCTTCGTGCGCCGCCGCGCACCGATTGTAAGAGATCACCTTGCGCCCCATCCGTTCGACGCGAAAATAGGGCAGCGGCGCTACCTCACGCGCGCCGAATTCGCCGCGCAGCACGGCGCCAGCGACGCCGACCTCGACGCCGTCGCCGCGTTCGCGCAGCAGGCCGGGCTCGTCGTCGTCGAACGCCGGCCGGCGGCGCGCAGCATCGTCCTGTCCGGCACGGCCGGGCAGATCACCGCCGCATTCGGCACTGCGATCGAGCGGGTCGAGCACGCGGCCGGCATTTCGCGCCGTCGCACCGCGCCCGTGCAGCTGCCGCCGGAACTGGACGGCATCGTCGAAGGCGTGTTCGGCATCGACGACGTGCCCATCGCGCGGCCCCACTTCAAGTTTTCCAAAGAATCCGCGCAGGCTGCCATGAACGCCTCGATGCCGCTAAGCGCCGCACCCGCCGAGGCGCAGGCCGCGGGCGGCTTCACGGGCGTCGACATGGCGAAGCTGTACGACTTCCCGGCCGGCCTGGACGGCAGCGGCCAGTGCATCGCCATCATCGAGCTGGGCGGCGGGTACCGCAGCGCCGACCTGAAAGCCTATTTCAAGAGCCTGGGCCTGGCGGCGCCGCATGTCACGGCCGTGTCCGTCGACGGCGGCAAGAACAGCCCGTCGCTGCCGTGGAGCGCGGACGCCGAGGTCATGCTCGACATCGAGGTCGCGGGCGCCGTCGCGCCGAAGGCCGACATCGCCGTGTACTTCGCGCCGAACAGCGAGCAGGGCTTCGTCGATGCGATCGCGACCGCCGTCCACGACGACGTGCGCAAGCCGTCCGTCATCTCGATCAGCTGGGGCGCGCCGGAATCGGAATGGACCGACCAGGGCCTGGCCGCGATGGACCAGGCGTTCGAGGCCGCGGCCGCGCTGGGCGTGACCGTGTGCTGCGCCGCGGGCGACGCCGGCGCGCACGACCAGAACCCGGACAACGGCACGCCGGACGGCCTCGCGCATGCGGATTTCCCCGCGTCCAGCCCGTACGTGCTGGGCTGCGGCGGCACGCGCATTGCCGTCAGCGGCAACACGATCGCCAGCGAGACCGTGTGGAATGACGATCCGTCCAGCAGCGCCACGGGCGGCGGCGTCAGCGACAAGTTCGCGCTGCCGTCCTGGCAGGCGGATGCGGGCGTGCCGGCGTCGATCAACGCGGGCGGGCGCGTCGGCCGCGGCGTGCCGGACGTGGCCGGCAATGCGTCGCCCGCGACCGGCTACCGTGTCCGGGTCGACTACCTGACGTACACGATCGGGGGCACGAGCGCCGTGTCGCCGCTGTATGCCGGGCTCATCGCGTTGCTGAACCAGAAGCTGCCGCAGCACGTGGGCTGGCTCAATCCGCTGCTGTACGGCCCGCTGGCGGGCAATGGCGCGATGCGCGACATCACGAGCGGCGACAACGGCGGCTATCCGGCCGGGGCCGGCTGGGACGCGTGCACAGGTTGGGGCGTGCCGGTCGGTTCGAAGTTGCTGGCCGCGCTGGAAAGCTGACTCAGCCGGAACCCAACCGCGCCCTCACGTCGGCGCGGTACTGGCGGCTGCACGCCACCCGTGCGCCGCCACGCAGCAGCAATTCGCCGTCGCCCTTGTCCAGCGTGACCACCTGCTCGACCCAGTCCACGGCCACGGCGGCGCGCCGGTGGCACCGTACGAAGCCGGCGCCGAGCCGGTCGACGAGGCCGGCCAGCGTCTGGCGCAGCAGCGGGCTGCCGGCGGCCGTGTGCAGCACGACGTAGTTGTCGGCCGTCTCGATCCACTGGATGTCCGCGACGCGCACGATGCGCGTGACGCCGCGTTCGCTCACGAGCAATTGTTCCAGCGGCGCGGGCGGCAGCGCGGCGGCCTGGCCGTCGACCTTGACCTCCAGTTTTTTGCGCAGGCGCGCCAGCGCGCGTGCGAGGCGTTCGCCGTCGTAGGGCTTCAACAGGTAATCGATGGCGTCGCAGTCGAACGCCTGGCACGCGTAGCGCTCGTACGCCGTGACGAACACGACGAGCGGCGCCGGTTCCGGCAGGGATGCCGCCAGCTCGATGCCGGACAGTTCCGGCATTTCGATGTCGAGCAGCAGCGCGTCCGGGCGGAAGCTCGCGATCCGCTCCAGCGCGTCGACGCCGTCGGCCGCTTCCTCGACGGCCGTGACGCCGTCCTGCTGCGTGAGCAGGTGGCGCAGCTTGGCGCGGGCGGGGCGCTCGTCGTCGACGATCAGCAGGCGCATGCGGGCCTCAGCATGGAAGTCTCATCTCCGCGCGCACGCCGCCCTGCGGCCGCGCCGTGATGTCCAGCCGGCCCGCGTCGCCATATAACGCCTGGATGCGGGCGCGCAGGTTGGACAGGCCGATGCCGCCGGCGCGCTCGGAGGCCGCCAGCTTGCCGGCATCGTCCTCCACGCCCACCACGAGCTCATCCCCCTCGCGGCACACGGACACCGCGATGTGCGTCTGCCCGCGCCGCCGTTCGACGGTGTGCTTGAACACGTTTTCCAGCAGCGGTTGCAGGCTCATCACGGGCACTTCGCGGTCGAGCAGGGCGTCGTCCACCTGCCAGTCGATGGCGACGCGGTCGGCGAAGCGTTCGGCCATCACGTCCGCGTACCCGCGCGCGAGGCGCAGCTCGGTGGCGAGCGGCGCCGCGTGGCGGTCGCCCAGGGCCAGCGTTTCGCGCAGCACGTCGGCCAGTTGGGTGAGCGTCGCGTCGGCGCGGGCGGGATCCGTCCAGATCAGCGCCGACACCGTGTTCAGCGCATTGAACAGGAAGTGCGGCTGCATCTGCTGGCCGAGTCGCTGCAACTGGGCCTGCCGCAGCAGGGTGTTCGAGCGTTCCGCGCGCAGCCGGGCGTCGAGCAGCGCGCGGTAGGATTGCACGCCGAAGCGGATCGCCGTGAACAGGCCGAAGAAGATCGTGATCTTCATCGATTCGTACAGGTACAGCTGCGGCACCGCATCGTGCCGGTAGGTTTCGCCGACGAGCGCGTACACGGCGTGGCGCAGGCCGAAGGCGAGGGGCACGAAGGCGGCCCAGTACATCGGCAGCCAGCGCGACTGGCGCGCGAACCAGCGCCAGGGCGTGCCGAGCAGGCCGTCGTCCGTGTGCGACCAGCGCAGCTGCACGAGCGCCAGCGCGGTGACGACGAGCGCCGACGACCCTTCCCACAGCAGCGGTTTCCAGATCGCGTGGCTATGCTCGTTGCGCACGAAATCCTGCACGGCGACGAGCATCATCAGGATCCAGAACAGGATCCAGGCGGATACGAAGACGGCGTTGCGGCGCAGGAAGGTCATGCGGGGATGATCGGCCATTCTGGTGGGGTTGTCAAAAGGCACAGGTGCGTCGCGGCCGCCGCGCTTCTGCTAACGTCGAGCCGATCAAACCAACCACAGGAGGAAGCCATGGAACGTTTCCTGTTCGTGTACCACGGCAAGCCGGGCGCCGATGCCGACACGCGCCACGACCTGTCGCGCTGGGCGGCGTGGTTCGACGGCATGGGCTCGCGCGTCATCGACCGCGGCAGCCTCACGCACAGCGCCGTCGAAGTACCGCGCCGCCTGCTCGGGCCGAAGGAATCCACCAGTTCGCTGTGCGGCTATTCGGTCGTCGAGGCGGCGGATTTCAACGAGGCCGTCGAGATCGGCGAGCGCTGTCCCATCTTCGACGAGGGCGGCTCGGTCGAGATCGCGCGGCTGACGATTCCGCTGGCCTGAGCGGCGCGCTGCCGGCGCCTGCCGTTGATTCGGCACACGCGCGCATGGACGGCATGTCCGACATCCAGGCGCAGCAGGACAGCGATGGCGACCAGCGAACCGAGCAACGGCATGCCGAAGGCGAGCAGTTTCATGCCGAGCAGGACGTCGGGCGGCTGCGCGGCGCCCGGCACATAGCCCAGCTGCCCAAGGGACCAGCCGATCGTCGCCAGCGCTGCCGCACCGCCGGCCTTGAGCAGGACGAGGATCGCCGCGAAGGCCAGTGTTTCGCGCCGCTCGCGGTGGCGGAATTCCGCGACATCGACGATGTCCGCCAGGATACCCCACGGCAGCATGAAAACGCCGGCAAAGCCGACGCCGGCCAGCGCCGCGCACGCCGGCAGCAGCGCGCGCTGGCCGCCCGCGGCGGCGAACAGGACGATGCCCGCCGCCGCGACGCCGTGACTCACTGCGAGCAGCACGGTCTTGTCGTGGCGGCGGACGAGTGCGATCCAGAGCGTGGCCCCGGCGATCTGGCTCAGCGCAAGCGTCAGCAGGATCCGGCCTGCGAAACCGGCGTCGTGCAGCGCGTAGGTGCACAGGTACAGCATCGTCTTGCCGAACATCGGCAGCGCGAAGCCGGTGACGACCGCGATGGCTGCGATGGCGCCGAACAACCGGTCCGGCCTGGGCAACAAGCCACCGGCCGCGGCGCGCCGCGCGGACGGATGCGCGCCGCCGGCCTTGCGCGACGACCAGGCGGCCAGCAGCAGGGTCGTGCAGAACAGCAGCCCGGCGCCGGCGCCCAGCCAGGCCATGCGCTGGGGCGTTGCCTGGCCGGCCGCGACGTTCATCGATGGCGCGATCACCGTGGCGACGACGATGCTGGCCGTCGCGCTGAACAGGGTCCGGTAACCGGACGCGCGCCCGCGCGCATGGCTGTCGGTCGTCACGCGCGCCAACAGGCTGTTGTGCGGCACGTCGATCAGGGCATAGGTCGCGCGCAGCACGAGCAGCAGGAGGGCGACGAGGGCGAAGGCGCCGGCATGGAGCAGCGGCAGGGCATACAGGGCGGCGAATGCGCAGGCGCAGGGCAGGACGCACAGCGCGATCAGGCGCGGGTAGCCGATGCCGCGGCGCTCCGCCCGCGCGGCGACGTGGCCGGCGCCGAGGTCGAACACGAGGTCGCCCAGGAGCATGACCAACATCAGCAGGCTCACCTGCCGGGGCGGCATGCCGATGATGTCGGTCAGCAGGAACAGCAGCGTGACGTCGATGCTGCCGAGGAAGATGGCCTTGCCGAAGTTGCCGGATGCATAGCCGACGACGTGACGGTCGTTCTTCAACAGGGCGGCGCATGTTCCCGGGGCTGGCATCGTTCCATGGTAGCCCGTCCACATGACCGTTTGATGTCGCGCCGACGCTAGCGGTTCGCGAGGGCTGTCGCCGCGTGGATCGGCAACAGCGCCGCACCCAGCGCGATGGCGCTGCCGCCCAGGGGCGACACGCGCACCCGGCCCCGCTGCCGGTGGTCGGGCCAGCGCAGGGGCAGGGCGTTCAGCCGCCCGGCCAGGCGCTCGATCACCCAGGCGGGCAGGGGGCTGGAAAACACGATCTCGTCCGGATCGAACCACGCGATGGCGCCGTTCACCAACCCTTCCAGCTGGCCGGCGGCGCGGTCGATCCAGGCGTCGATGACGGCGCCGTAGCCCGCCGTCAGCTCGTCGAAATGGGCCACCGACTCGATGGGGCAGCCGGCCTCGCGCAAGACCGACAGCAGGTCCAGGGTGCTGGGACGGGGGAGTTCGCCGGGGTACAGCCGGCCGATTTCGCCAGCGCCGCCGAATTCGCCCTTGACGAGGCGCCCGTCCTCGATCACCCCCGCCCCGATGCCGTAGCCAAGCAGGATCACGACGACGGTCGACGCCCGGCCGGCGGCGCCGTTCAGGTAGTACTCCGCCAGCGCCGCCGCCTTGGCGTCGTTTTCCAGCAGCACGGTGGTCTCGAGGGCGCCGTCCAGCAGCCGGCCCAGGGGCACGTCGCGCCAGCCCGGCAATTCCTTGACCGTGTGCCAGCGGTCGCCGGCACGCGTCATCGATGGACCGGGCACGCCGACGCCGATGCCGAGGAAGCGCATGCCCAGTAACCGGTGCCGCATGCACAGTCCGGCGAGACGTTGCTCGAGGATGGCCGCGAATTCGAACGGATCCGGTGCGCCCACCTGTTCGCTGGCGAGCGCGATCACCCCGCCCGAGAAATCGACGAGGGCGATCTCGAGGACACCCTTGTGGACCGTCGCGCCCGCTGCGAAACCGCCGCCGGCGGAGATGCCGATGGGTACCGTCGGCCTGCCGCGCGCGGGCGCCCCGGCCGCCTCCCGTTCCTCGACCAGGCCGAGGCTGATGAGGTTGTGCGACAGCTTCGTCAGCGCCGAGTTACTGACCTGCATCGATAGAGCCAGCTCCGTGCGTGGCATGGCGCCCTTCGTGCGCAGGTGCCAGAGCAGCCGCTTTTCTTCCGACAGCAGGTGCAGCCGCGTCGCTTTCATCGAACGAGTCCCGTCATGTAATTAAATATTTATTTTACGAGTAATAAATAATCCGGTCAAAATCCGTCCTTATGCTGTGGTCATCCAACTCATCGCCAGGACGACCCATGACCAGAACGAAGACAACACTCGCCGTACTCGGCGCCCTGGGCGCACTCGCGGCCCCCGCATTCGCCCAGGAAACCCGGCAGCCCGCCCCTCCGACTTCGCCTGACGCCGGCACGGCCGATGCCCAGGTCGTGGTGGTGACGGGCTCGGCCCGCCCGCAGCGCCGCTTCGACGTGTCGTATGCCGTAAATGCGCTGTCGCAGGCCGACATCCAGAAACTGGCGCCGCAGAACATGGCCGACCTGCTTGGCAAGATGCCCGGCATCCAGGTCGAGGCGACGGGTGGCGAGGTGCAGAACGTGACGCGCGTGCGCGGCATCCCGACCGACGACGGTTATGCCCTGTTCCAGCAGGACGGGCTACCGTTGATGACGGAAATTAATGGCTTCTTCTTCCGCGGCGACAGCATGAACCGCTATGACCTGATGACGAAGACCGTGGAAATCGTGCGCGGCGGTCCCGCGCCGATCTATGCGAGCCAGGCCGCCGCCATCGTCAACAATACGACGGTCACGGGGACGGAAAAGACGAAGGGCAAGGCCCAGGTCACCGTCGGCACGACCGGCCTGAAGCGCCTCGACGCCTACCAGGCCGGCAAGATCGACGACAACACGTTCTACGCGATCGGCGGCTTCATCCGCGAGGACGACGGTCACCGCGACAACGGCTTCCCGAACGATCGCGGCGGCCAGATCCGCGCCAACATCAAGCGCGTCACGAGCGCGGGCACCTGGAAGCTGTCCGCCAACTACCTGAACGACCACAACGTCTTCTACCTGCCGGTCCCGATCGCCGACCCGCGCAACCCGTCCGTGTCGCTCGACCGGTACATCGATTTCTTCAAGGGCACGATGAACTCGCCGGCACTGCGCGACGTGCCGCTGAAATACCTGGACGGCTCGGGGGCGCAGCAGACCGACCGGCGCGACCTCGCCAATGGGCGCCACCTGGAATTCGGCAACCTCGGCGTGCAATACGAGGGCGACCTGGGCGGCTGGCAGCTGTCGGCCAAGGCGGGCGCCACCAAGGGCAGGCTGGACTTCGACGCCTTTTATTCGACGTCGAACCCGGCCGATGCGAAAGCCTTCGCGAACGGCTTCCTGCCGGCGGCGCGCAACGCATTCGGCGCCGTCGATCACCTCGGCTATGCGCTGGCCGGCACGGGCGGCGCCCAGGCGTACGATCCGGCGGCCGCCTCCGGCCTCGTCATGCAGGGCCAGTACCGGGCCCTGGGCGCGCATTTCTATTCGAACCAGGCCGACGTCAACGTCACGCGCAACTTCCAGACCGGCATGGGCACCCACGACGTCAAGCTGGGCGTCTACGGCAGCACGTACGGCACCACCAGCAAGTCCGTCTATAACGACATGCTGATCGAGGTGCAGGGCCAGCCGCGCACCCTCGACCTGCTCGCGTATTCCGCGAGCGGCGCCGTGCTCGGTGCCGTGACCGACAAGGGTGTGCTGCGCTATACGACGACGCTGAACCAGGGCGACGTCGACGCGCGCATGGCGGCGCTGTACCTGAACGACACGTGGGCCGTGACCGAGCGCCTGCGCCTCGACGCCGGGGTGCGCACGGAGCGCTACCACTACGACGGCTATGCGCTGCTGACGAAGCAGGCCGACCTGGGCGACCCGGCGACGCTGGCCGACAACACGACACGCGCCTTCACGGGCCAGCGCCAGCCGCACGTGTTCAAGCCGCACACCACCAACTGGACGCTGGGCGCCAACTACGATTTCACGCCGCGCCTGGGCGGCTACGTGCGCGCGTCCCACCTCGAGGTGCCGCCGACGATGAACGTGGCCTCGGCGGTCGATCCGCTGGTCCTGACGACCAAGGCCGACCAGTACGAGGCCGGCATCAAGGCCACGTTCGGCCGTTCTTACCTTTATGTGACGGGCTTTTATACCAAATTCGATCCGCTCAATGCGTCCTTCGTCGCCTTCAACCCGGCCACGGGCCGCAACGACCAGACCGTGCCGTTCTTCGGCAAGGCCGTCGTGCGCGGCGCGGAAGCCGACGGCGCCTGGTACCTGACCGACCGCTTCGTCGTGAACGCCTCGCTGACCGTGCAGGACCCGCAGTACCGCAACTTCGTCAGCGCCAGCGGCGCCGATCCGTCCAGGGTGGTGGGCAACCAGATCATCCGCGAGCCCAAGATCTTCGGCAACGTCCGTCCGGGCTACCATTTCAGCGCCGGCGGCAACGAGGTCGACGTCTACGGCAGCTATGCGTACACGGGCAAGCGCTACGTCGACTTCTTCATGGCGACCGAATTGCCGGCCTACCATTCCATCGGCGCCGGCGTCACCGCGACGCGCGGCGACTGGCAGTTCCAGCTCACGGGCGACAACCTCACCAACGCCAGGGGGCTCACTGAAGGCAATACGCGTACCGATACGCTGGCGGGCCAGGGCAGCAGGGTGGCGATCTACGGCCGTCCGGTCTTCGGGCGCAGCGCGCGCTTTTCGGTCAGCAAGGCATGGTGACGCCCATGTTCAAGCGCCTGATCCTCGCCGCGGCCCTGGCCGCCACGCTCCCCGTGCACGCCGCCCCGGCCGGCGACCGCCACTGGTCGCTGATGGCCGGCCGCATGTTCCCGATGGTGGCCGCCATCAAGCCGGGCCAGGTCCCGGCCGCGCTGGCCGCCGTGCTGGAGAACCGCCGCAAACGCATCGACGCCTGCCAGCTGGCGCCCAAGTGCCTGCTGCTCGCGTCCACCTGGAATGATGCCGAGATGGACGCGGTGGCGGCCGCCGTCCCGCCGTCGGCCAACGAGCCGGTGCTGGCCGACGACGGCATCCGGGCCCAGGTCGTGCGCGAACTGCGTGGCCTGAACGACGTGCTGCAGACCTACGGGTTCGGCACGCAGCCGCGTTATCCGATGATCGACGGTCCCGTCGAGCGGACCGACAGCGCGGACTTCAAGGCCCTGGTGGCGGACGCGATCTGGCTGGCCGACGCGGGCCGGAACGATCCCGCCGTCGGCCTGGACCCGAGTCTCGCCCTGGCGCTCGCCCTCGTCGACGCCAACGAGCGCCACGACGCCGTCGCGTTCGAGCCGCTCGACCAGGCGCACAACGCTGCGCCGTTCGCCCTTGCGCGCAAGACCGATTGGAGCCGCTATCGCTACACGGCGATCATCATCCCGGGCGTGGGGCCGGAAAACCCCACGATTCCGCTGAGCGCGCGCGGCAAGCTGCACCTGCAATTGGCCGCCCGCCGCTTCGCGCAAGGAGACGTGGCCTTCATCGTCACGAGTGGCGCGGCCGTGCATCCGAAGGGATCGCACTTCGTCGAAGCCGTCGAGATGCGCAACGCGCTCATCGAGCGCTTCCACATTGCACCCGAGCGCATCGTGATCGAACCCTATGCGCGCCACACGACGACCAACCTGCGCAACGCCACGCGCCGCCTGGCCGCCATGGGCGCACCGCTCGACAAACCGACGCTGATCGTCGCCAACGCCGACCAGAGCCGCTACATCACGAGTCCGGAGTTTGCGGCCCGCAATCCAGCGGAGCTCGGCTACGACCCGGGCGTCATCGGGCGCCGCCTGTCGCCATACGAGGTGGAGTTCGTGCCGTCGCCGCACTCGCTGCGTGTCGACCCGTGGGATCCGCTCGATCCCTGAGTCGTCAGCCGCGGCTCAGCACCACGTGCGTGGCGGCTTGCGTCGGCACGTGCTCCGTGCAGCGGAAGCCCTGCGCCGGCAGGTCGATGCCCGTGAGCAGCGCCTCCCCGGACCCCAGCAGCACGGGCGCGATGGCCAGGTGCATCTCGTCCACCAGTCCGGCCTGCAGATACTGCCGGATGGTCGACACGCCGCCGCCCAGGCGCACGTCCTTGCCGCTGGCCGCTTCGCGCGCGCGGGCGAGGGCGGCCTCGATGCCGTCCGTGACGAAGTAAAAGGTCGTGCCGCCCTTCATTTCCAGCGGGGGCCGGGCGTGGTGCGTCAGCACGAACACGGGCACGTGGTAAGGCGGTTCGTCGCCCCACCAGCCTTTCCATTCGTCATCCGGCCATGGGCCGCGCACGGGGCCGAACATGTTGCGGCCCAGGATCCACGCGCCGACATTCTCGAAGCCGCGCGCGGCGAAGTCCTCGTCCGGACCGTCCGAGCCTTTCGATTCATCGCCCAGCATGCGCTGGAACGTGCGGGTGACGCGGAACCATTGGTGGAGCGTCTCGCCGCCTTCGCCCAGCGGATTCTGCAGGCTCTGGTTCGGGCCGGCCCCGTAGCCGTCGAGGGACATGGCAAAGCATCGGACTGTCAGTCTGGACATCGTCTTTCTCCTGTTGGACGGGGCGCGGACTGCGCCCCTTGTTCGTACGACGAACGGGGCGGCTCGTTTTCGACAACGCGGCGCCGTCAATCGTCGAAGTCGTCATCGCCCGGCTTGCGCCCGCGGCTGCGGTCGAGCGGGCCTTTCATCGCTTCCACGTCGCGCATGAATTCGTCCACGCCGTGGTCGGGGCTCACGCGCATGGCGGGCGGCATCAGCACGGACATATAGAGCTCGTCGGACCAGCGTCCTGTGCGCTGCACATTGCCAGCCAGAATCAGGGCCGAGCATAGCACGGCGCAGCCGGCGCAGATCCAGCGGTAGCGCACGCGGTTGCGGGGGCGGATCGTGCACAGGTGAAAGTAGATCATGCCGGCCAGCAGCACGGCCGCCACGTGCGACGCGTAATGCGTGAAGCCTTCGGCGGACAATGCATACGCCAGCAGGCTGCCCAGCAGCGCATAGCCGGCGAGGGCCGCGGCGCCGCAGCCGAACACGAACAAATGGCGGCCCAGCCGCGCGTGGCGGGCGAACAGCCGGTTGGCGCATGCCCAGATGCCGCCCCACAGCAGCGCGGCCGCGAGCCCGCCCGCGAGCGCTTCGGCATAGCGCACCAGCTCGAAAAATTCCGTGTCGCTGAACCAGCGCACGAGCAGCGCGACCACGCCGGCCAGCAGCAGGCCCGCCGCACCGGGCAACGCGCCTTCCCAGCCGTGGAACGTGCGGTCGAGGAGTTCCGGCGCGACAGGGCAGTCGGCCGCGCGCACGCGCAGCGCCGTGTGGCCGATGCGGACGATCGTGTCGCCCGTCAGCACGGCGTCCTGCCGGCGCCGGCCCTGGATGACGATGCCGTTGCGGGTGCCGAGGTCGTGCAGCAGCAGCCGGCCCGACGCGTCCAGCTCGACGACCGCGTGCGCGGCGGCCGCGTAGTCGTCGTCGAGGATCACGTCGTTGTCGTAGCCGCGCCCGATGCGGATCGGCAGGCGGTCGACGCACTGGCGCTGCTGCACGTCGCCGTTCCTGGCCAGGAGCTCGACGAACCACGGCCCGCTCATTTGGCTCGGCTCCGTCCGAGCGCGGCAAGGAAGGCCCGTGTCGCGCGCATGCCGTTCTCGTACGAGACGCCGGCCAGGTCGAGCCGGCTCTGCAGGTTCGCATGCGGGTCGTCCGTGCTGGCGGCCAGCAGCGTGAAGTTGTACAGCCCGGCGAACTTGCGGTAGGCGCGCACGCACGTCACGGCGCGCATGGGCAAGCTCGCCGTGTGCACGAACATTTCCGCGCACGCGGGGCGCGTGAGGCGCGTATCGCGGCCGGCGCCGATGCGGTCGACGCGGAAGCGCGAGCTGGCCAGTACGGCGAACTGGAGCGGGTGCAGCGAACTGGAGCGGATCACCTGGTGCGTCATCGACACGTGGCCCGTCTGCTGCGTGTCCGACACGTAGATCGCCGCTTCCATCGCGCAGCTGACGGCGTCAAGCGTGTACTCGGCCTCGGCGCGGAAGTTCGAGCGGCCCCAGCAGCGCAACTGCTGCGACTCGCGCACGGGGACCTGGTACGGCCCCATCGCGCGCATCGACAGCGGCTCGGCCAGCAGCCGGTCGATCAGCGCGCGCTGGTGCGCCAGCAGCTGCTGGCCGATCAGCGGATTGAAATTCTTCGGTGGATGCGCTTGCGTCGCGGCCTGCCGCAGCAGCTCCTGGGCATATTTGACGGGCACGAGGAAACTGACCAGTTCGCCATCAAGGCGCTTCGACACGTTCACGCCCGCCACCACGCCGGCCGCCGTCACGCTGGGCCCGCCGCTCATCCCCGAGTTGATGGGGCCGGTGAAAATCAGCTGCTCGTAAAAGCTGCGCGTGACGATGCCGTTATACGACCCTTCCGAGATGGCGAAGCCGAGGTCGAGCGGATTGCCGAGCGAGTACAGGTACTGGCCCTGGAAGAGTTTGACGGGCTTGTCCGGCACCTGGAAAAAGCCCGTGCCGTTGCGGTTCACGCGCACGACGGCCAGGTCGTGCAGCACGTCCACGGCCAGCAGTTCGACGGGGCCGCTTTTGCCGTCCGTGTCGACGTATTCGCCGACGTAGACCTCCGGGTCGAGCGCCATCTGCGACACGACGTGGTAATTGGTCAGCACGAGGTTGCCGGTGCCGACGAGGAAGCCGGAGCCGACGCTGGACTGGCTGCGGCCGTTGCGCAGCAGCATCCGGATTTGCAGCAGGTCGGCCCTGGCGGCGGCGTACAGGGTCTGGGCGGCGCTGGAGGGCGTGGGCAGCGCGGCCGTCTCGTCCGTCTCGCCGGGGCCGGGCGCGGGCGGCGTCGTCGCGGGCGGCGTGGCCGGCGGGATCACGAGGGGCGGTTGGGGCGGCGGTTTGACATGCTGGCCGGCCGCGACGGCGATCGAGGCGGCGGCAAGGATGATCGCCGCGATGGCGGCGAGGGCGGCGGGCGGGAAGCGCATGGCATCCTCCTTCTGGCGCCCGCAGCGGGGAGGGCTACTCGCTGTCGAGCACGGCTTCGGTGACCGGCGTCATCATGTGACCCAGCTTGGCCTGCTTGGTGTTCAGGTAGTTGTCATTGTAGGCGTTGCGGTTGACGAGCAGCGGCACGCGCTCGGCGACCTGGATGCCCAGCTTGCCGAGGGCGTCGATCTTGCGCGGATTGTTCGTCATCAGGCGCACGGCGTCGATGCCGAACTGCGCCAGCATCGGCAGCACGAGCTCGTAGTTGCGGGCGTCGGCGTGGAAGCCCAGCTGCAGGTTCGCCTCGACCGTGTCGGCGCCGGCTTCCTGCAGGCGGTAGGCGCGGATCTTGTTGACGAGGCCGATGCCGCGGCCTTCCTGGCGCAGGTACAGCAAAATGCCGCGGCCTTCGTCGGCGATGCGGCGCAGCGCGGATTCCAGCTGGGCGCCGCAGTCGCAGCGCTGCGAGAACATCACGTCGCCCGTCAGGCATTCGGAGTGGATGCGCGCCAGCGGGGCGTCGCCCGTGGACAGGTCGCCCAGCGTCATCGCCAGATGCTCCTTGCCGCCCGGCCCCAGGCCCGGGCCATGCTCGACGAACGCATGCAGGGTGAACTGCGCCCACGGCGTCGGCAGGGAGCACGACGTGACGTAGTCGACGAGGTTGGACGGCGCGGTGGCTTTGTCTTGCATGGCTTTTCCTGGCGATGACGCAAAAAGGGTTACGTAAATAAGGTTACGTAACAGGCGAGTTTACCGGAAATCGGACATGGCCGTGTAATCGGCCCCTGCGCCTTTCCATCCGATATGGGTGCTGCTGGTCGGAAATACAACAGGGCGCCGGAAACGTGACGTGGGTGTTCACGTGGTGCAACACAATTGCCGCACGGAATCTTGGCTGTGCTAGGCTGGCGCCAGCGTCCAAACGGCGCCCTGTTTTCCTGCCCGCCCATGCCAAATCCCCTGAAACTCGTCCGCCGCCTGCTGCCACGCGCCCTGAGCGCCTGGCTCGCCCTGGCCTTCATCCTGCTCTCCATCGTCCTCACGCTGGTCCTGACGTCCGTCATCGAACGGAAGTCGGCGGAACAGGTCCAGACGAGCATCGGCCACGGCCTGGCCGAACTGGCGATGCAGACGTCCGACAAGCTGGAGCGCGGCATGTTCGAACGCTACCGCGAGGTCGGCCTGCTGGCCCGGCGCCGCGTGCTGGGCGAAGACCAGCCGCAGGAGCGCCGCCGCGCCACGCTGGACGGCATCCAGAACACCCTCGGTTACTACAGCTGGATCGGCCTGGCCGGCCTGGACGGCAAGGTGCAGGTGTCGGCCCAGGGCCTGCTGGAAGGGGCGGACGTGTCGAAGCGGCCGTGGTTCCGCAACGCCCTGCGCGGCATCAACGCGGGCGACGTGCACGAGGCCGTGATGCTCGCGAGCTACCTGCCCAGGAAGGACGAGCCCTGGCGCTTCGTCGACGTCGCCTTCCCGTACGTCGACGCGGACGGCGTGACGCGCGGCGTGCTGGGCGCGCACCTGTCGTGGCAGTGGGCGCACGACGTCGAACGCTCCGTGATGGCCGGGATCGCCGCGCGGCGCCAGGTCGAGGCCCTGATCGTGGATGCGGATGGCAACGTGCTGCTCGGGCCGGCCGGCGTGACGGGCAAGCGCCTGACCCTGCCCAGCCTGAAGGCGGCCCATGCGCAGCGGCGCGGCGGCTACGTCGTCGAGACATGGCCGGACGGCCGCGCTTACCTGGTCGGCTACCAGTTGGGGCACGGCTACGGCGAGTACCCGGGTCTGGGCTGGACGGTGCTGGTGCGCCAGAACGTCGACGACGCGTTCGCCCCCGTGCGCCGTCTGCGCGAATACGGCCTGGCCAGCGGCGTGGTGCTGGCGGTCCTGTTCTCGCTGGCGGGCGTGTGGCTGGCGCGCCGCATCACGCGGCCGCTGGGCGACCTGGCCGACGCCGCGCAGCGCATCCGCGCGGGCGAGACGGCCCCGATCGAAATCCGCAAGGGCGGCTATGCCGAGGTGCGCGCGCTGGCCACGACCCTCAATGCGCTCGTCGCGAACCTCGTGCGCCGCCGGCGCGCGCTGGAAGACCTGAACGCGACGCTGGAAGCGCGGGTCTCCCAGCGCACGCGCGAGCTGGAACAGGCGCTGGCCAGCGTGCGCGCCAACGAGCAGCGCATCGCCACCATCATCGAGACGGCGCAGGACGCCTTCGTCGGCATCGACATGCGTGGCCGCATCTGCGACTGGAACTCGGCGGCGGAGAAGATGCTCGGCTGGCCGCGCGACGAGGCGCTGGGCCGCGTGGCCTCGGAACTCGTGATGCCGGAACGCTCCCGCGCCCGCTCGCGCGAACTGCTCGCCGGCTTCCTCGCGAAGGGCGAACTGGACATCCTCGGCCAGCGCGTCGAACGCGTGCTGCTCGCGCGCGACGGCCGCGAGATTCCCGTCGAGATGACCCTGGGCCTGGCCGGCACGGGCGACGGCCTGTTCTTTTCCGCCTTCGTGCACGACATCTCGGCGCGCAAGGAAGTCGAACGGATGAAGGACGAATTCGTGTCGACGGTGTCGCACGAACTGCGCACGCCGCTGACCGCGATCTCGGCGTCGCTGGCGCTGCTGGCCGACGGCATGGCGGGCGAGCTGCCGCCCGATGCGCAAGGCCTCGTCGACGTCGCCAACGCCAGTTCGGGACGGCTGGTGCGGCTGATCGGCGACGTGCTCGACATCCAGAAGATGGACGCCGGCAGCATGGCGTTCGAACGGGAAGTGCAGCCGGTGCTGCCGCTGGCCAGGGATGCCGTCGCCGCGATGCGGAGCTTCGCCGCGCAAGCGGGCATCGAACTGTCGTGCGTGGCGGCGCCCGGCGCGGAACACGCACGGGCGCACGTCGACCGCGACCGCCTGGCCCAGGTGCTCACGAACCTGCTGTCGAATGCGATCAAGTTTTCCGGCCCCGGATCGACGGTGCGCATGCAGGTCGAGACGGGCGCGGAGTATGTGCGCCTCGTCGTGGCCGACGAGGGTGCGGGCATTCCGGAAGCGTTCCACGAGCGCGTGTTCGAGCGCTTCGCCCAGGCCGACGGCGCCGATTCGCGCCGTCAGGGCGGCACGGGCCTCGGGCTGTCGATCTGCAAGACGATCGTCGAAGAAATGGGCGGGACCATCCGGTTCGACAGCGTCGAAGGAATCGGCACCACGTTCTACGTCGAGCTGCCGCTCGCCGCCTGAAGGCTTGTTTCGACCGGGCGGCCGTAGCGCCGCTCGAATTCGTCCAGCGCCACCGGGCGGCCCAGCAGATAGCCCTGCATGACGTCGCAGCCGTGCGCCGCCAGGAACGCGTGCTGCGCATCGAGCTCCACGCCCTCGGCGATCGTCGTCAGGTGCAGCTTGCGCGCCAGTGCGATGATGGCTTCGACGATCGACGACGCGTTCGGGTCGTGGCCGACGTCCTGCACGAACGAGCGGTCGATCTTCAGCGCCTCCAGCGGAAAGCGCGCCAGGTAGGCCAGCGATGAATACCCGGTGCCGAAATCGTCCAGCGCGAAGTGGATGCCGAGCCTGCGCAGCTGCCGCATGCGGTCGGCCAGGTCGTCCGGATTGCGCGCGAACACGCTTTCCGTCAGTTCCAGCGTCAGGCAGTCGGCGCGTGCGCCCGTGGCGGCGAGCAGGGCGGCGACGGCGTGCGGAAAATCGGGGTCGCGCAACTGGTGCACGCTGACGTTCACCGCGAGCTTCAGCGAGGCGAGGCGTGGCGCGCGCGCCCAGCGCGCGAGCGCGTGGCAGCCCTGTTCCAGCACGTCCATCCCGAGCGCGGCGATCAGGCCGCCCGATTCGGCCGCGCCGATGAATTCCCCGGGGCCCACCAGTTCGTCCGCGCCGCGCCTCCAGCGCACGAGCGCTTCCGCGCCGACGAGGCGCCCGTCGCGGCCGAACTGCGGCTGGCAGTACAGCACGAACTGGCGCCGCGCGAGGCCCGTGCGCAGCGCCGCCGCCAGCGCGGCCTGGCGGTCGACCGCGGCCTGCATGCCGGGGTCGAAGAAGCGCAGCGTGTTGCGGCCCTCGTCCTTGGCGCGGTACATCGCGAGGTCGGCCTGGCGCAGCAGCGCGTCGATACTGGTGGGGGCGCCGTCGAACAGCGTGACGCCGATGCTCGGGCTGCTGGCGCACTGGCGCCCGGCCAGTTCGAACGGCTCGCCCAGTACGTCGAGGATCTTGCGGCCCACGGCATGGACTTCGGCCGTCGCCTCGGCCTGGGTGGCGCCGAGGTTTTCCAGCACGATCACGAATTCGTCGCCGCCCAGCCGCGCGAGGTGGTCGCCTTCGCGCAGCGCCAGGCGCAGCCGCCGCGCCACTTCGCGCAGCAGCAGGTCGCCCACGTCGTGGCCCATCGTGTCGTTCAGGAGCTTGAAGTTGTCGAGGTCGAGGAACAGCAGGGCGCCGTGGCGGCCCGCGCGGCCGTTGCGCGCGAGGATCTGGCCCAGCTCGTCGATCAGGAAGCGCCGGTTCGGCAGGCCCGTCAACTGGTCGAAGTAGGCCAGTTCGTGGATACGGTGCTCGGCCTGCTTGCGTTCCGTGAGGTCGGTGTTGGTGCCGGACAGCCGTATGGCCTTGCCGGCGCCGTCGCGCAGGATGAAGCCGCGGCCCAGCACCGGAACGTAGTGACCGTCGCGGTGGCGCAGGCGGAATTCCATGCTGTAGGTCTGGCGCGGCCCGGGCAGCAGGTCGTCGAGGAAGGCGATCACCCCGTGGCGGTCTTCGGGGTGCATCAGCCGCACCCACGCTTGTGCGTCGCCCGGCTGCTCGCCGGGGACGTAGCCGAGCATGTCCCACCAGCGCGCCGAATAATACATTTCCCCGGTGACGAGGTCCCAGTCCCACGGCGCATCGGTCGACCCCTGCAGCGCGAGGCGCATGCGCTCCTCGGATTTATGCAGCGACTGTTCCGCGTCCTTGAGGGCCGTGCAGTCCGTGAAGCAGACGATGACACGGTGGATGAGGCCCTGGTCGTCGCGCTCCGGATACGCGTTGCAGATTGCCCAGCGCACGTCGCCATGGGCCGGGCGGAACACCCCGACGACGAGGTCCGACACCTTGGCGCCCGTGCGCAGGACCGTGTTCACGGGATAATCGGAAGGCGGCATGCGGCTGCCGTCCGCGCGCACGAAATGCCAGGCGCCGTCGCCGGCCTCCGCGTCCTGCATCCGGTGCTCGCTGCGCCCCAGCAGCGCCAGCGCCTGGCGATTGGCCGCCAGCACCCCGCCGGCGGCATCGTGCATCACCACACCGGCCGGCAGGTGGGCGAGCAGATCGTCGAAGCGGCGCTGGGCGTCGTCCGGGACGCCGTCGGCGCGGCCTGTACTTGGCGGGTTCGCGTGCATGTAAACTTTTGGTTACGATGTCCGCGCATCCTAGCAGTTCCGGAACACGGGTGGCGCGCGTCCGCGCCGTCCGTGTCGCGTCAGCCCGACGGCAGCGCGTGGTAGCGGAAATCACGCAGGCGCACGGTCCCTTTGCCCGCCGCGTACACCCCCACCTTCAGGCTCAGGAAGCCGCCGAACACGTTGTGGTGGATCCCCGACACCTCCATGCGCGTGCCGTGCAGGATCCACGTCTTGCCGCCGTCGAACGAGTAGCGGAAGGTCACCACGTTCGCATCGTTCGTCAGGCGCACGCGCACGCTGGAGACGGCCTGCGGACGCCGCGCCCACGCCTGCTCCTCGGCGTACTGGTACGTCTTGATCGTGTCGGGCGCGAAGCCGAGGCCGACGAACGCCTTCGGGTTGTAGTACAGGAGCACGCCGCCTTCGGCCGGGCCGACCAGGTCGAGGGTGATCTCGGCCTCGTACGCGCGGTCGCCGACGCCGCACGTGAGCGGCGTGCTGTCGGCCGGCGTCGCGCCCTTGCCCCTGATTTCCAGGCCGCCGTTCGCGAAGCGCACGCGCGTCATCTCGTCCGGCGCCGGGTCGTGGAACGACCACTGGACGCCGAAACGGTCCTTCGAAAAATCGTCGGACAACGCAAAGCCGTTCGGCTCCGCCTTGCCGCCGCGCGGCTTTTGCAGCGGCTTCGAGAGGTCGCCGCCCTTGGCGCGGAACCAGCCGTCGGCCGTCCATTCCATCGGCTCGAGCAGGGTCTGGCGGCCCAGCGTGCGGTAGCCGTTTTCGTAGCCGTGATAGATCATCCACCAGTCGCCGGCCGGCCCCTCGACGAGCGACGCGTGGCCGCGCGACCACCAGGGTTCCGTCGTGCCGGTCGTGCGCACGAGCGGATTGTGCGGGCAGTGCTCCCACGGACCGTCGATGGACTTCGAGCGGGCCGCGATCACCATGTGCCCCGTCACCGGGCCGGCCGTGCCGCCCACCGCCGTGATCAGGTAGAAGTACTCGCCGTGGCGCAGCAGCTTCGGCCCTTCCGGCGCGAAATTCTCGGTGACCCAGTCTTCCGGATAGTGCCACGGTTGATAGGCCGGCTCGACGGCGCCGTCGGTCGCGAGACCGTCGTCGGTGAGGCGGATGCGGCGGATGCCGTTGACGAACAGGTAGCGCTTGCCGTCCTCGCCCACCACGTGGCCCGGATCGATGCAGCCTTCGATCCTAAGGTCGACCGGATCGCTCCACGGCCCCTCGATGCGGTCCGCCCAGATGGCGTAGATCGACCACGGCTTGCCGTCCGGCGCGGCCGGGATGTAGATGAAGTAGCGGCCGTTGTGCTTGCACAGGTCGAGCGCCCAGATCGTGCCCAGCGGTTTCTTCAATGCGGGACCGACCGGCGCCCAGTTCACCAGGTCCGTCGAATGCCAGATCACGATGCCCGGGTACGAGAAGAAGGACGAGAAGGTCATGTAATAGTCCTTGCCGTCCTTGAGGATCGTCGGATCCGGGTGGTCGCCCGCGATGATCGGGTTGACGTACGTGCCGTCGCCGCGGTCGGCCTTGCGCAGGCCTTCGATGCCGCGGCCCCAGCCGGGGGTGGCGGGCGCGCAGGCGGCGTTTTTGGATGCGGCGGCCTGTGCGGGCAGGGCGATGGGCAGCGATGCGGCGCCGGCGCCGGCCAGCAGGGTCTTGAACGCGTTGCGGCGGGATGGATTGGTCAAGCGGGTCTCCAGTTCTTGTGCGTGATGGTCGTTTCCAAGGGTATATGAAAACGATTTCATCAACAAGGCCGGTCAGGGCTTCGGTTTCCAGGCCGGGCAGCAGGCGCAGCAGCGTGGACTTGTTCTTGTGGAAGGTGGTCGCGCTGCCGTCGATGTCGCGCGTCGATTGCAGGCGGCACAGCCGGGCGTCCTTCGCCGCCCGTCGGCAGGATCATTCGGGCGTCTTCAGGTAGCGGCGCAGGCGCGCCAGCAATTCCTGCGGCTGGAACGGCTTGATGATGAAATCGTTGGCGCCGGCGTCGAGGGCGCGCACGGTGTCGCGCTCCGTGTTCTTGGCGGTCAGCATGAGCACGGGGACCGCTTCCCAACCGGCCTGCGCGCGGATCAGGCCCACGATCTCGAACCCGTCGACGTAGGGCAACATCACATCCAGCAGCACGAGGTCGGGCGCCGGTTGCGACACGACGTGCTGGACGGCGGCACGGCCGTCGGCCACGTGGATCACGCGATACCCCTGGCGCTCGAGCATGAAGCCGAGGACGTGGGCGATGTGGACGTCATCCTCGACGACGAGGACGCTGGGTTGTGCGCTCATGTTGCTGGAGTCCAAAGTTGCCCTAGAGCTTCATTATACTGACGCAATTTAACATTCGACACGCGATTGTGGCAGGGTAGTATGTGGTGGAATGGACGACAACAGGAACAGGAGGGCGAATGACGAGCGATACACGAAACTGGTTCGACCAGGGAGGACTGGCCTATGCCCGGTTCCGGCCCGAATACCCGCCGGAGCTCGCCGCGTTTCTCGCGTCCGCGGCGCCGGACGACCGGCTCGCGGTCGACGTGGGGTGTGGCAACGGGCAGTTGACGCAGCTGCTCGCGCCTCACTTCCGGCGCGTGATCGGGCTCGACCCGAGCGCCGACCAGATCGCGAACGCCGTCCCGCACGCGCGCATCCACTACGAATGCGCGCCCGCCGAACGGCTGCCGGTGCCCGACGCGAGCGCGAGTCTGATCACCGCGGCGCAGGCCGCGCACTGGTTCGACCTGCCGGCGTTTTATGGGGAAGTGCGCCGGATCGCCGTTCCCGGCGCCGTCGTGGCGCTCGTCAGCTACGGCGTTTTGAAGTTGGAGCCCGACCTGGACCGGCGCTTCCAGGCGTTCTACCGGGACGAGATCGGCCCGTACTGGCCGCCGGAGCGCAAGCTCGTCGACACGGGCTATGCGACCATCGCTTTTCCGTTCGAGGAATTCACGCCGCCAGCGCTGGCGATCCGCCTCGAATGGCGCCTGGCCGAATTCCTCGGCTACGTATCGACGTGGTCCGCCACGCGCGGCGCGCGGGAAGCCGGCAGGGAAGCGCTGCTCGTGGCGTTCGCCGCCGACCTCGCCGCGCTGTGGGGGGACCCGGACACGGCGCGTCCGGTGTCCTGGCCCATTAACATGCGGATCGGCCGGGTGTAGCCGGCGTCAGGCCGGCAGGTCGAACAGCAGCAGTTCGGCCGCTTCGGCGTGGTCGAACACGATCTTCTCCTCGCCGCCGATCTTGAGCGCGTCGCCATCCTTCAGCGGCACGCCGTTGACGGTGACGTCGCCGCGGATCACGTGCACATATGCCAGGCGCGCACGGTCGATCGCATGTTCCGCCTTGTCGCCTTCGTCCAGGATGGCGGCGTAGATCGACGCGTCCTGGTGGATCAGCACGGACTCCTGGCGGCCGTCGCGCGAGGCGATCAGGCGCAGCTTGCCCTTCTTGCTGTCCGTCGAAAAATGCTTTTCCTCGTAGCTGGGCGGGATGCCTTTCGTGTCCGGCTCGATCCAGATCTGCAGGAAGTGCACGGGATCGGTCTTCGAGCCATTGAACTCGCTGTGGCGCACGCCGGTGCCGGCGCTCATGCGCTGCACGTCGCCGTAGTGCAGCACGGAGCCGGTGCCCATGCTGTCCTTGTGCTCCAGCGCGCCGTCCAGCACGTACGAGATGATCTCCATGTCGCGGTGGCCGTGCGTGCCGAAGCCGCCGCCCGGGGCGACGCGGTCTTCGTTGATCACCAGCAGCGGGCCGAAGCCGCTGTGGCGCGGGTCGTAGTAATCGGCGAACGAAAAGCTGTGCTTGGACATCAGCCAGCCGTGGTCGGCGGCGCCCCGTTCATCGCTCCTGCGGACTTCCATCATGATCTGCTCCTTGTGTTGTGTGCTTGTCGATGGAATGAGTATAGGGAAGCCGCCCCGCAAAGAAAAACGAGTAGTTTTATGGCATAGGATCGAAAAAATCGATCATCGCCGCAGCGGGTCCAGCAGCCCGCGCAGGTTGTTGTGGTCGAGCTCGTACATGAGGGCGAGCAGCTCGCCGAGCTCGCCCTTCGGAAAGCCTTCGCGGGCGAACCAGCCCAGGTAGTGGCCGGGCAGTTCGGCGATCGTGCGGCCCTTGTACTTGCCGTACGGCATTTCACGGGTCAGGAGGAGGATCAGGTGTTCGGGTTTCATCGTGCGCCACTTTAACAAACATGGCGTAGCATGCGGGCAGGAGGAATATCGATGGCAACCGACTTCAACCTGGACCGCTTCGTGGAAGCCCAGAACGGCATCTACGACACGGCCCTGGCCGAGCTGCGCGCCGGCCACAAGCGCACCCACTGGATGTGGTTCATCTTTCCCCAGGTCGAGGGACTGGGCCACAGCGCGATGGCGCAGCGCTATGCGATCCGTTCCGCCGACGAGGCTGCGGCCTATCTCGGGCACCCCGTGCTGGGGCCGCGCCTGCGCGCGTGCGCGACGGCCGTCGCCAGCCACGACGACCGCGGCGTCGACGAAATCTTCGGCCACCCCGACAACCTGAAATTTCAGTCCTCGATGACCCTGTTCGCCGACGTGGCGCCCCACGAAGCGATCTTCCAGGCCTGCCTCGACCAGTTCTTCGACGGCCGTCCCGACCCGGCCACGCTGGAGCGGCTGGGCTGACCGCACGGACACCGGACGCGTCCGCGACCGTGTCGTCGACGTTGTTGCGTATAATCCGTGGTCAGCTTGTCTACCAACCACACAACAACACACATGGCTTCATCTCCAGACAATATCAGCATGGCGGTGTTCTGCGACTTCGAAAACGTCGCACTCGGCGTGCGCGATGCGAATTACGAGAAATTCGACATCAAGCCCGTCCTCGAACGCCTGCTGCTCAAGGGCAGCATCGTGGTCAAGAAATCCTATTGCGACTGGGATCGCTACAAGGGCTTCAAGGCGACGATGCATGAAGCGAACTTCGAACTGATCGAAATTCCGCACGTGCGCCAGTCGGGCAAGAATTCCGCCGACATCCGCATGGTCGTGGACGCGCTCGACCTGTGCTACACGAAAGCGCACGTCAACACGTTCGTGATCGTCTCGGGCGACTCGGACTTCTCGCCGCTCGTCTCCAAGCTGCGCGAGAATGCGAAGCGGGTGATCGGCGTGGGCGTCAAGCAGTCGACGTCGGACCTGCTGGTCGCCAACTGCGACGAGTTCATCTTCTACGACGACCTCGTGCGCGAACAGCGCCGCGCCGCCGCCAAGCGCGACGAACGCAAGGCCCAGCCGCAGCAGGGCCGCCGCCCGTCGGACGGCGACAAGCGCAAGGGCGAAGAGATGGAAGCGCGCAAGCTGCAGGCGCTGGAGATGGTCGTCGAGACCTTCGACGCGCTCGTCTCCGAACGGGGCGACACCGGCAAGATCTGGGCGTCGCTGCTGAAGGATACGCTGAAGCGCCGCCGTCCGGACTTCTCCGAAACCTATTACGGCTTCCGCACGTTCGGCAACCTGCTGGAAGAGGCGCAGACGCGCGGCCTGTTCGAATTCGGCCGCGACGAGAAATCCGGCACGTATGTCTTCCGCGGCGCCAACGCCCAGGTCGACCTGCAGCCGGTGGAAGCCGCGCAGGGGGAGATCGCGCTCGAGCCGCAGCAGGCGGCCGAGCCGGCCATTCAGGAAGCCGGCGACGAGCTGGCCGCGGAAACCCAGGACGAGCAGCCGAACGAAGCGCCGGCTTCCGCCCGCGAACCGCGCCGCCGCGGCGGCCGCGGACGCAAGGGCCGTGAAGCGCAGGCGCCCGTGCCGGCTTCCGAAGACGCCGCCATGGCCACCTGGCCGGCGCCGACGCCGGACCTGGCCGAAACGCCCGAGCCGGCCGTCGCAGCCGAGGAGCCCGCGGTGACCGCCGAGCCCGTCGAGCCCGCCGCCGCCGAGGAAGCGCCCGCGCCGGCGAAGGAACGCCGCCGCGCGACGCGCACGCCGCGCAAGCCGGCCGCGCGCAAGGGCGAGGCCGCGGTCGCCGAGGCCGCCACGGCCGTGGCTGCGGAGCCGGTGGCGCAGGAAGCGGGCGTTGCGGCGCCGGACGTGCAGCCGGTGGAAGCGCCGGCCGACGCCGCGGAGGCGGAAGGCGAGGGCGCGAAAGCGGGCCGCAAGAAATCGGGCCGCCCGGCGCACAAGGCGCCGTCGCGCAAGCCGGCCACGCGCGCACCGCGCCGGCCGGCCAAGGCGAAGACGCCGCCGGAAAACAGCTGACAAGTCGTTCCCGTGAAAACGGGAACCCATACTGAGGTTCCGAATTCGAATATCGGATACGCCACAAGGCTTCCAAGTTACCGAATTCTGTCGCTCGGCATGGATTCCCGCCTGCGCGGGAACGACGACGCGCACGTCCCACTCACGCCTGTGCAATAATAACAATAACGCCTCCGCGTCCACCGTCATGCAAAGGCCCACCATGCGTACGCTCGCCGGACTGCTTGCCTGCCTCCTCGTCGCAACCGCGCTGCCGGCCGGGGCGGCCGCGCCCTCCGCGGCGCATCCATTGCTGGGCATCTGGATCCTGGCCATCCCGCAACTCGGCTGTTCCGAAACCTACCACTTCCGCGGCGACGGCACGACGCTCGTCAAAAGCGCGGAAGAGGTGTCCGAAAGCGAGTTCACGGTGGCCGAGAAGCCCAGCGTCAAGGGTTTCTATAAACTCGACGACAGGATCGTGAAGGACAACGGCAAGCAGGATTGCTCCGGCGAGATCATGAAGCCGGGCACGCGCGCCACCAACTACCTCCGCTTCCACCCGTCCGGTGCGCGGTTCGTGATGTGCCGGGACGAGACGATGGAAGCATGCATCGGGCCGTTCGAACGGATGCCGGGGCAGGGCATTTGATCGGGCCGCGCAGGCTTAAGGTATATTGCTGGGCGATCGGATAACTTTTTGGATCCTCGATGTCCCCGGCTTTGCTTTTCTGTATCCTCATCGCGTATTTCGCCCTGCTGCTCGGCGTCGCCTGGGCCACGGGCCGCGGCGCCAACAACGACAGTTTCTTCATCGGTAACAAGAGCAGCAACTGGATGCTCGTCGCCTTCGGCATGGTCGGCACCACGCTGTCGGGCGCCACGTTCATCAGCGTGCCGGGCGCCGTCGGGACCGACGGCTTCGGCTACGCGCAAATCCTCATCGGCTATGTGTTCGGCTACATCGCCGTCGTCTGCCTGCTGCTGCCGCTGTACTACCGCCTGCGCCTGACGTCGATCTACCACTACCTCGACGTGCGCCTCGGCCGGCGCGCCTACCAGAGCGGGGCGGGGTTCTTCATCCTGTCGCGCCTGTTCGGCGCCACGGCGCGGCTGTACCTGGTCGTCGCCGTGCTGCAGACCATCATCCTCGACAGCCTCGGCATCCCGTTCTGGCTCACGACCTTCATCATCCTCGGCATGATCCTGCTGTACACGGTCCAGGGCGGCGTGAAGACCATCGTCTGGACGGATACGCTGCAGACGATATGCATGCTGGCCGGCCTGTTCGCCTGCGTCGCGTTCATGCTGGGCCAGCTCGACCTGACCATTCCGCAGGCGCTGCGGCAGATGCAGGAGCGGGGCCTCGCGCGCGTGTTCACGCACGACCCGGACAGCCCCGGCTTTTGGCTCAAGCAGATCGTGGCCGGCGTCTTCATCGTGCTGACGATGACGGGCATGGACCAGGAAATGATGCAGAAGACGATCTCCGTGAAGACGCTGAAGGATTCGCAGAAGAACCTGCTGAGCCTCACGGCGGTGCTGGTGGTCGTGCTGTGCGCCTTCCTGTTCCTCGGCGGCCTGCTGTACCTGTACGCGCCCATCGCCGGCGTCACGGCGATGGGCGACAAGATCTTCCCGGCCGTCGTCATGGGCCATTTGCCCGCCGCGGTGCAGATCGTCTTCCTGATCGCGCTGATCTCGGCGCTGTTCCCCAGCGCCGACGGCGCCATCACGGCGCTGACGTCCACGTTCTGCATCGACATCCTCGGCATCAAGCGCCGCGCCGACCTGACGGAACACCGGCGCGTGCGCCTGCGCCGCCACGTGCACCTCGCGTTCGCGCTGCTGTTCCTCGTAATGGTGCTCGTCTTCAAATGGGTGGACAATCCCAGCATGATCGTCGTCATCCTGAAGCTGGCAAGCTATACCTACGGACCCTTGCTGGGCCTGTTCGCCTTCGGCATGACGACGACGCGGACGCTGCACGACCGCCTCGTGCCCGTGGTGACCATCGGCGCGCCGATCCTGTGCGCGCTGCTGGAGTATTACCAGCATGCGCTGCTGGGCAGCTACCGCCTCGGCCTCGAACTGCTGATCGTGAACGGCGCCCTCGTATTCGCCGGCCTGTTCGCGATCTCGCGCCGCGCCGAGCCGTCCGCCCTGACCGAACCGAATCTCAACTAGCCGGAGCCCTAATGTCATTCAAGCCTTTCTCCTCCCTGCGCCGCGGCATCGGCGCGCTGTGGCGCGGCCTCGACGCCACCCGCCGCTTCGTGCTGAACCTCATCTTCCTGGTCATCCTGATCGCCTTCTTCTGGGCCCTGTTCGGCGGCGGGCTCAAGCCGCTGGCGCCGAAGACGGCGCTCGTGCTGGACCTGAAGGGCGAACTGGTCGAAGCGCGCGCGGGCAGCGTGCGCGATTCCGTCGTCGCCGGCCTGTCGGGCAACGGCCGCCGCCTCGTGCGCCTGCCGGACGTGCTGAAGGCGCTGGACGGCGCCGCGAAGGACAGCAACGTGAGCGACGTCCTCGTGCTGCTGGACGAGATGGATGGCGGCGGCCTCGCGTCGGTGCGCGAGATCGGCGCGGGCATCGAGCGCGTGAAGGCGGCCGGCAAGCGCGTCGTCGTCTGGGGCGGCAACTTCGACCAGAAGCGCTACCTGATCGCCGCGCACGCCAGCGAAATCTACCTGCACCCGATGGGCATGGTGCTGATCGAAGGCTTCGGCCGCCACCGCAATTACTACCGCGACGCGCTGGACAAGGTCGGCGTCACCGTCAACCTGATGAAGGTCGGCACGTATAAAAGCTTCGCGGAGCCGTTCATCGGCAACGGCCCGTCGCAGGCTGCGCAGGAGGCGGACACGTTCCTCTACAACGGCCTGTGGACGGCCTACACGGCCGAGGTGGAGAAGGCGCGCAAGCTGCCGGCGGGGTCGATCGCGAAAGGCATCGACGAACTGCCGCAGCGCCTGGAAGCGGCCAACGGCAACGCGTCCAAGGTGGCGCTGGACTGGAAGCTGATCGACGGCGTCAAGACCCGCGACGAAGTGCGCGACATGTTCATCAAGCGCGGCGTGTACGACGACCATATCAAGAGCTTCCGCCAGGTGGGCTTCGCCGACTACGTGGCGCGCAATCCGGACAGGCCGTTCGGCGACGCGGTGGCCGTCGTCGTGGCGGCCGGCGACATCACGGAAGGCACGGGCGGCCCCGGCATGGTCGGCGGCATCTCGACCGCGAACCTGATCCGCAGCGTGCGCGAGGACAAATCCGTGAAGGCCGTCGTCCTGCGCGTCAATTCGCCGGGCGGCAGCGCCTATGGTTCTGAACTGATCCGGCGCGAGCTGGAACTGACGCGCGCGGCCGGCAAGCCCGTCGTCGTGTCGATGGGCGACGTGGCCGCGTCGGGCGGCTACTGGATCTCGCTGGCGGCCGACGAAGTGATCGCCGACCCGTCCACCGTCACCGGTTCGATCGGCGTGTTCGCCATCCTGCCGACCGCGGACAAGGTCGTCGACAAGCTCGGCATCCACACGGCCGGCGTGACGACCACGTGGCTCGCGGACGCCTACAATCCGCTGCGCCCGCTCGATCCGCGCTTCGGCCAGCTGATCCAGTCCAGCATCAACCACGTGTACGACGAGTTCACGACCAAGGCCGCCATCGCGCGCAAGACGACGCCGGCGAAGATCGACGAAGTGGGCCAGGGCCGCGTGTGGACCGGCACGCAGGCGAAGGAACGCGGTCTCGTCGACCGCCTGGGCAGCTACGGCGACGCGCTGCGTTCGGCCGCCAAGCGCGCCAACCTGGGCGACGATTACCGCATCACGTATGCCGAGCAGCCGACCACGCTGGCCGAGCGCGTGCTGGAGCGCATGGGCCTGTCGGACGCGCAGGTCCTGACCGTGCAGGTGAAGCTGGGCCTGCTGCCGGCCGATCTCGGCTCGGCCGCGCTGGGCGGCAACACGACGGCGGGCATCGCCCGCGACCTGGGCTGGCTGTCGGCCGTGGCCGACCGCAAGCAACCGTTCGCGGCCGTCACGCACTGCCTGTGCGCGGTGCCCTGAACCTTTCCAGGGCGTTAATCTTTGTAACAGCGTGTAGTCAGGCATACATACACCGCAAAACGGGCGTGGGAATCCTCCCACGCCCGTTTTGTTTCGATCTCCCCGCATGTGGGCGGCTTCTGTGTAAAGCCGTGTAAAGAAGCAACTTCCCGCGTCCGGCGGGACGTCCGCTCACCGGTCTGAGCAATGCGCTGTCCGTACGTTACGAAACATAAAGTGGCAGCAGGCCGTGCTACATTGCAAAGGAACTTTTATTGTGCTTTTGAACATTTGGCCGCCGAAGGATTAGCATGGATTCGACCGTCACACCCGACAAAAACAAGACCCCGACCCAACCCCGGCGCGCGCGCCGCACCCGCGTGATCGGCACCATCGTCGCCATCGTCGCAATGGGCGGCCTGGGGTGGCTGGCCTGGCACCTCGTGCACCAGCAGCCGCAGGCCGGTCCCGGCGGTGCGGGCAGGGCGGGTGGTGCGGGCGCCGGTGCGGGCCGCGGCGGTCCGGGCGGCGGGCGCGGTGCGCCGGCCACGACGGTCGGCGTCGGCAAGGCCGAGCGGGCCGACATCCCGATCGTGCTGGACGCCCTCGGCACCGTGACCCCGGCCGCCGTCGCGACCGTGCGGCCGCAGGTCGGCGGCGTGCTGCAGAAGATCCTGTTTACGGAAGGCCAGCTCGTCAAGGCGGGCCAGGTGCTGGCCACGATCGACGCGCGCCCCTCGCAGATGGCGCTGCTGCAGGCCACGGGCCAGCGCCAGCGCGACGAAGCGCAGCTCGAATCGGCCAAGGTCACGCTGGGGCGCTACCAGACCCTGCTCCAGCAGGATTCGATCGCGCGCCAGGACGTCGACACGCAGGCCGCGCTGGTGAAGCAGCTGCAGGGCGCCGTCACGACCGACAAGGCGGCCGAAGGCATCGCGCAGATCAATCTCGGCTATACGCAGGTGCGCGCGCCGATCGCCGGCCGCGTGGGCCTGCGCACGGTGGACATCGGCAACCTCGTGGGCAGCAGCGACGCGAACGGCATCGCCGTCATCACCCAGCAATCGCCGATCGACGTCGAATTCGCCGTGCCGCAGGACCACCTGCCGGCGCTCCAGGAGCGCATCAACGCGAACGCCGCCTTGCCCGCGACGGCGCTGGACCGCACCCGCACGCGCGAGCTGGCGCAGGGCCGCTTCATGGCGCTCGACAACCAGGTCGACACCACCACCGGCACCGTCAAGGCCAAGGCCCGCTTCGGCAACGAGGGCGCCAAGCTGTTCCCCAGCCAGTTCGTGAACATCCGCCTGCAGGTGAACGTCATCAAGAACGCGATCACGGTGCCGGTGACGGCGCTGCGCCACGGCGCCGGCGGCGACTACGTGTACGTGCTGAACCCCCAGACCCGCACGGTGGCGCTGACCAACGTGAAGCGGGGCGAGGAAAACGCCGAGCGCGTCGAGGTCACGAGCGGCCTGCAAGGCGGCGAGACCGTCATCACGGAAGGCGCCGACCGCCTGAAGGACGGCGCGAAGGTGACGCTGCCGGGCGATAACCCGGCGCGCGGGCAAGGCGGGCAGGCGGGCGCCAAACCGGGCCAGGCGGGCCAGCACCGCCGTCGCCAGCAGGAAGGGGCTGCGCAATGATTGCCGTTGCAGGGTGGGCACACCGTGCCCACGCGGCGATACGCGCCGTGAAATATGCCGCAGCCGGGCCGGCGTCCGTCGTACGCGTGGGCACAGGGTGCCCACCCTACGGCAGCGGAGGCGGCGCATGAGCCCCTCCGCCCCCTTCATCCGCCGCCCCGTCGCCACGTCGCTGCTGATGCTGGCGATCGTGCTGGCGGGTCTCGTCGGCTATAAATTCCTGCCGCTGTCGGCGCTGCCGCAGGTCGACTTCCCGACCATCCAGGTGCAGACGCTGTACCCCGGCGCGAGCCCGGAAGTGATGGCGCGCACCGTGACGGCGCCGCTGGAACGCCAGTTCGGCCAGATGGCGGGCCTGGCGCGCATGAGTTCCAACAGCGCGGCCGGCGTCTCCGTGATCACCCTGCAGTTCACGCTGGGCCAGACGCTCGACGTGGCCGAGCAGGAAGTGCAGGCCGCCATCAACGCGGGCGGCTCGCTGCTGCCGACCGACCTGCCGGCGCCGCCGGTCTACGCCAAGGTCAACCCGGCCGACGCGCCGGTGCTGACGCTCGCCATCACGTCCGACTCGATGCCGCTGACGGAGGTGCAGAACCTCGTCAACACGCGCCTCGCGCTGAAGATCAGCCAGGTGACGGGCGTGGGCCTCGTGTCCCTGCAGGGCGGCCAGCGTCCGGCCGTGCGGATCCAGGCCAACACCGAAGCACTGGCCGCGAACGGCCTCGGTCTCGACACGCTGCGCACCGCGATCACGAACGCCAACGCCAACAGCGCCAAGGGCAGCTTCGACGGCCCGCTGCGCGCGTACACCATCAACGCCAACGACCAGCTGGTGACGGTGCCCGACTACACGAACCTGATCGTCTCGTACAAGAACGGCGCGCCGGTGCGCCTGGGCGACGTGGCGAAGGTCGTCGACAGCGCGGAAAACGTCAAGCTGGGCGCGTGGGCGAACATGAAGCCGGCGATCATCCTGAACGTGCAGCGCCAGCCGGGCGCCAACGTGATCGCGACCGTCGACGCCATCAAGCAGCGCCTGCCCGAGCTGCAGGCCAGCCTGCCGCAGAGCATCCACATGGACGTGCTGTCGGACCGCACGAACGGCATCCGCGCCTCGGTCGAACACGTGCAGATCGAGCTGGTGCTGGCCGTGATCCTCGTCGTTCTCGTGATCTTCGCGTTCCTGCACAGCGTGCGCGCCACGATCATCGCCAGCCTCGCCGTGCCGATCTCGCTCGTCGGCACGTTCGGCGTGATGTACCTGCTGGGCTACAGCCTGAACAACCTGTCGCTGATGGCGCTGACGATCGCGACCGGCTTCGTCGTCGACGACGCCATCGTCATGATCGAGAACATCTCGCGCTACATCGAGGAAGGCGACAAGCCGATGGAGGCCGCGCTGAAGGGCGCCACGCAGATCGGTTTCACGATCATCTCGCTGACGGTGTCGCTGATCGCCGTGCTGATCCCGCTGCTGTTCATGGGCGACGTCGTGGGCCGGCTGTTCCGCGAATTCGCCGTGTCGCTCGCCATCACGATCCTGATCTCGGCCGTCGTGTCGCTGACGCTGGTGCCGATGATGTCGGCCCGCTGGCTCGAGCACCACGACAAGGCACATGATTCCGCATTCGCCCGCAAGTTCCAGTCCTTCTTCGACTGGACCGTCGGCCACTACGACCGCGGCCTGAACTGGGTGCTGGCGCGCCAGGGCCTGACCCTGCTCGTCGCGCTGGGGACGCTCGTTCTGACGGCGATCCTGTGGACGTTCATCCCGAAAAGCCTGTTCCCGACGCAGGACACGGGCCAGCTGCAGGCGCGCGTGGAAGCGCGCCAGGCGATTTCATACAGCGCGATGGCCGACATGCAGCAGGCGGCCGCGCGCGAGATCCTGGCCGACCCGGACGTCGAATCGCTGGCGTCGACGGTGGGCGTGGACGCCGCCAACAACACGATGCTCCACACGGGCACCATGCTGATCAACCTGAAGGCCAGCCACGACGACCAGCGCGACGTCATGGACCGCCTGCGCCGGCGCGTGGCGCAGAACGTGGCCGGCGTCACGCTGTACCTGCAGCCGACGCAGGACCTCACCATCGACGCCGAGACGGGGCCGACGCAATACCGCCTGTCGATCGAGGGCGCGGACACGAAGACCGTGACCGACTGGGCGAAAAAGATGGTCGACGCGATGGCGCGCCGCAAGGAGCTGGCCAACGTCGTCACCGACGCCGGCGCCACCGGCGCGGCCGCCTACGTCAACATCGACCGCGACAGCGCGTCGCGCCTCTCGGTGACGGCGGCGAACGTCGACGACGCTTTGTACAGCGCGTTCGGCCAGCGCATCGTCTCGACCATCTTCACCGAGACGAACCAGTACCGCGTGATCCTGGAAGCGCAGCAGGACGAGAAGATGTCGCTCGACGCCCTCGCGGACCTGCAGCTGCGCACCGGCTCCGGTGCGCCGACGCCGCTGTCCGCCATCGCCTCCGTCACCGAGCAGGCCGCGCCGCTGCAGATCACGCACGTGGCGCAATACCCCGCGACGACGATCGGCTTCGACACGGCGTCCGGCGTCAAGCTGGGCACCGCGGTCGCCGCGATCAAGGACGTCGCGCAGGAGATCGGCCTGCCGGCCTCGGTGAGCATGACGTTCCTCGGCGCGTCCGGCGCGTACCAGGCGTCGCTGTCGAACCAGCTGTGGCTGATCCTCGCCGCCATCGTCTGCGTGTACATCGTGCTGGGCGTGCTGTACGAGAGCTACATCCACCCGCTGACGATCTTGTCGACCCTGCCCTCGGCCGGCGTCGGCGCGCTGCTCGCGCTGGGCGTCACGGGGCAGGGCCTCGGCGTCATCGGCATCATCGGCATCATCCTGCTCATTGGTATCGTGAAGAAGAACGCGATCATGATGATCGACTTCGCCATCGAGGCCGAGCGCGACGAGGGCAAGGACCCGCGGACCGCGATCCACCAGGCCGCGATGCTGCGCTTCCGCCCCATCATCATGACCACCCTGGCCGCGCTGTTCGCCGCGATCCCGCTGATGCTGGGCTGGGGCGAGGGCGCCGAGCTGCGCCGGCCGCTGGGCCTCGCGATCTTCGGCGGCCTGATCGTCAGCCAGCTGCTCACGCTGTTCACGACGCCCGTCATCTACCTCGCGTTCGACCGCCTCGCGCGGCGCTGGGGCGGCGAAGAACCGGCCAAGCCGCGGACCGAACCCAAGCCGGGCGGGGCGCGCGCATGAGTCTCTCGCAGCCGTTCATCAGGCGGCCCATCGCGACGGTGCTGCTGACCCTCGGCATCGCGCTGGCGGGCATCGGCGCGTTCTTCGTGCTGCCGGTGTCGCCGCTGCCGCAGGTCGACTTCCCGACGATCTCCGTGTCCGCCAACCTGCCGGGCGCCAGTCCGGACACGATGGCGACATCGGTGGCGACGCCGCTGGAGCGGCGGCTCGCGGTGATCGCCGGCGTCAACGAGATCACGTCGAACAGCGGCAACGGCTCCACCCGCATCAACCTCCAGTTCGACCTGACGCGCCAGATCGATTCGGCCGCGCGCGAAGTGCAGGCCGCGATCAGCGCGTCGCGCGCCGACCTGCCGGCGACCTTGCGCAGCAATCCGACCTACCGCAAGGCCAATCCTGCCGACGCCCCCGTCATCATCCTCGCGCTGACGTCGAAGACGCGCAGGCCCGGGCAGATCTACGACGAGGTGTCGAACGTCGTGCAGCAGAAGATCGCGCAGGTGAAGGGCGTGGGCGACGTGGAGATCGGCGGCGGCTCGCTGCCCGCGGTGCGCGTCGACCTGAACCCGTACCAGCTGAACCAGTACGGCCTGTCGACCGAGGACGTGCGCGCCGCCATCCAGGCGACCAACGCCAACCGGCCCAAGGGCGCGCTGGAAGGGCAGGGCATGCGCCTGCAGATTTATTCGCAGGCGAACACGCCGACGAACGGGCGCACGGCGGCCGACTACAAGGGCCTCGTCGTCGCGTGGCGCAACGGCGCCGCGATCCGGCTGCAGGACGTGGCCGACGTCGCCGACGGCGTCGAGAACATCAATACCCTCGGCCTGTTCAACGGCGAACCGGCCGTGATCGTGCTGATCACGCGCCAGCCGGGCGCCAACATCATCGAGACCGTGGACGGCGTGCGCGCGCTGCTGCCGCAACTGCAGGCGCAGCTGCCGCAGGACGTGAAACTGCAGGTGGCGTCCGACTCCACCAATTCCATCCGCGCGTCGCTGCACGAGATCGAGATGACGTTGATGATCTCGATCCTGCTCGTCGTGCTCGTCGTGTCCGTGTTCCTGCGCAGCGTCCGCGCCACCGTCGTGCCGGCCGTGGCCACCATCGTCTCGCTGCTGGGCACCTTCGGCGTGATGTACCTGCTCGGCTTCTCGCTCAACAACCTGTCGCTGATGGCGCTCACGGTCGCCACCGGCTTCGTCGTCGACGACGCCATCGTCGTGCTGGAAAACACGAGTCGCCACGTGGAGCAGGGCATGGACCGCATGAAGGCGGCGCTGCTGGGTGCGCAGGAAGTGGGTTTCACCGTGCTGTCCATCAGCCTGTCGCTCGTGGCCGTGTTCATCCCGCTGCTGTTCATGGGCGGCCAGGTGGGCCGGCTGTTCCGCGAATTCGCCGTCACGCTGTCGGCCGCCGTGATGATCTCGCTCGTGATCTCGCTGACGACGACGCCGATGCTGTGCGCGATGCTGCTGAAACCCGGCCAGAAGCTGCACGACCACGTGGGCCGCAGGCAGGGTCGCCTCGCGCGCTGGGCGGAGAAGGGCTTCAACGGCGTGCTGAAGTCGTACGAGCACGCGCTCGACTGGGCGCTGGACATGAAGTGGCTCGTGATGCTGATCCTCGTGTTCGTCGTCGGGCTGAACGTGTACCTGTTCTCGGCGGCCCCGAAAGGCTTCTTCCCGCAGCAGGACACGGGCCAGGTCAACGGCGGCATGCGCGCCGACCAGAGCATCTCGTTCCAGGCCATGCAGGGCAAGCTGCGCCAGCTCGTCCACATCATCAAGAGCGATCCGGCCGTGGACACCGTCGTCGGCTTCACGGGCGGCTCGCGCGCGGGCGGCGGCTTCATGTTCGTCAACCTGAAGCCCGCCAGCCAGCGCGCCAAGGGCGAGAGCGGCCAGGCCGTGATCGCGCGACTGCGCCCGAAGCTTGCGCGCGTGACGGGCGTGCAGCTGTTCCTGAACCCCGTGCAGGACCTGCGCATGGGCGGACGCCAGTCGAATTCCACCTACCAGTACACGCTCAAGAGCGACAACCGCGCCGACCTCAAGGCGTGGGCGACCAAGCTGGCCGACGCGATGAAGGGGCAGAAGGCGCTGACCGACGTCGACACCGACCAGGCCGATAACGGCGTCGAGACCTACGTCGACATCGACACGCACACGGCCGCGCGCATGGGCATCAGCGCGAAGGATGTCGACAACGCGCTGTACGACGCCTTCGGCCAGCGCCAGGTCGCCAACATCTACGACGAGTTGAACCAGTACCACGTGATCATGGGTGTGGCGCAGAAGTATGCGCAGTCGCCGGCGGCGCTGGACGACGTGTACGTGCCGGCCAAGAACGCGAGCACGACCACCACGACGACCGCGTCGACCGCGTCGACCGCGTCGACCGGCGGCGCCCCGGCCGCGCCCGCGAACCTGACGGCCGCGCGCGATCCGTCCAGCGGCTCGGCGCTGTCGTCCGGCGCCACGAAGATGGTGCCGCTGTCCGCCATCGCCCGGTTCGCCGAACGCTCGACGCCGAGCTCCGTCAACCACCAGGACGGCGAACTGGCGACGACGATCTCGTTCAACCTCGCGCAGGGTGTTTCGCTGTCGGAAGCGCAGCAGGCCGTCGCGCAGGCGGAGGCCGACATCGGCATGCCGACCAATGTGCGCGGCAGTTTCCAGGGCCAGGCGAAACAGGCGCAGGAATCGAACCAGCAGCAGCCGCTGCTGATCCTCGCCGCCATCGTCGTCATCTACATCGTCCTCGGCATCCTGTACGAAAGCCTCGTGCACCCGGTCACGGTGCTGTCGACGTTGCCGTCGGCCGGTGTGGGCGCCGTGCTCGCGCTGCTGCTGTTCCACATGGAGTTTTCCATCATCGCCCTGATCGGCGTGTTCCTGCTGATCGGCATCGTGAAGAAGAACGCGATCCTGATCATCGACTTCGCGCTCGAGGCCGAGCGCGCGCGCGGGCTGTCGGCCACGGAAGCCGTGCGCGAGGCCTGTTTGCTGCGCTTCCGCCCGATCCTGATGACGACGCTGGCCGCGGCGCTGGGCGCGCTGCCGCTGGCGGTGGGCTTCGGCGAAGGGTCGGAGCTGCGCCAGCCGCTGGGCATCGCCATCATCGGCGGCCTGGTCGCCAGCCAGCTCCTGACGCTCCTCACGACGCCCGTCGTCTACGTCTACCTCGACAAGCTCCGCCGCCGCAACGCCGACGAGCACCACCTGGTCCGCCATCCGCTGGAGGACCAGCCCACGACTTCCCAGCCATGAACCGAACCATGCGAACCACCGTCATCTTCCGTTCCTTGAATGCCGCCTTGCTCGGCGCCGCCGTGCTGTCCGGCTGCGCGCTCGCGCCCACGTACGAGCGGCCGACGACGCCGCAGCCGGCCGCGTTCAAGGAGCTACAAGGATGGGCCCCCGCCGCACCCGCGGACGCGCTCGATCGCGGCCCGTGGTGGACCCTGTTCAGCGACCCCGTGCTCGACGGCCTGGTGCGCCAGGTCGAGGTCAGCAACCAGAACGTGGCGGCGGCGGTCGCCGCGTACAGCCAGGCGCGCGCCCTCGTCGCGCAGCAGCGCGCGGCGCTGTTCCCGACCGTGACGCTGACCGGCGGCGCAAACCGCAACGGCAGCGGCGGGGGCAGCGGCACGAACGACAACAACAGCAACGGACGCACCTCGAACAGCTTCCGCCTGAACATCGGTTCGAGCTGGGAGCCGGACGTGTGGGGGCGCCTGCGCGCGGGCGTCTCCGCGGCGCAGGCCAATGCGCAGGCCAGCGCGGCCGACCTGGCGTCGGCGCGCCTGTCCGCGCAGGGCGAGCTGGCGGCGGACTATTTTTCGCTGCGCTCCGTCGACGCCCAGCGCGCGCTGCTGGCGACGACCATCGACGGCTACCAGCGCGTGCTGAAGATCACGCAGAACCGCTTCGACGTCGGCATCGTGCCGCACTCCGACGTCTACCAGGCCCAGACCCAGCTCGCGAGCGCGCAGAGCGACGACCTGACGCTGGCCCGCCAGCGCGCGCAGCTGGAGCACGCGATTGCCGTCCTCGTCGGCAAGGCGCCGGCCGACTTCGCGCTGGCGCCGGCGCAGTGGAGCGCGACGGTGCCGGACGTGCCGCCCGGCGTGCCGTCCACGTTGCTGGAGCGCCGTCCCGACATCGCCGCCGCCGAACGCGCCGTGGCCGCGGCCAACGCGCAGATCGGCATCGTGCGCGCCGCCTACTTCCCGCAGATCGGCCTCACGGCGTCGTACGGCCCGTCCGCCAGTGCCATCGGCGATTTGTTCAAGGCGTCGAGCATGGCGTGGGCGCTGGGCCTGTCGGCCACCGAGACCCTGTTCAACGGCGGCGCCAACCGCGCGGCGGTGCAGGGCGCCGACGCGGCGCGCGAGCAGGCCGTCGCGCGCTACCGCCAGACGGTGCTGGACGCCTTCGCCGACGTCGAGGACCAGCTGGCCGCCACGCGCATCCTCGCGCAGCAGCAGGACCTGCAGCGCCTGGCGTCGGCAGCGGCGGACAAGGTCGAAGAGCAGGTGCTGAACCGCTACAAGGCGGGCCAGGTGAGTTATTCGGAAGTGGTGCAGGCCCAGGTGACGGCGCTGAACGCGCGCCGCTCGCTCGTGCAGACGCAGGGCAGCCGCCAGACGACGGCCGTGGCGCTGATCCAGTCGCTGGGCGGCGGCTGGCACGCGCAGCAGCTCACCGCGCAGGAGTAGGATTGACGCCCGGCTGGAGCGCGCTGTACCTGGCCGGCGACGTCGCGCTGTCGGCCTGGATGCTGCGCCGCGACTTCCGCCGCCGTGGCCGCGCGGCCGTCATCGCGACGGCCGAACTGCTGGGCAGCGTGAGCCTCGCGTTGCCGGCGCTCGCCTGGCTCGACGCGGGCTTCGCCGCGCTGCTGGACGATGCGGCGCTGTGGACGTTGTTCGCGATCGGGATGGTGGCGCTGGCGTGTTTCGGCTGGCGCGACGTCCGCGCGAGCCTGCGCGATCCGCGCACCGCGTGGCTG
>JBJMVU010000275.1:0-12502 GCA_045810485.1 Massilia sp. | reverse complement strand
GCCGTCGATGTCGACGACGAGGCGCGGCGGGTCCGGCACCATGAAGTGCGTCGTCTTGAGCTCGCCGTCGTTTTCCAGGGTGACGCGGGTGTACTCGTCGGCCGGCCAGACGCGCACGGCCATGATCTGGGCGGCCGACGCCGTCAGCGGCGCGACGACGGACAGCAGCAGCGTGCCGCCGGCCTTCAGGATCGTGCGACGCGTCAGGGAACCGGGAATCAAGGAGTCGGGGGGTAATGCAGGCGTTCGAGGCATAGCAGGCCCAAGTGGGACAACGCCTGCAATTCTACCTCACGCCCGAGACCGCTGACCTTAAGCAACACTTTAACGTCGGGCGGCGGCAACACCGGCTCGCCTTTTTCCGGCCATTCGACGATGCAGATGTTGTTGCCGTCGAAATCTTCGCGGAAGCCCGCGTCGAGGAATTCCTCCGGGCTGGACATGCGGTACAGGTCGTAGTGGATCAGGTTGACTTTCTGGCCATCCAGGTCGATGCGGTACGGCTCCGACAGCGTATACGTCGGGCTCCTGACGGCGCCCTTGTGCCCGGCCGCGTGCAGCAGGGCGCGCGTGAGCGCCGTCTTGCCGGCGCCGAGGTCGCCGTGCAGATAGATCACGAGGCCCGGGCGCAGCGCGCGCGCGAGGGCGGCGCCGAGCGCCTGCGTGGCCGATTCGTCGGGAAGATAAGCTGTCAGTTGCTGGTGCATCGAATAAAATATGAGGTTTGTAGGTCCGCCAATGTCCGCCCAGCTCCCCGTCCAGCCCGATTTTCCCGCACTCGCCCAGGCCATCAAGGCATGGGGCGCGGAACTGGGCTTTGCCGACGTGCGCATCGCCGACATCGACCTGGCCGACCACGAAGCGGGCCTGCAGGCCTGGCTGGACGCCGGCCACCACGGCGAGATGGATTATATGGCAAGCCACGGCATGAAGCGCGCCCGGCCGGGCGAGCTGGTGCCGGGCACGGTGCGCGTGATCAGCGCGCGCATGGACTATCTGCCCATGGCGACCCCGGCCGACTGGCGCGCGCGCGAACGCCTGCGCCAGGACGACCCGCAGGCGGCCGTCGTGTCGATCTATGCGCGCGGCCGCGATTACCACAAGGTGTTGCGCAACCGGCTGCAGGCGTTGGCCGAGAAGGTCAGGGCGGCCGTCGGCGACTATGGCTACCGCGTGTTCACGGATTCCGCACCCGTGATGGAATTGCCGCTGGCGCAGAAGGCCGGCCTCGGCTGGCGCGGCAAGCACACGCTGCTGCTGAGCCGCGAGGCCGGCTCCACGTTCTTCATCGGCGAGATCCTCGTCGACCTGCCGCTGCCGGTCGACGAACCGACCGGCGCCCACTGCGGCCAGTGCAGCGCGTGCATCGACGTGTGCCCGACGGGTGCGATCCTCGGCCCGGGCCGGCTGGATGCGCGCCGCTGCATTTCCTACCTGACCATCGAGCTGAAGGGCGCGATCCCGGAAGAATTCCGTCCGCTGATCGGCAACCGCATCTACGGTTGCGACGATTGCCAGCTGGCGTGCCCATGGAACAAGTTCGCGCAGCGGGCGATCGTGCCGGATTTCGACGAGCGCAATGGCCTGGGCGCGGCGGGACTCATCGAGCTGTTCGGGTGGAGCGAGGACGACTTCAACCGCCGCCTCGAGGGCAGCCCGATCCGCCGCATCGGGCACGAGCGCTGGCTGCGCAACCTGGCGGTCGGGCTCGGCAATGCGCGTACGTCAGATGAGATCGTCGCCGCGCTGCGCGCCCGCGCGGACCACCCGTCGGCGCTCGTGCGCGAACACGTCGCGTGGGCGCTGGCCCGGCATGGCGTTCCGGCTTAGACCTCGATCCGCTTCATGCGCAGCGCGGACCAGTCGCCGTCGATGGAGATCATGGCAACGCCCGTGATGCCGTTTTCCTTGGCATAGTCGTTGATCGAATCGCGGTTGATGTCGGTGGCCTTGGAGGCGGTCTGTTTCAGATAGGCGACCCACAGCGAGCCCTTGTCGCCCAGGCGTTCCCTGGCGATGGGGAAGTATTGTTCGAGTTCCTTGCGGTTCATCGCGAACAGGAGCACGACGTCCACCTTGTCGTTGCCTATGTTCTCGTTGGTCTTGACCAGAGCGGGGGGCATCTGCGACACCATGCCGGGGTGCACGTTCCCGTTCAGGATCAGCATCGACTTCGCGGTCCTCAAGAACATTTTGTCGGCTATCGTCTTCTCGCTCATCTGCGTTCCCTAAAGAATGTTTCGACGTGGTGAGTTCGACCACTCCATGTTCAGGTTGATTTTACAAGCGAACCCCGCGCGGCGCGGAAGACGATAGCCTGTCGTGCGCGGAGTTATGAAGGGCAACTTCTATACGTCATCCCCGGACTGGCCGTCCGCCTTGGCGGGGATCCAGGTTTGCTGGCAGGTCGCGCGAATTGGGCTCCCGCCTGCGCGGGAACGACGTATTTGGTTACTTGAGCAAGCCGGCCAGCTCGACGGCCGTCTTGACCTGCATCTTGTCGAAGATGTGCGCGCGGTGCACCTCGACCGTGCGCATGCTGATGCCGAGCTTGTCGGCCACGACCTTGTTCATGTTGCCGGCCAGGATGAGGTCGAGGACTTCGCGTTCGCGTGCCGACAGCGTGGCCAGGCGGGCGTGGATGGCGTCGCGCGAGGCGGCCTTGCGCGAGGCGGCGAGCGCTTCCTCGACGCGGTCCATCAGCTGGTTGTCGTTGAACGGTTTTTCGAAGAAGTCGAAGGCGCCGCGCTTGAGGGAGTCGACGGCCATCGGCACGTCGCCGTGGCCGGTCAGGAAGATCACGGGCAGGCGCGCCAGCAGGCCGCGCGCCACGAGCTGGTCGAACACGGCGATGCCGTTCATGCCCGGCATGCGCACGTCGAGGAGGACGCAGTCGCCATGCGCACCGTCCGCGGCGAAGCGGTCTCCCAACGCGTCGAGGAAGGCCTGGCCGCCCGCGTAGCCGCGCGCCGGCAGCCCGCGCGAATGCGCCAGCCAGTCGAGGGCGTCGCGGATGACGTCTTCGTCGTCGACGATATGCAGCATGCGGTCTCCTTTTTTCGCCTTATTGTAAATCACCGTTCAGGTGACGGGTGCTTCCTGGGCCTGCTGCAAGGTGAACGTAAACACGGTGCCGCCGCCCGGATTGTCCGCGTGGGTGAGCGTGCCGCCATGGAATTCGATGGCCGTGCGGCAGATCGACAGGCCCATGCCCATGCCCTCGGCCTTCGTCGAAAAGAACGGCGAGAACAGGCGCTCGGCCACTTCCGGCGCGATGCCGTGGCCGTTGTCGATCACGGACACGGCGACTTGCCCCTGTTCACTGGCATGCGCGGTGATGCGCAGCACGCGCCGCTCCGGGTCGATGGCCTGCATCGCCTCGATCGCGTTGCGGGTGAGGTTCAGCAGCACCTGCTCGATCAGCACGCGGTCCGCGAGCACGGGCGGCAGGTCCGGCGGGACGTCCACCTGCAGCGCGACGTAGCTCTGGCGCGCCTGCAGTTCGACGAGGGCGCGGATGCCGTCGACGACGTTGGGAATGCCTACCGTCTCGCGGCGCGGCTCGCGTTTCTTGACGAATTCGTGCACGCTGCGGATGATCTGGCCGGCCCGGCGCGCCTGCGTGTTCGCCTGTTCCAGCGCGCGCTTCAGCATGCCGGTGTCGAGCGGGGCCGCATGGGTCTCGCGCGCGAGCACGTTCAGCGCGCCCGCCGTGTAGCTGGAGATGGCGGCCAGCGGCTGGTTCAGTTCGTGCGCCAGCATCGACGAGATCTCGCCCATCGTCGCCAGGCGCGCGCTCGTCTCCAGCTTTTCCTGCTGCTGCCGATTCAGTTCTTCCGCGCGCTTGCGGTCGGTGATGTCGAGGATGGAACTCATCCAGCCCGTGTGGCGGCCGTTGGCGTCGACGAGCGGGGCCTCGAACACGAGCACGGGGATGCGCACGCCGTCCGAGCGCTGGAACACGGTCTCGAACTGCGGCGTGGCGTGGCCGGACAGCACCAGGCGGAAGCGGCTTTCGTACTCCGCCATTGCTTCCGGCGCCCAGTACGGCATCGGCGGCTTCTTGCCCAGCAGGTCTTCCGGCGGCAGCCCGACCATGCGACAGAACGCCGGGTTGACGTAGGTGACGCGGCCCTCCAGGTCGCGCGCGCGCAGGCCCGTGAGCAGCGAATCCTCCATCGCGGTGCGGAACGCCATCTGCTGGCGCAGCGCGTTTTCGGCCGCGATCGTGCGCGCGATGTGGCGCCACAGCGCGACGAGCGAGATCACGAGGCCCAGCGCCAGCACGATCACGGAACCGACCAGCAGGTTCGGCAGCAGCTTCGGCGCGCCCTTGACGCTGTCGGTGGCGAGCACGATCTGCGAGCCGGGCAGGTCGAGCGCGCGCTTGTGCGTGTAGACGCCGCGGCCCGGCCCGCCGGCCGCGCGCTGCGCCACGACGTGGTCGTCGCGGTCGAGCAGCGACAGGGCGTTATCCTGGGCGAACCACCACGGCACGTTCTCGTCCAGCAGCGTCTGCAGGTTGTACGTGGCGACGAGGCTGCCCATGTAGTTGCCGGCGTGGTACAGCGGCAGGTGGAAATCGATCAGGCCGTGCACGAGGCCGGTGGCGCCATACGGTTCGCTGTAGCGCCCGAGGCGCGTGCTGCGCGACATGGCGGCGGCGTCGCGCGACGATTGCGTGGGGCCTTCGGGCGGCAGTTCCATGCCGCGGCTCGCCTTGACCTGGCCGTGCGCGTCGTACCAGATGATGCGCTGGAGTTCGTGGCCGTTCTTGAACATCTGCGCGAGGCGCGTCTGCAGGGCGGCCTGCGTAGGCGTCTCGATGGCGAGGTCGTTGCCCAGCGCGGCCAGCGCCTCTTCGCTGCGCGCGAGTTCGAAGCGCAAGGTCTGCTCGACCCACAGCGTATCGGCGATCAATTGCTCCTGGCGCTCGTTGCTCTCCATCTGGCGCGCCTGCCAGGGCAGCCACAGCAGGACGAGCAGGAACAGCAGCACGAGCAGGACGGGCACGATCCAGCGCCACGGGCTGCCCTTGACGGGGCGGGGCAGGGTGAATGGACTTTTCATGTGATAACGTTTCATCTTTTACCAACCGCCGTAAAGTCGTGGTTTTCCACGATAGCGGGACACTGGCGGAACCGGCACACTGGGGGTCGGTATCCGAATATACACCGCGGGAAGATGAAATTTATGCGCATCAAAGCCTTGCTGGCCGCGCTTGCTGTCCTGACCGGACCCGGCGCCCAGGCCCAGGCGCCGATCATCATCAAGTTCAGCCATGTCGTCGCGCCGGACGCGCCCAAGGGCCAGGCGGCCGAACGCTTCCGCGTGCTGGCGGAACAGCTGACGCACGGCCGGGTAAAGGTCGAAGTCTATCCCAACAGCCAGCTCTACAAGGACAAGGAAGAGCTGGAAGCCCTGCAGCTGGGCGCCGTGCAGATGCTGGCGCCGTCGCTCGCCAAGTTCGGGCCGCTCGGCGTGAAGGAATTCGAGGCGTTCGACCTGCCCTATATCTTCCCGACCAAGGCGGCGCTGTATGCCGTGACGGAAGGGCCGATCGGCAAGAACCTGCTGCAGAAGCTGGAATCGAAGGGGATCACGGGCCTGGCCTACTGGGACAACGGTTTTAAAGTGATGTCGGCCAACCGTCCGCTGCACAGCCCGGCGGATTTCCGCGGCCTGCGCATGCGCATCCAGGGTTCCAAGGTGCTCGACGCGCAGATGCGCGCGCTCGGCGCGGTGCCCCAGGTGCTGGCGTTTTCCGAAGTCTATCCCGCCCTGCAGGCCCATATCGTGGACGGCACCGAGAACCCGCCGTCGAATATGTACACGCAAAAGATGCACGAGGTGCAGAAATACGTGACGGTGTCGAACCACGGCTACCTGGGCTATGCCGTCATCGTCAATAAAAAATTCTGGGACGGCCTGCCGCGCGACATCCGCGCCGAGCTGGAACAGGCGATGCGCGACGCTACGGCGTTCGAGAAGACTATTGCCCAGCGTGATAACGACGCCGCGCTGGAAGCGATCCGCAAGACCGGCAAGACGCAGATCCATACCTTGACGCCGCAGGAACAGGCCGACTGGCGCCGTACCCTGCTGCCCGTGCAGAAGCAGGTGGAAGCGCGGATCGGCAAGGACCTCATCGATGCGATTAACCGGACGACGACATCCGCCGCTGTCCCTGTGACGACAGCCAGGGCCTGGTGAGAATCTCCCCCATTCGGTGCGGTAATCGTGTGTTAGTTGCCTGTAATCAATGAGACATCGGCACTAGCATTTTTATGACATGTCATGGGGGCTTATGACCGAAATATATTTCGTGAATGTATATAAAAAACTACGTTTTTCTTATGCGATTGCGTTATGATGGGGCACCTTTTGGCACCAACCTGGTGCGATAAAGCGACCGAATACGATTTGGGAGAGGGAAAAGAAAGCGGTAAACACAAACTTTACCGTAAAACAGTTAGGAGGAGACACACGTTTTATATGATGCAGCCGGCAATGACCAGGCAGCCGAAAACGTGACCATATTAGAAACGCACCCACGGGTGCGTTTTTTTTTGCCTGCGGCCCCGCAGGCTTGCGAACCCGCCTGCCGGGTCTTACACTGCATCGATGAACACACAACAAGGCAGCGAGATCTTCAGCGCCATCATCGCGGCGCCGTTTGGAGCGATGGGCATCCGTACCGAAGACGGACGGTTGCGCGAACTGGTCTACCTGCCGCCGCATTACCAGGAAAAATCGGCGCAGGATGCCGTCGCCGAGCAGGCCGCCGTCCAGGTGGCGCGTTATTTCGAGGATCCCGATTTCCGCTTCGACCTGCCGCTGAAGGAAGCGGGCAGCGAATTCCAGCGGCGCGTATGGGAGTCCATTTGCGCGATACCGCGCGGCAGCGTCCGTACGTACGGCCAGATCGCCAGGCAGCTGGAGTCGGCCCCGCGCGCCGTCGGCCAGGCCTGCGGCGCCAACTGGTTCCCGCTCGTGATCCCGTGCCACCGCGTGACGGCGTCCGGCGGCCTGGGCGGTTTTTCCAGCAGCGACGACGAACACGGATTCCAACTCGGGATCAAGCGCTGGCTGCTGCGCCACGAAGGCGCGCTGGCGCTCGAGATGCCATGGCAGCAGCAGTCAATCTTCCCCTGATCGACGCGTTCTGCGACACGCTCTGGCTCGAGCACGGACTGGCGAAGAATTCCCTCGACGCCTACCGGCGCGACCTGCGCCTGTTCGCGCGCTGGCTGGAAGTCAGGCGGCCCGACCGGTGTGACCTGTACGCCGTCGAGCCGCAGGACATCGCCGCCTATTTCGCCGAACGCCACGAAGACACGAAGCCCAGCTCGGCCAACCGCCGGCTGTCGGTGCTGAAGCGGTTTTACCAGCTCGCGCTGCGCGACCGCCGCATCAATGCCGATCCGTGTTTGAAAATGGCGTCCGCGAAGCAGCCGCAGCGCTTCGTGCACACGCTCAGCGAGGCCCAGGTCGACGCGCTGCTGGCCGCGCCCGATGTGGCGACGCCGCTCGGCCTGCGCGAGCGCACGATGCTGGAACTGATGTATGCCAGCGGCCTGCGCGTGTCGGAACTCGTCGCGCTGAAACTGGTCGAGCTCAGCCTGAACGATGGTGTGCTGCGCGTGACCGGTAAAGGCAGCAAGACCCGGCTGGTGCCGTTCGGCGAGCAGGCGCGACACTGGCTGGAGCGCTACCTGAAGGAGGCGCGCGGCGTCATCCTCGACGGCCAGATCGACGACGCGCTGTTCGTGACAGGCCGCGGCGGTCCGATGACGCGCCAGATGTTCTGGGTCGTCATCAAGAAGCACGCGGCGAAGGCGGGCATCACGGCGCCGCTGTCACCGCACACCCTGCGGCACGCCTTCGCCACGCATCTGCTGAACCACGGCGCCGACCTTCGCGTGGTGCAATTGCTTTTGGGTCATTCCGACATTTCCACGACCCAGATCTACACCCACGTCGCGCGCGAGCGCCTGAAGCACCTCCACGCCCGGCACCACCCGCGTGGTTAATTCTCAAGACGATGTGGGATGACTGGTCCATAATGGACTAGTACGACCTTTCCAACGATAGCAAGAGGTAAGCATGGCCAAGACGAATTTCCAGTATGAAAAACGCCAGCGGGAGTTGGAGAAAAAACGCAAGGCGGACGAAAAGGCGCGCAAGAAGCAGGAAGCCAAGCAGCACAAGGGCGACGAAGCGCCGGCCCTGGATGAGGACTCCGGCGAGGAAGCGCAGCAAGAGCACGACCCGGCCTGACCTTACGCCGTCGTTCCCGCGTACGCGGGAATCCATGCTGAGCTTGCTTCAACGCGACGGTTGCGATTTCTGCGGCTCTGTTGGGGTCCCCGCTTTCGCGGGGACGACGGGACAGGTTACGCGGTCTGCTCCTTGGCCTCGGCCTCTTCTTCATGCCCCTTCCTGAACCACGCCGCCACCCGCTTGCCGAGGCTGTCGAGATAGGTGTACGCCACCGGCACGACAACCAGCGTGAGCAGGGTCGACGTGATCACGCCGCCGATCACCGCGCGTCCCATCGGCGCCTGCGTTTCGCCGCCTTCGCCCGTGCCGATCGCCATCGGCAGCATGCCGAAGATCATCGCCAGCGTCGTCATCAGGATCGGGCGCAGGCGCACCTGGCCCGCTTCCATCAGCGCGTCGAACTGTGACCGGCCTTCGCGCTGGCCGTGGTTGGCGAAGTCCACCAGCAGGATCGCGTTCTTCGTCACGAGGCCCATCAGCATCACGACGCCGATGATGGAAAAGATGTTCAGCGTCGTCTTCGTCACGAGCAGCGCGACCAGCACGCCGATCAGCGACAGCGGCAGCGACACCATGATCGCGATCGGCTGCAGGAAGCTGCCGAACTGCGACGCCAGCACGAGGTAGATGAAGATCACCGCGATGCCGAGGGCGACGCCGAAGCCGGCCATCGTTTCTTCCATCTGCTGGGCGTCGCCGCCGATGTCGAAGCGCACGCCGTCCGGCAGGTGCAGCGCCTTCATTTCCTTGTTCACATCGCCCATCACGTCGCCCAGCGGACGGCCTTCGAGACCGGCGAACACCGCCACGCGGCGCTGCAGGGCCTGGCGCTTGAGCATCTGCGGGCTCGTGGACGGGATGAATTGCACGACCTGGCGCAGCGGGATCATGATCGGATTGCCCATCGCATCCACCTTGCTCGACGCGACCGACAGGTCGGCCAGGTCGGCCACCTTCTCGCGGCCCGACTTCGGCAGCTGCACGTTGACTTCGTAGTTCTGGCCGTCCGGCGCGAGCCAGCGGTTGGTCTGGTCGCCGGCGACGAACGGACGCAGCGCCGTGCCGATCTGCTGCACGGTGAGGCCGAGGTCGGACGCCAGCTCGTGATTGATCTTGATGATGGTCGCCGGGTTCGCGCCCTCCTGGCTGTACTCGATATCGGCGATACCGCGGATCTTGCGCATCTTGTCCATCAGCGTGTGGGCCACGGTGTCCAGCTTCGCTTCGTCATTGCCGAGAATGGCGATGTAGATCGGACGCTGGCCCACCGTCATCGAGATGCCGGCGATCTTTTCCAGGCGGTCGCGGATGACCTTTTCCATCTCCTGCTGCGAGCGGCGGTGCGTCTTGTGCACGTCCGTCAGCTTCAGGTGCACTTCCGAGTAATTGCGGCCTTCCCACGAACCGATGATGGTCGAGACGCTCTCGATTTCCTTGAACTCGGCCAGCGCCGCCTCGGCCTGGCGCAGCTTCGCATCCGAGTAGTCGAGGCTGGAGCCGATCGGCGTCTTCAGGCGCAGCTGGATGTGGCCGTCGTCGACCTGCGGCACGAATTCGCCGCCGATCATCGGCACCAGCATCAGGCTGCCCGCGAACAGCACGACCGCGAGCAGCAGGGTCGACTTGCGCCAGGCAAGCGCCAGCCCCAGCACCTTCGCGTACACGCCGTGCAGCCACTCGATGCCGTGCTCGATGCGCGCCATCAGGCGGCCCAGCCACGGCACGTACTTGAAGCGGTCCTTGACGGGGTCGGGCCACACGGACGACAGCATCGGGTCGAGCGTGAAGCTGACGAACAGCGACACCAGCACGGCCACGGCCACCGTGATCCCGAACTGCAGGAAGAACCGGCCGATGATGCCCTTCATGAACGCGATCGGCACGAACACGGCGACGATGGCGAACGTCGTCGCCATCACGGCGAGGCCGATCTCGTTGGTGCCGTCTTCCGCGGCGCGCACGTGGTTCTTGCCCATGCCGAGGTGGCGCACGATGTTTTCGCGCACGACGATGGCGTCGTCGATCAGGAGGCCGATGCACAGCGACAGCGCCATCAGCGTGAGGAAGTTCAGCGTGAAGCCGAAGTACTTCATCGCGATGAAGCTGGCCAGCACGGAGATCGGCAACGTGAGGCCCGTGATGATGGTGCTGCGCCACGAGTGCAGGAAGAAGAACACGATCACCATCGTCAGCATCGCGCCTTCGATGATGGTGCCCTTCACGTTGTCGAGCTGGCCCTGCACGTTCTTCGCCTTGTCGTCCAGGATGCTGAATTCGACGTCTTTCGGCAGCGTGGTCTTCATCGCCTCGATGGCGGCCTTGACGCCGGTGCCCACCTGGACCGTGTTGGCGTCCTGGATCTTCGCGATCTCCAGCGTGATGGCGCGCACGCCGTTCACGCGCGAGATCGACTGTTCCTCGGCGGCGCCGTCGGCGATGTCGGCCACCTGGCTCAGGTAGATCGGGCCGCCGGTGCGGTTGGCGACGACGATGCGCTTGAAGTCGGCCGCTTCCTTCATCTTGCCTTCGATGCGCACGAGGTTCTCGCGCGCGCCGCGGCTGATGCGGCCGGCCGGCAGGTTGGCGTTGGTGGCGGTGATCGCGTTCATCACCTCGTCGATGCCCACGTTCAGGCTCTTCAGCTGGTCGGGGCGGATGTCGATCAGCACCTGGCGGTCCTGCTTGCCGTTGACGCGGATCTGGCCCACGCCGGCCACGGCCTGCAGGCGCTTGACGATCACCTGGTCGGTCAGCATCGTCAGGTCGCGCAGGCTGCGCTCCTTCGACGTCAGCGCCAGCAGGATCACGGGCTGCGTGTTCTCGCCTTCTTCGCGGAACACGACCGGTTCCTTCACCTCGCGCGGGAAGCTGCCGCGCACGGTGCTGATGCGGTCGCGCAGGTCCTGCACGGCGCGGTCCATGTCGACCGTCAGCTGGAATTCGATGCCGACGCCGGAGCGGCCTTCCCACGACGTGGCGCGGATCGTCTTGATGCCGCCGACGGTGTTCGCCGCTTCCTCGAGCGGGCGGGTGACGTCGTTCTCGACCTGTTCAGGCGACGCGCCCGGATACTGCGTCTCGATGAAGACGGCCGGGATCTCGACATTGGGCATGCTCTCGACGCCGAGCCCGCGGTACGCGAACAGGCCGAGCACCATCAGGCCCACCATCACCATCGTGGCGAAGACAGGGTATTTGATACTGGTACGGGTGATCCACATGGCTCAGCCTTTCGCGTCCGGCAGTTTCACCTTGCTGCCCGGCTTGACGCCGTCCAGCGGCACGGCCAGCACCGTCATGCCGGCGTCGACCCCTTCGAGCGCTTCGACATAGCCCTCGTCCTGGTTGCGCAGGCCCAGCTTCACGGGCTGCGCGACGACCGTGCCGTCGGCGATGCGGTAGACGACGTCGCGGCCGTTGTCCTGGCGGACCGCGCCGATCGGGAGCAGCGGATGCACGTCCGATTTCTCGGTGACGACGGCGCCCTTGGCGAACATGCCGGCGCGCAGCAGGCCGTCCGGGTTCGCCACGTCCACGTAGACGATCATGGCGCGCGAGCCGGTCTCGGTGGCCGGGTTGATGCGCGCGACCTTGCCGGTGAAGTTGCGGCCGTCGAAGCCGTCGACGCGGAACTGCACGTCCTGGCCGACCCGGACGCGGGGAATGTCGGAGGCCGGCACCTGGGCGTCGAGCGTCAGGTGCTTCAGGTCGACGATCGAGAACACGGGGCTGTCCGGCGACAGTTTTTCGCCGGCCTGCGCGTGGCGTTTGCTGACGACGCCGGAGATAGGCGCATGGATCGTCGTATCGGCCAGCGCGATGCGTGCGAGGTCGAGCTGGGCGCGCGCCGAATCGACGGCGGCCTGCGCGAGGTCGACGGCGTTCGCGGACGTGTCGTACGCGTTCTGCGCGATGAAATTCTGCTTCAGCAGCGACGCGCTGTTGGTCAGGTTTTTCTTCGCCAGCGCGAGCCGCGCCTGCGCGTCGGCCAGCATGGCCTGCTGTTGCGCCACGTGGGCGCGCGCCTCGGCCGGGTCGAGCTGCGCGATCACCTGGCCGACCCTGACGTCCATGCCTTCCTGCACGGCGGTCGACAGCACGATGCCCGACACCTTCGACTTGACGGTGGCCTGCGCCAGCGGCATCAGCGAGCCCGTGACGGGCAAGGTGACGGCCAGGGGCCGCGCCTCGACGCGGGCGATGTCGCGCACCGACAGCT
>JBJMVU010000274.1:0-7881 GCA_045810485.1 Massilia sp. | reverse complement strand
CGATGATGTCCACACCGATCCGATTTTTCTACCGCGGCGCCGTCCATGAAGTGAACGACGTCGCGCCGACGCAGACCATCCTGCAGCACCTGCGCGAGGATCTGCACTGCACCGGCACCAAGGAAGGCTGCGCCGAGGGCGACTGCGGCGCGTGCACCGTCGTCGTCGGATCGCTGGAAAACGGCGAGCTGCAGATGCGCTCCGTGAACTCCTGCATCCAGTTCACGCCCACGCTGGACGGCAAGGCCCTGTTCACCGTCGAGGACCTGGCGCAGAAGGATGGCAACCTGCACCCGGTGCAGCAGGCTCTCGTGGAATGCCACGGCTCGCAATGCGGCTTCTGCACGCCGGGCTTCGCCATGTCGCTGTGGGGCATGTATTTAAAACAGGAAGGCCGCGAGCCGAGCCGCTGCGAGATCGACGACGCCCTGTCCGGCAACCTGTGCCGCTGCACGGGCTACCGTCCCATCATCGATGCCGCCAAGCGCATGGTGACGCTGCCGCGCGTCGATTTCGACCGGGCCGCCGTCACGGCGCAACTGCAGGCGCTGCAGCGCGACGCGGGCGCCACCTACGAATACGATGGCCAGACCTTCCACGCCCCGCGCACACTGGACGAGCTGGTCGCCGTGCGCGCCGCGCACCCGAAGGCGACGATCCTCGCCGGCTCGACCGACGTCGGCCTGTGGGTCACGAAGCAGATGCGCGAACTGACCGACATCATCTACCTGGGCCACGTGACGGAACTGAAGACCGTGCGCGAGCAGGACGGTTTCCTCGAGATCGGCGCGGGCATCTCCCTCGAGGACGCGTACGCCGCCATCTGCAAGCACTACGAAGGGGAACTGGGCGAGCTGTGGCAGCGTTTCGCGTCGCTCCCGATCCGCAACGCGGGCACCCTGGGCGGCAACGTGGCGAACGGTTCGCCGATCGGCGATTCGATGCCGTGGCTGATCGCCCTCGGCAGCGACCTGGTGCTGCGCGGGCCAGGCGGCGAGCGCACCATGCCGCTCGAAAGCTTATATCTCGGCTACCAGGTCAAGGACTGGCGCGACGGCGAATTCGTGCAGGCCGTGCGCGTGCCGCTGCCGCGCAAGAACGTGGCGTTCCGCACCTATAAACTCGCCAAGCGCTTCGACCAGGACATCTCGGCCGTGTGCGCCGCCTTCGCCTTTACCCTGGAAGACGGCGTCGTGGTGGATGCGCGCATCGCCTACGGCGGCATGGCCGCGACGCCGAAGCGCGCCGCGCAGGCCGAAGCAGCCCTGAACGGCCGCGCGTGGGACGAAGCCGCCGTGACGGAAGCCATGGCCGCGCTGGCGCAAGATTACGCACCGCTGTCCGACATGCGCGCCTCGAGCGCCTATCGCATGAAGACGGCGCAGAACCTGCTGCGCCGCTACTGGCTCGAAACGCGCAAGGACGATCCGCTGCCGCCGGCCGCGGTCAACCCGTTTGCAAACAAACCGACCGCCCTGGCTTGAGGAGATACACATGAACGACGCAGGATCCCCCGCTCTGACCAAGGCCGAATGGAAGCAGGTCGGCCTCGGCAAGACCCATGAATCGGCCAGGCTGCACGTGCTGGGCCAGGCCGACTACACCGACGACGTCGCCGAAGTGCGCGGCACCTTGCACGCCGCGCTGGGCCTGTCGAGCAAGGCGCACGCCCGCATCCTCGACATCGACTTTTCCGACGTGCTGGCCAGCCGCGGCGTGCGCGCCGTGCTGACGGCAAAGGACATCCCCGGCACCAACGATTGCGGCCCGATCATCCACGACGACCCGATCCTCGCGGACGGCCTCGTGCAATACATCGGCCAGCCGATCTTCGTGGTCGTCGCCGACAGCCACGATCTCGCCCGCCGCGCCGCGAAGAAGGCGAAAGTCAGCTACGAGGAGCTGCCCGCGATCCTGACCCCGCAGGCCGCGCGCGCTGCCGGCTCGTACGTGCTGCCGCCGATGCGCCTGACGCGCGGCGACGCCGAGACCGCGTTCGAACGCGCCCCGCTGCGCGTGAAGGGCGAGCTGTACGTGGGCGGCCAGGAGCAGTTCTACCTGGAAGGCCAGATTTCGTACGCTATCCCGCAGGAAAACGACGGCATGCTCGTGCTGTGCTCCACGCAGCACCCGAGCGAGATGCAGCACGTCGTGGCGCATGCGCTCGGCCTGCATTCGCACAACATCGTCGTCGAGTGCCGCCGCATGGGCGGTGGCTTCGGCGGCAAGGAATCGCAGTCGGCGCTGTGGGCCGCCGCGGCATCCATCGCGGCGAAGCGCCTGGGCCGCGCCGTGAAGTTGCGCGCGGACCGCGACGACGACATGATGGTCACCGGCAAACGCCACTGCTTCCACTACCTGTACGAAGTGGGCTACGACGACGCGGGCCGCATCATCGCGGCGAAGGTCGACATGGTGAGCCGCGCGGGCTACTCGGCAGACCTGTCCGGCCCTGTCGCCACGCGCGCCATCTGCCACTTCGACAATACGTACTACCTGTCCGACTGCGACATCCGCGCGGCGGCGGGCAAGACGAATACGCAGTCGAATACGGCGTTCCGCGGCTTCGGCGGTCCGCAGGGCGCCATCGCGATCGAGTACATCATCGACGAGATCGCGAGGAATCTCGGCAAGGATGCCCTCGACATCCGCAAGCTGAATTTCTACGACAAGATCGACCGCAACGTCACACCGTATGGCCAGCCCGTCGTCGACAACGTGATCCACGAACTGGTGGGCGAACTGGAACAGACGAGCGAATACCGCGCGCGCCGCCAGGCCATCAATGAGTACAACGCGACGAGCCCCGTGCTGAAGAAGGGCCTCGCGCTGACGCCCGTGAAATTCGGCATCGCGTTCAACGTCACGCACCTGAACCAGGCCGGCGCGCTCGTGCATGTTTACGTGGACGGCTCCATCCTCGTCAACCACGGCGGCACGGAGATGGGGCAGGGCCTCAACACCAAGGTGATGCAGGTGGTCGCGCACGAACTGGGCGTCGACCTGACCCGCGTGCGCATCGCCGCGACCAACACCAGCAAGGTCGCCAACACGTCGGCGACCGCCGCATCGACGGGCGCGGACCTGAACGGCAAGGCGGCGCAGGATGCGGCGCGCCAGATCCGCGAACGTCTCGCCACCTTCGCCGCGAAGCAGTACGGCGGCGCCGTGGAAGACGTGCGCTTCGTCGCCGACACCGTGTTCGCGAACGGCCACGAAGTCCCGTTCGGCGAACTGGTGGCGAAAGCCTACCTGTCGCGCGTGCAGCTGTGGTCGGACGGCTTCTATGCGACGCCGAACCTGCACTGGGATCCGAAGACGATGACGGGCAACCCGTTCTTCTACTTCGCGTACGGCGCGGCGGTGGCGGAAGTCGTCATCGACACGCTGACGGGCGAATGGAAGCTGCTGCGCGCCGACGCGCTGTACGACGCCGGTAATTCGCTGAACCCCGCCATCGACATCGGCCAGGTCGAAGGCGCCTTCATCCAGGGCATGGGCTGGCTGACGACGGAAGAACTGTGGTGGAACGCACAGGGCAAGTTGATGACGCACGCGCCGTCCACGTACAAGATCCCGGGCGTGTCCGATTGCCCGGATGCGTTCACGGTGAAGCTCTTCAACAACCGCAACGTGGCCGATTCGATCCACCGCTCGAAGGCCGTCGGCGAACCGCCGCTGCTGCTGCCGTTCTCCGTGTTCCTCGCGATCCGCGACGCCATCTCGGCCGTGGGCGATCACAAGGTGAACCCGCCGCTGCGTGCGCCGGCGACGAGCGAGGCGATCCTCGACGCCGTGTCCTTCGTCGAAACCGCCGTGCAGGAAACCAGGGCGGCCTGACATGGACGACTGGCTCATCCCCACCGCGCAGCGGGCCGTGCTGATCACGGTCGCGAAGACCGACGGTTCCGTACCCCGCGAACCGGGCGCGCGCATGCTGGTCGACGCGTTCAGCCAGTGGGGCACCGTCGGCGGCGGCCACCTCGAGCTGCGCGGCATCGAGACGGCGCGCGCCATGCTGTCGTCCGGCGAAGGCGAGGCGCGCCGCATCGAGCGCTTCCCGCTCGGCCCGAGCCTGGGCCAGTGCTGCGGCGGCGTCGTGCACCTCGCGTTCGAACTGGTCGACCGCGCGCACTGCGCGGAGCTGGCGGCACGCCGCCACGAGGACTGCTGGCGCGTCGTCGCGCTGGACGGTGAGCCGGACCTCGCGCTCATCGATGCGCTGGGCCACAACATCCAGCGCAAGGGCGGCCGCTACCCTGAATTCGAGCGCAGCGGCGGCACCCGCGTGCTGCTCGACGAGACCGGACGGCGCTGGCTCGTCGACCACGTCCCGGCGCCGCGCGCGCACGTGATGCTGTTCGGCGCCGGCCACGTGGGCGCCGCCATCGTGCGCCTGCTGGCCGACCTGCCGTGCAAGGTGACGTGGGTCGACGAACGGGAAGACATGTTCCCGGCCGCCGTCGCGCCCAACGTCGTCGTGGAAGCGACCGACCTGCCGGAAGCCCTCGTGCGCACGGCGGCCCCCGGCACGAGCTTCCTCGTCATGACGCACAATCACGCGCTCGACCAGCGCCTGACCGAAGCGATCCTGAGGCGGCCCGCGAACCAGGACTGGTTCGGCCTCATTGGATCGGATACCAAACGCAAGCAGTTCGAGCACCGCCTGCGCGACCGCGGCATGTCGCGCGCCCGCCTGGACGACATGGTGTGCCCGATCGGCGTCCCCGGCATCAAGGGCAAGGAGCCCGCCGTGATCGCCGTCGCCGTCGTCGCGCAACTGCTGATGGTCTGGGAGGCGGCGGCCCACGCCGCGCCCGCGACCGCAACCGAAGTCCCACTGGAACAAGACTGAGATGTCCAACGATACCCGTACCGTGCAGGCCTACCGAGCGAGCCTGCTGCACTTCCACGCCGATCCGGCCTTCGCCGAGAACGCCCACGCCTGGCACAAGGACGGCCTGCTCGTCGTCGAGAACGGCCGCGTGCTCGCCGCCGGCGACTACGACAAGCTGGTCGCCACGCTGCCCGACGGCGCCGAGATCGTCGACTACCGCGGCCAGATCATCACGCCCGGCTTCATCGACACGCACCTGCACTTCCCGCAGACCGACATGATCGGCTCGCCCGCGCCGGACCTGTTGCCGTGGCTGGAGAACTACACGTTCCCGACCGAGCGCCAGTTCTCCGATCCGGTGCACGCGCGCACCGTCGCGGAATTCTTCCTCGACGAACTGCTGCGCAACGGCACGACGACGGCGCTCGTCTACTGCACGGTGCACAAGGAATCCGTCGACGCGTTCTTCGAGGCGAGCGCCGCGCGCAATCTGCGCATGGCCGGCGGCAAGGTGCTGATGGACCGGAACTGCCCGGACTTCCTGCGCGACACGGCCGACCTGCGCGACAGCGAAGACCTGATCCGCCGCTGGCATGACAACGGCCGTGCGCTGTACGCGATCACGCCGCGCTTCGCGCCCACGTCGACCCCGGCCCAATTGGGCGCGGCGGGCGAACTGGCGCGCGCGTTCCCGACCACGTACATCCAGACGCACGTGTCGGAAAGCCGCGACGAATGCGCATGGGTGAAGGGTCTGTACCCGGACCGCCGCAGCTACCTGCAGGTGTACGAGCACTATGGCCTGATGCGCCCGCGCGCGATGTTCGGCCACTGCATCTGGCTGGACGACGTCGACTTCGCGCTGATGGCCGACACGGGATCCGCGATCTCGCACTGTCCGACGTCGAACCTGTTCCTCGGCAGCGGCCTGTTCGACGTGGCCAAGGCGGACGGCGTGCATGCGCACGTGTCGCTGGGGACGGACGTCGGCGCGGGCACGTCGTTCTCGATGTTGCAAACAATGAATGAAGCGTATAAAGTTGCGCGGTTAAAAGGCAGCTATCTCCCGGCCCTGCGCATGTTCTATCTCGCCACGCTGGGCGCCGCGCGCAGCATGCAGCTTGAAGGGACGATCGGCAATTTTGCCGCCGGCACCGAGGCGGACTTCGTCGTCCTCGACCCGAAGGCGACGCCGCTGCTGGCGCGCCGCACGGCGAACGGCGACTCGCTCGAGGAAACCCTGTTCGCGCTGGCGCTGTTGGGCGACGACCGCGCGATCCGCGCCACGTATGCGGCGGGTAAGCGGGTGCACGAGCGGGCGCAGTCGTAACAGACCGTCGTTCCCGCGAAGGCGGGAACCCAAGTTGGCGTGCGAAGTCGCGCAACAAAATCGGGCCCCTGCCTGCGCAGGGGCGACGGCTTTTCGGCTGGAGGATTGCTGCCACAACCACTCACCAGCCGAGACGACAATGACAAAAACCCTGAGCAGCAGCCTGCTGATCACCCTGGCGGCCCTCGCGGCCGCCGCTTCCGCGCGCACCCCGGCGTCCGGCCCCAACGAAGCGGCCACCGCGCGCCATTACGCGTCCCTGATCGCGGGCGCCGAGCCGAAGACGGCGGAGCTGGTCCTGTTCTTCTCGCAGATGCCCAAGGGCGGCGACCTGCACCATCATTACTCCGGCGCGATCTATGCCGAAACCTATGTCGACTGGCTCGACAAGCAGGGCTATTGCGTCAACAAGCAGTCGTTCCGCGTCGAGACGGACAAGAGCGTCGTCGAAAATGAACGCGGCAGGCAGCTGAAGGACCGCACCTGCCTGTCGTCGTCCGACGTGTATGCCGACGACGCCACGTGGCGCGAGCTGCTGCAGCGCTGGTCGAGCAAGGATTTCAACAACCACGGCGCCATCCAGCCGCCGCCGGACCGCCAGTTCTTCCAGACGTTCGGCTATTTCGGCCCGGTCTCCGACCGCAACTTCCATGAAGGCCTCGTCGAGCTGAAGAACCGTGCGATCGCCGAGAACGTCGCGTACATCGAGACGATGTTCAAGAGCCCGGACACGGTGTCCGATCCGGAGTTCGACAAGCGCGCCTGGGACAGCGCCCGCGACGAGGCGAAGTTCGCGCAGCTGCTCGACGCCGCGCGCCAGAAGCTCTCCACCACGCCGGCGTTCCGGACCTCGGTCGACAACTTCGTCCGGACCGTCAACGAGGCGTCCCAGGGCGTCGACGACGAGAACTTCACGATGCGCTACCAGACCTACGTGGTGCGCCTGTTCTCGCCGTCGCGCGTGTTCTCCTCGATGCTGGCCGCGTTCGAATCGGCGGCGCGGGGTGGCAAGATCGTCGGCGTGAACATCGTGGGCCAGGAAAGCCAGATGGTCGCCATGCGCGACTACACGCTGCACATGCAGATGTTCCGCTATCTGAAGAAGGCCTACCCGAAGGTCAACGTCGCGATGCACGCGGGCGAGCTGGCGCTGGGCGACGTGCCGCCGGAAGACCTGAAGTACCACATCGAGCAGGCCCTGAACGTGGCGGGTGCGCAGCGCATCGGCCACGGCATCGACCTCGCGCACGAGACGAACGCCGTCGGCATCATGAAGACGATGCGGACGAAGGACATTCCGGTCGAGATCAACCTGACGTCGAACGCGTTCATCGAGGGCGTGCAGGGCGAGAACCACCCGCTCACGCTGTACCGCAAGTACGGCGTGCCGTACGTGATCTCGACGGACGACGCGGGCGTCACCCGTCACAACCTGGCCAATGAGTACGTGCTGTTCGCCAGCCGCTACAAGCCGGGCTATGCGGAAGTGAAGAAGGCGTCGTACAACAGCATCCGCTACAGCTTCCTGCCGGAGTCCGACAAGCAGCGCCTGACGCGCCAGCTCGATGCACGTTTCGCGCGCTTCGAGGCGGACGTCGCCGCGCTCGACCGCACCACCGTGAAGCGCTGAGTTTTTCCCTCTCGCCGGCGGCGGTCCCGTCGCCGGCATCCTCTCCGTTTCCGGGCTGCTGGCGCGACTATGTGCCGCAGACAT
>JBJMVU010000273.1:0-4299 GCA_045810485.1 Massilia sp. | reverse complement strand
GGCGAAGAGCTGGGCTGGCGCGGCTTTCTGTTTCCGCGGCTGCTGGTGCGTTTCGGCTTCAATGGCGCCTGCCTGATCGGCGGTCTGATCTGGGCCGTGTGGCACTACCCTGGCCTGATCTGGGGCCACTACAACGCCGGCACCAATCCCGTATTCGCGGTCAGCTGCTTTACCCTGTCCGTGCTGGCATTGAGCTTCATCTCGGGCTGGCTGCGCCTGCGCAGCGGCAGCATCTGGCCATCGGTGCTGCTGCACGCCAGCCACAACCTGATCGTGCAGGCGATCTTCGATCCGATGACGGCAGACGCAGGGCTCGCGCGTTATGCGACGACGGAGTTCGGGCTCGGGTTGACGCTCTCGATCGGGCTGGCGGCGTGGCTGGTGGTAAAACGCCGGGCCTGAGACGGCGCCTCAGTCGCCGATAAACGGCGCATTCGACAGCATCGCATCGGCGATATCGAGCATCGCCCGCAGGCGGTCCATATGCCGCAGGTCGTGGTGGTAGCCGACCCAGACGTCCCTGCCCGGCGGCGCTTGTGGGGTGTCGATCCGCTGCAAGCCTGCTGTGGCATCGCCCAGCGGCCTTGGCAGCACCGCAATGCCCATGCCCCGCAGGCACATCTGCGCCTGGATGGCCCGGCTGGTGCTGGTGAACACCCGGCGCGACTGGGGGAATGTGTCCAGCAGCCAGGCGACATCAGGAAAATGGGACTGCGCCGTGTTCATCAATATCAGTCCCACTGCAGCCGGATCGTCCTGCAGGGCCGCCGCGACGTCGGCCGAGCCATACAGGCCGTAGGGAATGCGCATCAGGCGGCGCTGGACGATGTCGGGTTCGCTGAACGGCACGATGCGAAACGCCACATCGGCCTCGCGGCGCGACAGGTTCAACAGGCGGTAACTGGCGATCACCTCCGGCACCACGGCCGGATGGCGGCGCGTCAGTTCGGCCAGCACCGGTGCAAGGACGTACCCCGCCATCCATTCAGCCGCGGAGATCCGCAGGATGCCCTCCAGGCGCGCATGGTTGCCCGCCAGGCGCCGCTCCATGGCCAGCGCAGCATCTTCCATCGATTCGGCCAGGGTCCTCACGCCATCGCCGGCATCAGTGAGCACCAGCCCCTCCCTGGTCCGGCGGAACAGCGCCTGCTGCGCTTCATCCTCGAGCGCCTTGATGCGGCGGCCCACGGTCGGATGGCTCACCCCGAGCGTGCGCGCTGCCTCGCCGAATGATCCGCCACGCAGCACCGCCAGGAAAATCCGCACATCGCCCCATTCCATTTTAAAACCCCGTACAAAAATGTACGCCGAAGATACATGAATGGCAGTTCACATTCAAGTCTGAACGCTTCACCATGGCGTTCTTTTAAACGCGCTGGTCCGGACCGGGCCGGCTTTATCCGGAACATCGAGCATGCAAAAATTAACAGACAAAGTCGCCATCGTGACGGGCGCTTCCAAGGGTATTGGCGCGGGCATTGCCCGCCAGCTGGCGTCCGACGGCGCGAAGGTCGTCGTCAATTACGCCTCGAGTAAAAGCGGCGCCGACAAGGTGGTCGCCGACATCGAAACGGCCGGCGGGACAGCCATCGCCGTGGGCGCCGACGTCACCAGCCAGGCGGATGTCGATACTCTCGTCAAGGCGACCATCGAGCGCTTCGGCCGCCTCGACATCGTGGTCAACAACGCCGGCATCTATCAGCTTGCCACGATCGAAGACAGCACCGAGGAACTGTATCGCAGGCAGTTCGACATCAACGTGCTCGGTCCCCTGCTGCTGATCCGCGCCGCCGCGCCGCACCTGGGCCAGGGCGCCAGCATCATCAACATCGGCTCCAACGTCACCCGGGTTCTGCCGCCGGGCAGCGCGGTCTACACGGCGACCAAGGGCGCGATCGACGCCATCACCGGCGTGCTCGCGCGCGAACTGGGCCCGCGCGGCATCCGTGTCAATGGCGTCAACCCCGGCATGATTGAAACCGAGGGCACCCACGCCGCGGGGGCGATTGGCTCCGACTTCCAGACCTGGTACGAAACGCTGACGCCGCTCGGCCGCATCGGCCAGGTGCGGGACATCGCGCCCATCGTGTCCTTTCTCGCCTCGGATGATGCGCTCTGGGTGACGGGCGAGATCATCCTCGGCTCGGGGGGCATGCGGTGAGAGCGCACTTCCATGCGCAGATCCTGGACCGATAACAGCATGTCACACGTTGATCCCGCCCCACCCGAGCCGCGCCGCTGGAAGATGTTCGCCGTCCTGCTGGTGGGCTCCTTTCTGCCGCCGCTGGATTTTTTCATCGTCAACGTCGCGCTGCCTGCCATCCAGGGCGATCTCGGCGCCTCGTCCGCGGTCCAGCAACTGGTCATTTCCGCCTACGCCGCGCTGTATGCCGTGACCCTGATCACCGGCGGGCGCCTGGGCGACCTGTTCGGCCGCAGCCGGGTGTTCTTCCTCGGCCTGATCGGCTTCACCGCCGCCTCGCTGCTGTGCGGGCTCGCCTGGTCGCCCTGGGCCCTGATCGCCGGGCGCGCCCTGCAGGGCATCAGCGCCGCGGTGATGGCGCCACAGGCGCTCGCCTCGGTGCATGCCATCTTCCCCGCCTCCGAAAAACCGCTGGCGCTCAGCCTGTACGGCGCGGTGTTCGGCCTGGCCTCGGTAATCGGCCAGGCGCTGGGCGGCGTGCTGATTGCGCTGGACCTGTTTGGCCTGGGCTGGCGCGCGGTCTTCCTGGTCAACCTGCCGGTGGCCATCCTGGTGGCCGTGTTCGGCATCCCCCTGCTCAAGCGCACGGGCGAAAAAGGCAGGGGCAGGCTCGACCCGGGCGGCATGCTGCTGTCGATGCTGACGCTGGCCCTGCTGATCGTGCCGCTGATCGAAGGCCGCGCGGCGGGCTGGCCCTGGTGGTCGTGGCTCTCGCTGGCTGCCGCGCCCCTGCTGGCCCGCTTCTTCTGGCGCTACGAAAGCCGCCTCGCGCAGGCGGGCGGCGCGCCCCTGCTCGATCCCGCGGCCCTGCGCGCGCCTGGCCTGGGCCGCGCCCTGATGATCGCCCTGTGCTTCTATTCGATCGGATCATTCTTCCTGCTGTTCTCGGTCTATCTGCAGAACGCCGTGCATGTCAGCGCCCTCGACGCCGGCCTGGTGTTCCTGCCGTTCGGCGCCGGCTTCCTGGCCGGCCCCCTGGCCACGCCGTATTTCCGCCGCCGCCTGGGCGCATGGGTCAACCCGATCGGCATGGGACTTGAATTGGCGGGCTTTCTCGGCCTGGCATGGCTGGTCTACGTCACGCCGGCAGCCGTGGCGCCAGCGCATGCCCCGCTGGCCGTCCTGCTGTTTTCGATCGGCTTCGGCCAAGGCCTCGGCCTGCCGACCTTGATGAACATGATCACGGGCCGGGTGGCGCCGGCCTACGCCGGCATGATCGCCGGTATCGCCAGCTCGACGCTCCAACTGAGCACCGCGCTCAGCGTGGCCCTGATCGGCGGGATCTTTTACACCGTGCTCGGCGGCCGGACCGACCCGGCGGCGATCGCGCACGCCTTCATCGTTGCCGCCCTGGCCATCGCCTGCTGCCTGGCCACCGGCGTGGTGCTGGGGATGACGCTGGCCCGGCGAACCGCTGCTGGCATTCAGGGGCGGCTTACGGACCCCTGATCTTGCCTCGTCCGTATGCCGGCAGGCTTCCGGCCGGCCGGCCCTGGCCGGCCGGTCCGGCTGAACCATTACTTTCCGCCGCTGACGCCAAGGTCGCCAAGGTCGCCAGAAAGCATTGCCACCGTTGCCTGCTGCCCTGCTTCTTCAACAGCCGGCCCTGGATCCAGCTGATCAAATGACTGGTGCCCTGCATCGGCGCTGGCCGGAGCGGTGGAATTCGCCAAGTCATCATCTTCCGACAGGCTCGCTTGCGGGTCGATCGTCTCGCTGTCTTGTGCCACATGCTGTTCCTGGCCGCCATGGGCAAGGTCGGCGCCGACGACCTCGTCTGTATTGGCAACAAGTTCATCGACAGCGCGCATGTCGGACGTGCCAGTCGCAGACGCATCGATATCGGTCGCGGCTGGCTCATCGCCATGTACGACGGGCTGATCGTTACTTCCTTCATCAACAGGCGCGCCGGCGTCAGCATCTGTCTGCCCATCAGCTTCGAGATCGTCCGGGGCGGCCTCCGCAGCGGCGTCTTGCGTTGGCATATGCGCTTCGCCGGCCTGTTCGCCCTGCTCACCGGCGCGATCGCCCGCTTCATCCGACGACTGTTGATTGCTTTGCTCGACGGTTCCTTCCGGTTCATCATCGGCGCCTGG
>JBJMVU010000272.1:0-9405 GCA_045810485.1 Massilia sp. | reverse complement strand
TGCCCGTGATGGGGTTGACGGGCTGGCCGACGAGCGTGCACGGCGGCTCGCTCTTCGCTTCGCCGCGCTTGGTGGCCGACGGTTTCTCGGCCGGCTTCGGCGCCTCGGCCGCCGCTTTGGCCGCACCCTTGCCGGCGCCGGCTTCGGCCTGGCCCTGTGCCGAGGCGATCCTGGGGCGCAGGTTCGGATGCGCCAGCAGTTTGTCGCGGTTCTCGCCAACCCATTCGGCGAACTTCGGGCCGAGCCGGCTTGTCGACAGGTTGCGCACCAGGAGCGAACTCTGTACCTGCCCGCGCGACAGGTACAGCACCAGCGCCGTCAGGATTGCCTTCACGAGCAGCATCTGCCCTTGTGCGAACGATTCCGTCGCGTCGCGCAGCATCGTCGTGCGCCGGGCCGTGGCGTCCGCGGGCAGGTCGCCGGCATGCCAGGCGGTCGCGAAGCCGTGGGCGAGATGCCGGCACAGGTCGGGCACGGTGCTGCCGACGTCCATGACCAGCATGCCGAGGCCCATCCAGACGAGAATCTCGCCGCCGATCGCGACGCCCGCCTGCGCGCCCACCGCCGCGCCCGGGATGGCGCCCACGCCGAAGGCCAGCGAGCCCAGCGCGCCGCCCGCGGCCGCACCGAGCACGGCGCCGCCGCCCAGGTACAGCGCCACCTGCTTCATGACCTCGACGAGCACGTCGAGGATCATCGCGAAATTCAGGCCGGCGAACTGCTGCCTGAGCAGTTCCACGAAGCGCGGCCGGGCCGCATCGAGCGCCTGCCGGACAGCCAGCGCGTTGCGCACGCCCGCCACGTCCGCGCCCGCGTCGGCGATGCGGCCGAGCGACGCGCTGGCCTCGTTCGACCAGCGCTGCACGCGCCGCGCGATGTCGAGCCGGGCCTGCGCGCCGGCCTGGGCGTAGTGGCGCTGCATGACGTCGAGTGCGCGCGTGAACTCGGCCCAGTTGCTGGAAATATCAGACATTGTGCTTACAGGAAAACGTTTGTGAACGGCGCCAATGGCCGATTTAACGAACTGGACAATTCTGGTAGTATAACCATGATTTAACAAAAACCTAACATTCCGCTGTGCGGAGGACACATCAGATGCAGGAGTCGCGATATGTCATCAGATTCGCTCGATAACCCGGCCAAGGCGCTGGGTGTGGCCGGCACCGCCCTGCAGGCCGCATCGCTCGTACAGTCCGGCTCGGGCGCCGCGGCCCTGGCGACGGGCGCCGCCGGTCTTGCCGGTCGCGCCAGCCCGCAGCTGGCGCAGGCGCTCCAGGTCGCGTCGCAGGCGCATTCCCTGGCGCAGCAGGCCGGCGCGCTCGCCGGTCACGCGCGCCACGCCGCGGCGCCGGTGCAGCAAGGCGCCGCGGCCGTGGAACACCTCGCCATCGAAGAACATCCCCTCGCGGGACAGGCCGTGAGCGATTTCGCCGCCGCCGAAGGCCGGTACGTGCCGGCGACCATCGATCCCGCCGGACAGGAAGACACCGCGTCCATCGTGGCCGCGGCGCTGGCCAGGTTCAACGACGGCAAGCGCCTGCTGCGCTTCTATTCGCCGCTTACGGGCGATAAGACGCTGCTGATCGAGTCGCTGAGCGGTTCGTCGGCCCTGTCCGACCAGTTCGTGTTCAACCTCAGCCTGATCTCGGAAAACGCCGCCATCGACCTGAAGGACCTGATGGGCAAGAACGTCAGCGTCAGCGTGCAGCTGGCCGACGGCAGCGAGCATTTCGTCAACGGCTACGTGCACTCGTTCGGTTTCGGCCATTCCGACGGCGGCTTCGCGTTCTATCACGCGCAGATCGTGCCCTGGCTCAGCTACCTGAAGCAGCGCGTCAATTCGCGCATCTTCCAGGACCAGAGCGTGCTGCAGGTGCTCGACACGATCTTCCAGGGCGACTACAACGGCCTCGCCACCTACGAATTCCGCACCAGCCAGACCTACCGGCCCGAGAACTACATCGTGCAGTACGACGAGACGGACGAGCACTTCGTCTGCCGGCTCATGGAGAAGTACGGCCTGTTCTACTATTTCGAACACAAGCCGAACGGCCACGTGATGGTGATCAGCGACGACTCGCGCTCCGCCGCGTACTGCCCGCCGCAGGCGTCTCACGCCGAGGTCGAATTCAACGGCGGCAACCGCTGGCACGACCGCGACAGCGTGACGGCGTTCGCGGCCGAGCGCAACCTGCAGCCGACGAAGGTCGCCCTCAACACGTTCGACTTCAAGGCGCCCAACGCGATGCGGTACGTGGAGCTGCCCACCGTGACGCAGCAGGGCGACATGCCGACCATGGAAATCTATGACGGCAACCCGGCCTTTTCGTATAAGGACAAGGACGACGGCCAGCGCGAAGCGCGCCAGCGCCTGGAAGTGCTGGAGTGGCAGGCCAAGGTGTTCACGGGCGCGTCCGACTGCCGCGGCCTCGTCGCCGGGCACACGTTCAAGCTGCTGGATCACCACTGGTTCGATCCAGCCACCGAAGGCGACAACGACTTCCTCGTGCTGTCGGTGCAGGTCAGCGCCCGCAACAATTATTTCGAACGGGGCCAGAGCGACGTCTACCGCAATACGTTCACCGCGATCCGCCGCAAGATCCCCTATCGCCCGCGCCGCGCGCACCCGGCGCCGCGCATGCCCGGACCGCAGACGGCCACGGTCGTCGGACCCAAGGGCACGGAGATCCACACGGACGCCTACGGCCGCATCAAGGTGCAGTTCCACTGGGACCGCTACGGCCGCCGCGACGAGCGCAGCTCGTGCTGGATCCGCGTCTCGCAGCCATGGGCCGGGCGCGGCTGGGGCACGATCTCCGTGCCCCGCATCGGGCAGGAAGTGATCATCGACTACCTCGAGGGCGACCCGGACCGCCCGGTCTGCACGGGACGCCTGTTCAATGCCGACCAGCCGGCCCCGTACGCCCTGCCGGATGGCGCCCACATGATGGGTTTCAAAAGCCGTTCCACGCCGGGGGGCGGTGGATATTGCGAGATGGTGATCCACGACAGCAAGGGCAAGGAACTGATCAATATCCACTCGCAGAAGGATATGGTCACGACCGTGCAAAACACGCAGGCGACGGTGGTCAACGGGCCGCACCAGACGAATTCGGTAAGCACCGGCTACCAGACCAACACGGTCAAGCAGTACATCGTGACGACGGCCCAGACGGGCCATATCCACGACACCGCCAAGACCAACATCGAGCTGACCGCCGAAGACGATTACATCCACCAGACGGCCAAGACCAACATCGAACTGGTGGCGCAGACGGCCCACCTGCACCAGACCGCGAAGCAGAACATCGAGCTGACGTCGCAGACGGAGCACATCCTCCTGAAGGCCAACACCGACATCACGCTCGAAGTTGGCAGCAGCAAGATCGTGCTGCAGGCCGACGGCACGATCCTGATCCAGGGCGTGAACGTCAGCGTGATGGGCAGCCGGATCGACTTGAACAAATGAATGAGCAAATGAGCGAGCGCGCCATGCCGGACACCGCACAGCTGTACCACGCCAACCACGCCACCTTCGAGCTGCCCGCGCAGCTGAAGGACAAGACGATGCACATGTTCACGCTGCGCGACGACGGTCCGAGCGAGTTCAACGTCGTCGTCTCCCATGCCGACGTGAAGCCCGAGGAAAAACTGGACCAGTTCGGCGACCGCCTGGCGCAGGAACTGACGCGGGCCTTGCCCCGCTTCCAGCTGAAATCGATGGCGGCGCGCAGCGTCGACGGCGCGCCCGCGCTGGAGCTGGCCTACAGCTGGCGCAACGAGGCGGGCTTCATGCACCAGCGCCAGGTGATCACGCTGGTCCAGGGCAGCAGGCCGGGCACGATCGAAGCCATGCTGATGGCGGCCACGTGCCTGCGCGAGTTCAGCGACGAGTGGAATGCCGCGTTCGACGCCATCGTCGACAGCATCCGCCTGCGCCGTCCCCTGGCCCAGGTGCAGGACGGTCCCGCCGCCGCGCCCTCGCCTGCCACGGCGACGATCTTCGCCCTGTCCGAACCGCGCAAGACCCTGCACGTGTTCGCCGACCGGCACGAAGCGGGCAGCAAGCTGTCGGCCCGCGACGTCAACCAGGACCACTGGGAATTCTACGACGCCGACGGCACGCGGCTGCAGGCGAACGTGAGCCGGACGAATGGCGGGCTGTCGCTGCTGCGGCCATCGGGCACGGTCAAGCTCGAGCGGACGGCCGAACCGCCGGGCCCCGCGCTGGCCGAGCGCCTGCACCTGGCCCAGTACATCCAGGCCAGTTCGTCGTCCGTGCCGTTCTACAGTTTGACGGAGGTGCGGGCGCATCTCGACCGGGTCGCGAACGACCGGGTCACGAACGACCGGGTCGCGAACGACCGGGTCGCGAACGACCGGGTCACGGAGCGCTAGATGCCGGCGGCGGCACGGCTGGGAGATCCGATCGGGCACAGCCCGACCATGAGCTGGCTCCTGAAAGGTCTGCTCATCGGCGCGGCCATCGCGGTGGCCGGCGTGGCGATCGTGGGTACGGGTGGCCTCGCGGCGGTGGCCGTCGTCGGCGCGGGCGCCGCGATGGGCGCGGGCCTCGGGGAAGCGATGAGCACGATGAGCTTCGCCGCCAAGGAGGTCACGGGCGCCATCGCGACGACCGGCTCGTCCAACGTGTTCGTCAACGGCCTGCGCGCCGCGCGCGCGCACGTCGACATGGTCATGTGCTCGAAGCACCCGGGACCGATACCGATCGCGACAGGCAGCGGCCAGGTCTACATCAACGGCATGCCGGCCGCGCGGGTGGACGACAAGACCGGCTGCAGCGCCGTCATCACGAAGGGATCCGGCAACGTCTACATCGGCGGCGGCACGGCGCAGACCGACACGATCAATCCGGAGCACCTCGTGCCGGGCTGGGTGCATGCGTCGTTGCTGGTCGTCGGCGTCGGCTCGGCGATCGTCCTGGCCGGACCCGTGATCGCGATCGGCGGCCTGGTCGGCGCGTACGCGGGTGGAATCGGCGGCGGCTGGGCCGGGGGCAAGATGTTCGGCGAAGGCAGCGACGGCCAGAAATGGTCCGCGATCGCCGGCAGCTTCCTCGGCGGGTATCTGGGCGCGAAAGCCGCGCCGGGGGCGTGGGAGTTCGCGCAGCGGGTGCAGGTGAACGTGGAGCCGGGCACGCTGGGTATGAATGGCGGCAACGTGCGCGTCTCGCTGCGGCCGCCCGCGACGACCGCCGAGCCTCCCGTCACACCGCCGGTGGAACCGCCCGCGCGGGTCTCGGCATCGACGTATGCGAAGCTGCGTTCCAAGACCCCGAGTTCCGCCATCCAGAAACAGGTCAACGAAGGCGTGACCTTGCCGATGGAGGATCCGGCACTGCCGGGGCTGACGATCACGAAGCCTTTGCACGCCGACCATATCGTGGCGATGAAGCAGATCACGGAAATGGATGGATTCGCCCAGCTGTCGCAGGAAAACCAGCTCGCGGTGCTGAACAATCCCCGCAACTTCATCGGCCTGAGCGAAACGGCGAATACGTCGAAGGGGGCGAAGTCGTTCGCCGAATGGACCGAGTACAAGAAAGGCGGCATCGCCGTCGACCCCGCATTCCGGCAGGAGATGATGCAAAGAGAAACGAGCATGGCGGCCGAGCTGCAGGAGCAGATTTATAATCTCCTGGGCGGGCAATGACTTTGAAGACGACAGGATGACAATGGAATTCGACAAGAACGCGGTACTGGGTGAATTGCAGCATTTCGTGCAGCCGGCCGCATTGATGGCCACGTCAGCCGAAGCGGAAGCGGACCCGGCCGTGCCCGTGCAATGGCTGCGCTTCATCGACGAGCAGGAACACGGCCGCAGGCTGGCGCTGCTCACGGAGTGGAGCGACTTCGCCACCGAGTGGCCCAGCGTCCAGGATTTCCTGCGCACGATGCTGAAGCGCCTGTATGTCTTGCGCGAGCAGGACGACACCTTATCGCTGCTGTATCTGTACACCGTCGGCGGCAATGACCTGAATTTTTTCCGCGGCCGTGCCCCCATCAGCGAGGTGCCGGAACGCCTGCGCCCGATCTGGGACCGGGTGCCGGCCAAATTCCGCGATTTTTATACGCAACTGCACGATGGCTGGACCTTTCTGCCTGCGAATTCGATGGGGCCATTGCCGGTCGAGGATTGGGCGTTCCTGTCCGACGACAAGTTCGACATCGACGACGACACCGCGCGCGCCTTGCCCATCGATATCACCAGGACCCTGACCGTATTCCACAACGGCGCCGGCGATTACCTGTGCCTGAATTGCGCGGGCAACGGTGAAGCCACAGGCGTCATTTGGTGGCACGAAGATCCCGAGAATCCCGAGCCTGTCGATTTCTGGGGCGTGCTGGATGCGTGGGTCGGGATTTTTCTCGAAGAGGCGGACCGGCACGGTGCATGATGTGGCTCGGTCGGAGTCTGGTGCGGGATAATTATGGTTTCGCCCAGCTTTGAGCGCCATATTCCCAGCTCCACGGCATGCCCGTTTCGCCTAGAACGATTTTTACGATCCCAGGAAACAATGCCTCGGCACGAACGTCGTTCGAGAGAATGACGACGCAGCGCTTGTGCTGCTCGAGACAAACCCAGGTATTGCCCGTCGAATCGTTGTGGCCGCCCTTTTGAAAGCCGCGGCCTTGCGGGCCCGCGAAGGTCACGACGCCCAGCCCCGCAGCCAGGTTCCGGTGACGCTGCTCCGGCGGCGCAAGCGGCTGCAGCGAGGGGAACTGCGTTGCGGTTTCGATTGGCAGCTGGGCCCGGGTCAATTCCCGGCGCGACGCTGGCGCCAAGCCTTCTCCGCTGACATAAGCGGCTGCGAACCGGGCGAAATCGGTAATCGTCGTGTCCATCGAGCCGGCCGCCCTTGTCTTGCTGCGTTCGTCATGCGGCTCGGGGCTGCCATCCTCCTTCCAGCCATCGGCCAGGTTGTCGGCAAAGTCCGGGCGCCACGTCATGCTCGTGTTCTTCATGCCGAAGCGGTCGAATACGCGTTCCTGCATTTCGCGGCCCAGGTCCATCCCCAGTCCCCGCTCGATCACGAATTGCAGGAGGATCATCCCGTCGCCGGAATACGCATAGCGCGTGCCGGGGTCGAAGTGGAATCTCAGCTTGCCGTCCGGCTCGAGGAAACCAAAATTGGAAAAGCCGGCGCTATGCGTGAGCAGGATGCGCGGGGTGAGCTTGCGCCAGCGTTCGTCGCCCGCGAGTCCCTCCCAGGCCGCGTATTTCCTGGATTCGCCAGTGTAGTCCGGCAATGGCCTGGGCAAGTAGGCGGCAATCGACGTATCGAGATCCAGCTTGCCCTCTTCCACCAGTTGCATCACCGTGTAGGCAAACACGGCTTTTGTCAGCGAGGCGCCATACATCACCGTGTCCCGCGTCAGGGGATCGCCCTTGTCATTCCGCTTGCCCCACGTGCCGATCCGTGTGACCTTGCCGTTGTCGATGACGGCAACGGCCAGGCCTTGTGCATGGGTGCGTGCCATGCCTTGCGCAACATAGTCGTCCAACGCAGGACCGCGCGTGTTCGCGGCGCATGCGACGATCAACGAACAGGCGAACAAGGCGCATCGTTTGACGCTGGCGTGCATGGACGGATCCTCCGGTGGCGGCGCCGTTCATTGTAGACTTGTCGACGTGCCGAATACAGCGCAGTGAAAGGAGAACTTATGAGCAGCGGTCAGACGCAGTTTCAAGCCTCATGCCATTGCGGGGCAGTGCGATTTAAGGTCCGGTTGACGGAAGGACTCGGTTCCGCGCGGCGCTGCAACTGTTCCTATTGCCGCATGCGCGGCGCGGTGGCGGTGACGGCCGCGCTCGGGGACATCGAGATCACCGCGGGCGAGGAATGCCTCACGCTTTATCAATTCAACACCATGCAGGCGAAGCATTATTTTTGCTCGAAGTGCGGGATCTACACGCATCATCAACGCCGCTCCAATCCAGACCAATATGGCGTCAATGCCGCCTGCCTGGACGGAGTGAGTCCATTCGATTTCGCCGAGGTGCCGGTCAACGAAGGGCGCAACCATCCGAGCGACAGGCCAGCCGGCGGCGGGCCAGACATCGCGGGATACCTCCGCTATTTTCCTGTAACCGCTGACTGATGTGTTCCGGGCAGGTGTCGCATACATCGCCGCCGTGAGAATGTGTGTACCTCTAGCGGGGCCAACCTGATATCGTTGGCCTGCTCCCGCGTTGGGGCGACGACGAACGCACCGACTGGATACCGCGATGAAGCATATTGTGTTGGCCACCCTGATGAGCCTGTTGTCAGCGCAGGCCCTTGCCTGCCCGCTGTCCGAATCCGTGATGACACGCTACGGCGTGTCGTTCTCGGGTTTCAGCACGGCGATTCCGGAATCCGCAGCGCCCGACACGACGCATGGCGGGCCGTTCGTCCGCGTGCGCATGCCGGACGCGAGCACCGTCGCCGATGGCTTCCGCCACACCATCGTCATGGATCGCGGCACGAAAAAACTCTGGATTCTCCGCACCGGCGGCTTCGTGGGCGTCTACCAGTGGTATGGACCCGTCGATGCCGTCGATGCTTCGCTCGACAACTGCCGGCTGGAGCCGACGGATGGTACGGCACAGGCCAAGCGCCATGGATGACCGACTGCGGGTACGCGTCGCCGACAACGAAACGATTTACATCGATGGGCGCACGCTGGTCGGGAAGGCCGAGCTGGTCGACGCTTTCCGGTCGGCCTTGCGGCAAAATCCGAACGTCACGCTCGTGATCGAACCGGTGAAGGCCGAGTACTACGCGGGCGTCGCCAAAGTCATCTATGCAAGCCAGCGTGCCGGGATACGGGTCGAGAACCTGCACTACGCGACGGGGAATGCTTGACGCGCGCCGCATCGATGACACACGTTGAAACGTCGGCCGGCAGCGGCGGCGCATGCATATGCAGGCACCCGCCATTCCGGTTCACCGATTACGCCACGGTGGAACTGGGCGAAGACGATCGCGGTGCGGAGATCGAGCTCTCGACCTGCAAGTCGTGCGGCACGGTCTGGCTCAAGTATCTCATCGACGAGCCGCACCATCATCGCTCCGGACGCTGGTGGCGTGTCGAGATCGCCGCCGCCGACGCGACCGCGGTGTCGGCGGCGACGGCAAGGGAATGGGTCGAGCGCTCCCCCGCCGGGTTCGCCGGCGGCAGCTTCTTCGGCTCGACTGGCCACGCCATCGCGGCGCCGATCAGGATCCGATAAGCAGCTCCCCGATCAGCGATCCACCATCGCCATCGCCTTCTCGTTATAGCGCGCGCCCGCCACGCCGATCTGCTGCAGCGCCCCGTCCAGCCGGCGCACATCCTCCGCATCCAGTTTGACGTCCACCGCGGCCAGGTTCTGTTCGAGGTAGGTGCGGCGCTTGGTGCC
>JBJMVU010000271.1:0-6520 GCA_045810485.1 Massilia sp. | reverse complement strand
TGAACCCGACGGCCAGTTTCGCCGCGACTTTCGCGATCGGGAAGCCGGTCGCCTTCGACGCCAGAGCGGACGAACGCGACACGCGCGGGTTCATCTCGATGACGATCATGCGGCCGTCCTTCGGGTTGATCGAGAACTGCACGTTCGAACCGCCCGTGTCGACGCCGATCTCGCGCAGCACGTCGATCGACGCGTTGCGCATGATCTGGTATTCCTTGTCCGTCAAGGTCTGTGCCGGCGCGACGGTGATCGAGTCGCCCGTGTGGACGCCCATCGGATCGAGGTTCTCGATCGAGCAGACGATGATGCAGTTGTCCTTCTTGTCGCGGACGACTTCCATCTCGTACTCTTTCCAGCCGAGCAGCGATTCCTCGATCAGCAGTTCCGACGTCGGCGACGCTTCCAGGCCGCGCTTGCAGATCGCTTCGAATTCTTCTTCGTTATAAGCGATGCCGCCGCCCGAGCCGCCCATCGTGAACGACGGACGGATGATGGTCGGGAAGCCCAGTTCGCGCTGCACGGTGCGCGCTTCTTCCATCGAGTGGGCGATGCCGGAACGGGCCGAGCCCAGGCCGATCTTGGTCATCGCCTGCTTGAACTTGAAGCGGTCCTCGGCCTTGTCGATGGCTTCCGGCGTGGCGCCGATCAGTTCGACCTTGTACTTGTCCAGGACGCCGTGGCGGTGCAGGTCCAGCGCGCAGTTCAGCGCAGTCTGGCCGCCCATCGTCGGCAGGATCGCATCAGGACGTTCCTTGTCGATGATGCGCTCGACGGCCTTCCACGTGATCGGTTCGATGTAGGTGACGTCGGCCGTTTCCGGGTCCGTCATGATGGTCGCCGGGTTCGAGTTGACCAGGATGACCTTGTAGCCTTCTTCGCGCAGCGCCTTGCACGCCTGGGCGCCCGAGTAGTCGAATTCGACCGCCTGGCCGATGACGATCGGGCCCGCGCCGATGATCAGGATGCTTTTGATGTCAGTACGTTTTGGCATTTATTTCTTCTCGCTTGCGTGGGCTTGCATCTTGCTGATGAAACGGTCGAACAGGTAGGCGACGTCGGTCGGGCCGGGCGATGCTTCCGGGTGGCCCTGGAAGCAAAACGCCGGCTTGTCGGTGCGCTCGAAACCCTGCAGCGAGCCGTCGAACAGCGACACGTGCGTCACGCGGCAGTTGGCCGGCAAGGTGGCCGCGTCGACCGCGAAGCCGTGGTTCTGCGAAGTGATCATCACCTGTTTGGAATCCAGGTCCTGCACCGGGTGGTTGGCGCCGTGGTGGCCGAACTTCATCTTGACGGTCTTTGCGCCCGAGGCCAGCGCCATGATCTGGTGGCCGAGGCAGATGCCGAACGTCGGGATGCCCGAATCGATCACTTTCTTCGTCGCGGCGATCGCGTAGTCGCACGCGGCCGGGTCGCCCGGGCCGTTGGCCAGGAAGATGCCGTCCGGGTTCAGCGCGAGGGCTTCTTCCGCGGTGGCCTGCGCCGGCAGCACGGTGATCTTGCAGCCGCGCTCGGCCAGCATGCGCAGGATGTTGCGCTTGACGCCGTAGTCGAAGGCGACGACGTGGAACTGCGGGTTTTCCTGCTTGCCGTAGCCCTGGCCGAGCTTCCATTCGGTCTGGTCGAAGGTGTACGGTTCCTTGACGGAGACGACCTTCGCCAGGTCCATGCCGTTCAGGCCCGGGAACGAGCGCGCCAGTTCCAGCGCCTGCGACTCGAGCGGCTCGTTGCCTTGCGTGCCGGTGAGGATCGCGCCGTTCTGGGCGCCTTTTTCGCGCAGGATGCGGGTGAGCTTGCGGGTGTCGATGCCGGCGATGGCGACGACGTTTTCCTGCTTCAGGTAGTCCGCCAGCGACTGGTGCGAGCGGAAATTCGAGGCCAGCAGCGGCAGGTCGCGGATGATCAGGCCGGCGGCATGGACTTTCGACGCTTCGACGTCTTCGGTGTTGACACCGTAGTTGCCGATGTGCGGGTACGTCAGCGTGACGATCTGGCGCGAATAGCTGGGGTCGGTCAGGATTTCCTGGTACCCGGTCATGGCGGTATTGAAGACCACCTCACCGATGGTGTGACCGGCGGCGCCGATCGAATATCCTTTGAAAATGGTTCCATCTGCCAGAGCGAGGATGGCTGGAACGGCTGGGCCAGAAAAAAATGGCGGCAAGGGCAACTCCCGATAAAGTTGCCGTAGGCTGCGCCACGTCAGACCGGCCCGGACAGGGGGTGTGGGCATGCATCTCGCCCAGTGTCACAGGTCGCTAGATAGAGGTATGGGTGGGTAGTCGCTACGGCAGATAAGTGATGGCTAAACCTCTGAATTATAGCGTGATTTATATCGGCCGGCAATCGCCTTGCCTTCGGTTTTCGTCTAAATACTCTCCGGAAAAGGTTTGACACGGGACTCGGCAGGGTGGGCGGCAAAGCCGCCCACCTACTCACCGCAGAAAAAAAACGGCGGGCGGGCGCGACGATCCGTCGCACCACGCCCGCCGACTTGACGGTAACGTAAATTACAGGCCCAGCGCGGCGATACCGGCCTTGGCGATCTGCGCGTCTTCCGCCGACTTCACGCCCGACACGCCCACGGCGCCGACGACTTCGCCGTTCACGACGATGGGCACGCCGCCTTCCAGCATGCCGTCCAGTTCCGGCGCACGGGCGAACGACACGCGGCCGTTGTTGATCATGTCTTCGTAGATCTTCGACTCACGGCGGCCCAGCGCGGCCGTTTTGGCCTTGGCCGGGGCGATGTGGGCCGACACCGGGGCGGCGCCGTCCAGGCGCTGCAGCCACAGCGGGTGGCCGCCGTCGTCGCAGATGGCGATGACGACTTTCCAGCCGTTCGCGACCGCTTCGGCTTCGGCGCCGGCGGCGATCTTCTTGATGTCTTCGAGGGTAAGGACGGGCTTGGTTTGCATCTTGAGTCTTCTTTCGTGTGGTGTTGCAAAAAAATTAAACGCTCAGCGCGCCGCCGACAGCGAGGCCGGCGTGCCCTGTTTGGCCTTCAGCCTGGCCTTGAGGTCGGCCATGACGCCGGCCGCGGCCTGCTCGCCGGCCAGCACGGCCAGGTTGCGGCCGGTGAAGTCGGCGCTGCCCATCGTGCCCAGCGCGGGCGTGATGACGACGTCGGCATCTTTCAGCTCGTGCTGGTTCAGGCGCTGCCCCATGATCGTGAACGTCTGCATCAGCACGTCGACGGAACTCGCGGTGGCCTGCGCCTCCGTCGCGCTCGAGATATTGACGGCGATGATGAACTCGGCGCCCATCTCCTTCGCGAAGCGCACCGGCACGGGGGCGACGAGGCCGCCGTCGACATAATTCCGGCCGGCGATCGCGACCGGCTGGAACACGCCGGGCACGGAGGACGACGCGCGCACGGCCATGCCGGTGTTCCCGCGGCGGAACAGGATCGGCTGGCCCGTCTTGAGGTCCGTGGCGACGGCGCCGAACGGGATCTTCAGTTTTTCGATCGGCTGGTTGTGCACGGCCTTGTTCACATAGGTCTGCAGCGCCTCCCCTTTCAGCACGCCCGGGGTCTTGCTGAAGAACGGGATGGCCCAGTCGGAGATCGTCGTCTCGTCCATGTCGAGGGCGATCTTCTGCAACTGGAAACCGTTGTAGCCGGACGCGTACAGCGCGCCGACGACGGAACCGGCGCTCGTGCCGACGACGATGTCGGGCACGATGCCCTGGGCCTCCAGGGCCTTGATCACGCCGATGTGGGCGAAGCCGCGCGCGGCGCCGCCGCCGAGGGCGAGCGCGATTTTCACGTGACGCAGCGGGACGGGGGCTGGTGTGGCGGCGATCGGCGCGGCCGGCTGGGTCGGCGTGGAGCCGCAGCCAACCAGCAGCGCCGCGGCGCCGAGCGTGGCGAGAAGGGAACGTCGGGAGAATGTCATCCGGAGCAAGCTGATAAACGCGGGCAAAGATGGGATTGTAACCCGATCCTGGCGCTTATCGTGGGATCCGGCAGTGCGGGCGAAATTGGGTCCCCGCCTGCGCGGGGACGACGGTTTTATGGCCGCCGGCCCAAAGACCGTCGCCCCTGCGCAGGCAGGGGCCCGATTGTTTCAGCCTCACCCTGGCAGCGACGTATTCGGCAACGTGGCCGTAAACACGCTGCCCTTGCCCGGCACCGACCGGATCGCGAGCTTGCCGCCGTGGCGCAGCAGCACGTGCTTGACGATGGCGAGACCGAGGCCGGTGCCCTGCGTCTCGCGCGAGCGGCTCTTGTCGACGCGGTAGAAGCGCTCCGTCAGGCGCGAGATGTGCTGTTCGTCGATGCCGATGCCGTTGTCGACCACTTCGAAGCGCAGGTCGTTCGGCCCGCGCAGCCAGCGCAGTTCGATCTTGCCGCCCTCCGGCGTGTAGCGCACGGCGTTGCTGGCCAGGTTGCCGAACGCGCTGCGCAGCTCCTCGCCGCTGCCCATCACGTCCGGACCGTCGACGGCGAAGTCGATCTCGTGGCGGCCGTTCGAGAGCGCGCGCGCATCGTTCGCCACCTGCTCGACGAGGGCCCGGACGTCGACCCGGTCGCGCTTCAGCGGATACTCGTCCGATTCGAGGCGCGACAGGGTCAGCATGTCTTCGATCAGGCGCTGCATGCGCTGCGCCTGTTCCGTCATCAGCAGCAGGTGCGCGGTGCGGGTTTTCTCGTCCAGGCCCGGATCCGCGAGCGCGATCTCGAGGAAGCCGACGATCACCGTCAGCGGCGTGCGCAGTTCGTGCGAGGCGTTGGCGATGAAGTCGCGCCGCATTTCCTCGATGCGCTGGGTTTCGGTGGCGTCGTGGGTGACCAGGATCTGGCGCCGGTTCTCGAACGGGATGATCTGGCAGATCAGCTTGCGGTCGCGCAGCGACAGCGTCAGCGGCTGCTCGTAGCGGCCCAGGATGATGTAGTCGATGAAGTCCGGATGGCGGATCAGGTTGGTCACGCGCCGGCCCTTGTCCTTGTCGAGGGTCAGGCCCAGGTGGCGCTCGGCGGCCGGGTTGGCGTACTGGATGCGCCCGTTCGACTCGATCACGATCAGGCCCTCGTCCATCGAATTGACGATGGTGCGCAGGCGATCGGTCTGCTCCTTTTGCGCCACGCTCATGCCGCGCACCTGCAACTGGGCGCGCACGCGGGCCACCACTTCGCCCATGCGCAGGGGCTTGCCGATGAAATCCGCGGCGCCGCTGTCGAAGCCGGCGACGATGTCGTCCGTGTCGGCGCGGGCGCTCATGAAAATGACGGGAATGTGCTGGGTGCCGGGATGCTCTTTCAGGCGCCGGCAGGTTTCAAAACCGCCCAGGCCGGGCATGATGACGTCCATCAGGATCAGGTCCGGATAGACCCGCTGGGCAATGGCCAGGGCCCGTTCGCCGGTGGTCGCAACAAAGGTCTGGTAACCCTGCTGGGCCATCATCGCGCGCAGCGCACCGAGGTGGTCGGGGGCGTCGTCGACGATCAGGATGGCGGGTTGCCGCGCGGTCGGCGGCTTGGGGGTGGTCAGGTGCATGGCCTGAAGATCATAACCCCATGTCATCTGCTGGGGGAACAAATGTTGCCGTTAAGTTAGTGTCTTGCGTTGTTACAGCACAACTTTTTGCGGCGATGCAATATGGTCCTGCGGGGCGCAAAAGCCGCATCCCCGCAGTCCCATCAAGACTGTTAGTTGCCAGTTCAAAAAATCACAGCAGATCGCCGATCAGCTTGCCGAGGATGGCGATGCCTTCGCGGATACGCTCGGGCGTCACGGTGACAAACGACAGGCGCAGGGTGTTGCTGGCCGGGTTGTTGGCGTAGAACGGCGCGCCCGGTACGAACGCGACTTTGGCGGCAATCGCCTGGTCGAGCAGTTTCATGGCGTCGATATGGCTCGGCAAGGTCACCCAGATGAACATGCCGCCTTCGGGACGGGTCCAGCTGACGCCTTGCGGGAAGCTGGCATCCATCGCGTCGAGCATGGCCTGGCACTGGTTGGCGTACAGGGTGCGGATGGTGGGGATGTGACGGTCGAGGAAGCCGTCCTTGATGACGTCATGCACCACCATCTGGGTCAATTGGGCGGTGTGCAGGTCGGCCGCCTGCTTGGCCAGTTCCAGCCGGCGCAGCAGCGGCAGCGGAGCCACCACATAGCCCAGACGGATGCCGGGGGTGAGCACTTTCGAGAACGAGCCCATGTAGATGACGCCGTCCGGATTCATGTTCAGCATCTTCGGCGCCGGCGCGCCCTTGTAGCTCAGCGCCCCGTACGGGTCGTCTTCGATCAGGGGCAGGTTGTGGCGGGCGCAGGTTTGCACCAGTTCGAGGCGGCGCGCCACCGACAGGCTGCGGCCGGTCGGGTTCTGGAAGTTCGGCAGGGCGTACAGCATGCGCGCGCCTTCGGCCACCGTGGTGACGGACGAGGGCACCAGGCCGTCGTCGTCGGTGTCGACCGAGGCGAACTCGGGACGGTAGACGGAAAACGCCTGCAGGGCGCCCAGATAGCTGGGAGTCTCGACCAGCACGCGGCTGCCTTCGTCGATCAGCACTTTACCG
>JBJMVU010000270.1:0-4463 GCA_045810485.1 Massilia sp. | reverse complement strand
GACGCCAGCATCGTGGCCATCATCTCGCGGCCGTCGTCGTTGTCTTCAATCAGCAACACTTTCGGCTTGCCGGCCTCCTGCGGACTGGCGCGCTCGGGCGCGTCGTGCGCCAGTGCGGCGTCGGTGCGCGGCAGGCGGATCTCGAACGTGCTGCCGCTGCTGTTGCCCGGGCTGCTGGCGCTGACCGTGCCGCCATGCAGTTCGACGAGGCGCCGCACGAGCGACAGGCCGATGCCGAGGCCGCCCTGCGAGCGGTCGATCGAGATCGCGCCCTGCACGAATACGTCGAACACGTGCGGCAGCAGGTCCGGTGCGATGCCGACGCCGGAGTCGCTGACGCGCAGCACGACGTCGTCGCCGATCGGCACCACCGTGATCTCGATCCGGCCGCCGGCCGGCGTGTATTTCAGCGCGTTGTCGATGAGATTTGTCGCGATCTGCTCGAGCCGGGTGGCGTCGCCGTCGACCCAGGCCGGCGCCAGTTGCGCGTCGATGTCGTAGCCGCCCGTGCGGCCCGTGGCGCGGAACGTGTCGAGGCAGCTCGAGACGAGCGTGGCGATGTCCAGGTGCTTGCGCGACAGCAGGATCTTGCCCGACATTGCGCGCGATAAATCCAATAAATCGTCGACGATGCGCGACAGATGCTGGCTCTGGCGCTGGATGATCAGGCGGGCGCGGGCAATGGCTTCCGCGCCGACGCCGGGCATGCCCAGCAACGAACCGGCGCTGCTGATGGCGGACAGCGGATTGCGCAGCTCATGGCCCAGCATCGCGAGGAATTCGTCCTTGGCGCTGCTCTTGCGTTCGGCCGCGCGCCGCTCTTCCATCTCGCGCACGAGGCGCTTGTTCGTCGCGGTCAGCTCGGTCGTACGCTGGGACAGTTTTTCGGCCTGACGCTTGAGCTGCTCGTTCTTCGTCGCGAGCGCCACGAAGACCTGCACCTTGGCGCGCAGCACCTGCGGGATCACGGGCGTGAACAGGAAATCGGCGGCGCCGCGCTGGTAGGCCTTCAGGCGGTCGATCTCGTCGGCCAGGAAGGCCGTGACGAAGATGATCGGGATGTCGGCCGAGCGGGGGCGCAGGTGGATCGCCTCGGCCGTCTCGAACCCGTCCATGCCGGGCATGTTTACGTCGAGCAGGATGACGGCGAAGTCATGGCGGAGCACCTGGCGCAGCGCATCCTGGCCGGAGCGCGCGGACAAGACCTCGTAATTGCTTTCGTCGGCCCATTGCTCGAGCAGGCTCGTCAGAGCGAGCAGGCTGGCGGCATCGTCATTGACGACGAGGATCTTCGGTTTTTCGGTGAGAGACACGGCGTTTGAACGAGGCTTGATACACGTATTCACAAGCTCAGCAGAATAACAGAGCATGCCGCTTTGCAAAATATTTTGATAAAAACTGTTGCAATTCGTCATGATAGCACGGCCTGTCCTTGCCCAAAGACTCAATCGTGCGCGGCAACCGGGAGGGCATCGTTCGGTGCCGCACATACCGTGTCAGGACCGTGTGCGATAGTGGCAACGTGTCAGGGGCCCACTTGAAAGGACAGACATGAATATTCAAATCATCGTAAACGACACCCATCACGACAAATGTTTCCGCGAGCTGGTCAACCAGCCGGTAACGGCGCTGCGCGACGTCTCCCAGCAGCAGGCGGATGCGTTGCGTGATGCGTTCGGTATCAATACCATCGCCGAGCTGGCGGAGCTGAAGCTCGTCAAATGGGCGCGTGCGATCCGCACGATGGCCAGCGCCGAGGCCGAACCGCGCGAAGCCGTGGCCAAGGAGACGCTGCTCGACGACGCCGTGGAAATGACCTTCCCCGCCAGCGACCCGCTGTCCGTCTCGTCCGGCATCACCCGTATCGAGGTGCCGCCGGAAAAAGTGGACGCCAGCTCGGACCACCAGAATGCGGCCGCGATCGAGGCGCACAACGAGCAGGTCGTCGGCTGCCGGGCGCTGGGCCCGGGCGGCGAAAAGACGGCCGGAGCGGCCTGATTCCTTGCGGGGGGCGCCGGTTGGCGCACCCCCGTGCCATCAGAAGTTCATGCGGAACTGCGCGCCGTAATTGCGCGGCTCGTTGACGATGCCGGTGAGGTTGTCGAAGTCGATCGCCGCCACCACCTGGATCCGGTTGGTGATGTTGCGGGCGAACGCGGCGACCTCGTACTTGCCGTTGTCCCACTTGTAGCCGACGCGCAGGCCGCCTTCCAGCAGCGACTTCGCCTTGTACTCCTTCGCTTCGTACAGGAACATGTTGTACTCGGTGCGGTACGACCAGTCCGTCAGTGCATACAGTTCGCCGTCGGCCAGCGGATGCGAATAGCGCAGCGTGAAGTTCGTCTGCCATTTCGGCGAACGGGGCAGCGGCAGGCCGTTCAGCTTCTGCGTGTACGGGAACGGGCCGGGCGTACCGGTCGGGGTGCAGCCGTTCACGCCGTTCGTGTTGGGCTGGTTGCCGCAGGTCTGCACGAACAGGCTCGGGTCCTTGATCTCGGTGTCGTTGTAGCTGCCGCCGATGCTCGCGCGCCAGTCGTCCGACAGGATCGCCTGGAAGTCCAGTTCCACGCCCTGGCCCGTGACCTTTTCCGCGTTGATCAGCTGGTTCATGTTGATCGTGCCGCTGCCGGCCGTCAGCTGCTTGTCGTTCACGCGGTACTGGAACGCCGTCGCCGACAGGCGCGCGCGGCGGTCGAACAGGTCGGCCTTGACGCCGGCCTCATACGACAACGCCTTTTCCGCACCCGCGATCGAGGGCTTGTCGCCCAGGCCGTTCAGCCGGCCCTGCATCGACGGTGCGCGGTAGCCGGTCGCCACGCGCGCGAACAGATTCGTGTCCGCATCCAGCGCATACGTCGCCGACGCGTCCCAGCTCACGTTGTGCGAATCGCGGTGCAGCGGCAACGGGCCGCTCGTCTGCGGCGGTTCGAAGCGCTGCGCGACGAAATCCTTGTTGTCGCTCGTGTAGCGCAGGCCGCCGCGCAGTTTCAACCGTTCGGACACCTTGTAGTTCAGCGTGCCGAACACGGCCCACGAGCGGGCGTCCTGGGTCTGCGTCGCGTACGCGTCGTTCTGTGGATTGCCCGGCGCCAGCGTGTTGAAGCTGATCGAATCGATGCGGATGTGTTCGTTGAAATAGAACACGCCGGCCATCCACTGCAGCGGATCCTTCGTGTTCGATTCCAGGCGGAATTCCTGCGTCGTCTGGTCGTGCTCGGGCAGCAGGTCGGCCGTCTCGACGGTGAACGGGATGAACGCGTTCTGGTTCGGATAGTTCGGGCCCATCGGCGGGGCGTACACCGCGCCGACGCCGCCGTCGACGTCGCCGCGGCTGTAGAACGAGGCGTGTTCGTAACCCGTGATCGAGTGCAGGGTCATGCCGTCCAGGTCCCAGCGCAGGCGCAGGTTGGCGCCGTTCGTGCGCAAGGTCTGGCTGTTGCCGCCGTCGGTGGGGTAGCTGTCGTAGTTGAAGCCGTCGACGAGGTCGTTCGTGCCCTTCTTGATGATATTGGCGCGGAACAGGGTCGCATTGCCCCGCATGTCGCGGCCGTGGACGCCCACCAGCGCGGAAAAGTCGCGGGTCGGCTTGAACAGCAGCTGGATGCGCGCGGCGTTGTCGTCGTAGCCCTCGAAGTCGCGGGTATAGGCGTTCGGTTGCGGATTATGCACGCGGTCGTTGCGGTGCTGCGACTGCAGCGAGACGCGCAATGCGATCGTGTCCGACAACGGGAGGTTGTACGCGCCTTCCGCATTGATCGTGCCATAGTTGCCGGCGCCGAGCACGGCATAGCCTTCCGTCTTGAACACCGGCTTGGCGGAATCGAACTTGATCACGCCGGCGGGCGAGTTGCGGCCGAACAGCGTGCCCTGCGGGCCGCGCAGCACCTCGACCTGGTCGACGTCGAACACGGGGAAACCCTTCAGCATCGGGCTTTCCTGCACGATGTCGTCGACGACGAGACCGACCGGCTGCGATGCGTTCAGGTCGAAATCGGTATTGCCCTGGCCGCGGATGTAAAAGCGCGGGAACGAGCGTCCGTAGTCCGATTCGACGTTCAGGGACGGCGAGCGGCCCGCCAGGAAGCGGATGTCGGCGCCGCCGGACGTCAGCACGTCCAGCTTCTCGCCCTTGATGGCGGTGACCGACATCGGGACGTCCTTGAGGTTCTCGGCGCGCCGCTGGGCGGTCACGATCACGGTTTCCAGGCGCTGGCCGGATTTTGCGGGCGCGGCGGTGGTGTCCTGTCCTGCGACGGCCTGGTCAGGTTCGTCGGCGAAAGCAATCATGGGAAACGCGCTCGTCACGGCGGCGGCGAGCAGCGTGCGGGCGAACATGCGGGCGGGGCGTACGGTCATTGCATCTCTTCCTTTTCTTGGCGCTTGTTTTTATTGTCTTTGTCAAATGGCAAAGATTGCCCATCGTAGCAGTAAAGACAATCGGAAAAGATGAAGCTCTATATATT
>JBJMVU010000269.1:0-16415 GCA_045810485.1 Massilia sp. | reverse complement strand
GATTTCGATCGAAGTCCTGAAGCACTTCGCCGGCAAGAAACCGATTTTGGGCGTCTGCCTTGGCCACCAGGCCATCGGCGAGGCGTTCGGCGGAAAAGTCATCCGCGCCAAGCAGGTCATGCATGGCAAAACCTCTTTAATCGCGCATACGGGCGTGGGCGTCTTCAAGGACATCCCTTCTCCCTTCACAGTGATCCGGTATCACTCGTTGGCTATCGAGCGTAGCTCGCTGCCGTCCTGCCTCGAAGTGACGGCATGGACCGACGACGGTGAAATCATGGGCGTGCGCCACAAGGAATACGACATCGAGGGGGTGCAATTCCACCCCGAGTCCATCCTGTCCGAGCACGGTCACGCACTGTTGAAGAACTTCCTGGTCCGCTAAAGACATACGCTGCCGCCCCGGCAGCGTAAATCTCCTTTGCTGCGACCCGCGTCCAATTTAAAGAAGGAATTGCCATGCCTATCACCCATCAAGAAGCACTGCTGCGCTGCATCGAACACCGCGAGATCTTCCACGACGAGATGCTGCACATCGTGCGCCTGATCATGAGCGGCGAGTGTTCGCCGGTGATGATGGCGGCGCTGATCACCGGCCTGCGCGTCAAGAAGGAAACCATCGGCGAGATCACCGCCGCCGCGCAGGTGATGCGCGAATTCTCCACCAAGGTCCCGATGGCCGACACGACGCACCTCGTCGACATCGTCGGCACCGGCGGCGACGGTGCGCACACCTTCAATATCTCGACCGCGTCGATGTTCGTGGCCGCCGCCGCCGGCGCGCGCGTCGCGAAGCACGGCGGACGCAGCGTGTCGTCGTCGTCCGGCAGCGCCGACGTCATCGAATCGCTGGGCGCGCACATCGACCTGAAACCCGAGCAGATCGCCCAGTCGATCGCGCAGACGGGCATCGGCTTCATGTTCGCGCCGAACCACCACGCCGCCATGAAGAACGTGGCCGCCGTGCGCCGCGAGATGGGCGTGCGCAGCATCTTCAACATCCTGGGCCCGCTGACGAATCCGGCCGGCGCGCCGAACATCCTGATGGGCGTGTTCCACCCGGACCTCGTCGGCATCCAGGTGCGCGTGCTGCAGCGCCTCGGCGCCCAGCACGCGCTCGTCGTCTGGGGCCGCGACAATATGGACGAAGTCTCGCTCGGCGCCGGCACGATGGTCGGTGAACTCGTGAACGGCGAGATCCGCGAATACGAGATCCACCCGGAAGACTACGGCCTCGCGATGATCGCCAGCCGCAACCTGAAGGTGGCCGACGCGGAGGAGTCCAAGGCGCGCATCATGGAAGCGCTGCGCGGCGAACCGGGTCCGGCGCACGACATCGTCGCGCTGAACGCGGGCACGGCGCTGTACGCGGCCGGCGTGGCGGCGTCCATCGAGGACGGCCTGCAGCGCGCGCGCACCGCCATCGCGTCGGGTGCGGCGCTGGCGAAGCTCGACCAGTTCGTGAGCGTCACACGCCAACTGGGCGCGGCGGGCTGACATGTTCGGCATCCACGACCTTGCCCTGTTCGTGGTCTCCGGCCTGCTGCTGAACATCATGCCGGGGCCGGACTCGCTGCTCATCATGACGCGCAGCGCGACGCAGGGCTGGCGCGCCGGCAGCGCGGCGGCCCTCGGCATCGGCACCGGCACCTTCGTGCACATCGTCGCCGCGGCGCTCGGCCTGTCGGCGATCCTGGCCACGTCGGCCGCCGCGTTCACCGTCGTCAAGCTGCTGGGCGCCGCGTACATCCTGTACCTGGCCGTCGGCATGCTCCTAAGCAAACGCCGCGCCGGTGATGTCGCAACGCCGCCCGCGCCCGCGCCGCTGCCCCTGCGCCGCATCTACGCGCAAGGCATCCTGACGAACGTGCTGAACCCGAAGGTGGCGCTGTTCTTCCTCGCCTTCGTCCCGCAATTCATCGACGCGAACGCGCCGCACAAGGCCCTCGCCTTCCTGCTCCTGGGCGCCATCTTCAACATCAACGGCATGTTGTGGTGCCATGCGCTGGCGCTGTTCACGGCGCAGGCCCGCGCGCGCCTGAAACCGAATCCCGCCGTCACGCAATGGCTCAACCGCGCCACGGGCGGCCTGTTCGTCTGGCTCGGCGTCAAGCTGACGCTGGCGAAACAACACTGAATAGTCACCATGTCCGATATCCTGAACAAGATCCTCGACGTCAAAGCCACCGAAGTCGCGGCAGCGAAAAAAATTCGCGATTTCAACAGCCTGCGCCGCGACGTCGAAAGCGATGCCGACCTGCGCGCCGACCTGCGCGGCTTCGAAGCCAGCCTGCGCCGCAGCATCGCGGCGGGCCGTGCCGGCGTGATCGCCGAAGTGAAGAAGGCGTCGCCGTCGAAAGGCGTGATCCGCGCCGACTTCCACCCGGCCGACATCGCCCGGAGCTATGCCGCGGGCGGCGCATCGTGCCTGTCCGTCCTGACCGACGTGCAATTCTTCCAGGGGTCGCCCGAGTACCTGAAGCAGGCACGCGCCGCGTGCGAGCTGCCCGTGATCCGCAAGGATTTCATCATCGACCCGTACCAGGTGTACGAAGCCCGCGCGATGGGCGCGGACGCGATTTTGCTGATCGTCGCCGCGCTGGATCATGGCCTGATGGCCGACCTGGAAGCGTGCGCCCGCGAACTCGGCATGGATGTGCTGGTCGAAGTGCATGACGGCGACGAACTGGATGCGGCCCTGAAGCTCGAGACGCGCCTCCTGGGCATCAACAACCGCAACCTGCGCACGTTCGAGGTCACGCTCGACACGACCGTCGGCCTGCTGCCGCGCATTCCGGCGGAACGCCTCGTGGTCACCGAGTCCGCGATCCTGGCGCCCGGCGACGTCAGGCGCATGCGCGACGCCAACGTGCATGCCTTCCTCGTGGGCGAAGCGTTCATGCGCGCGCCCGATCCCGGCACGGAACTCAAGCGCTTGTTTGACTGACATGAACACGATCATCCGCCCAGTCCTCGTTCTCGTTATCTCGATCGCAGGCCTGTGCGGATGCTCAGGTGTGCGGACAGTCGCCGGTTCCGTCACCTCTTCCGTGGAGCACGTCGCGTCGCGCATCCTCCATCCCTTCACACCCGCCACACCGACAGCGCCCGCCCCCGCGGGCCTGGACGATTACAAAACGCGGGTCGCGCGCCACGTGGCCGACCACAATCCCGAACGCACCTTCATGGGTACCCTGCCGGCCATGCTGCCGGCCGTCGTCGTGCTCGAGATCACCGTCGACCGCGACGGCCAGCTGGCGGACGTGGTCGTGCAGCGTTCGCGCAATCCGGACGCTTCCGAGATCGCGCTGGCGTCCGTGCGGCGCAGCGCGCCGCTGCCGCCTCCGCCGACGGGCAGGCTCACGTTTTCCGAAACATTCCTGTTCGCGGACACCGAGCGGTACCAGCTGCGCAGCCTGGCGGGACCGCAGGCGTCGGAATGAGCACGGGTGCGCCTGCTCTGAAACATTGAGTCTATAATTCCGTGTTACACTTTTATAGATTTGATAACTATGTCAACAGTGCAGCGCAGGAATAACGTCCGGCTGGCCGGCAACGGCCCGGCAACGATGGTGTTTGCCCACGGCTTCGGCTGCGACCAGACCATGTGGCGGTTCCTGGCGCCGGCGTACGAGGATCGCTTTCGCACGATCGCGTTCGACCTGGTCGGCAGCGGCGGTTCCGACCTGTCCGCCTACGACCGCGACAAGTACGGCACACTGCACGGCTACGCGGACGACCTGCTGGAGATCGTCGACGAATTCGCGACGGGCCCCGTCATCTTCGTCGGCCATTCCGTCAGTACGATGATCGGACTGCTGGCCACGATCAAGGCGCCGGAAAAATTCCTTGCGCAGGTCATGGTGGGCCCGTCGCCCTGCTACATCAACGACGACGACTACGTCGGCGGATTCAGCCGGGAGGATATCGACGAACTCCTCGAGACGATGGAGGCCAACTACCTCGGCTGGTCGAGCAGCCTGGCGCCCGCGATCATGGGCGTGCCCGACCGCCCGGAACTGCGCGCGGAACTGACCGACAGCTTTTGCCGCAACGATCCCGAGATCGCCAAGCATTTCGCCCGCGTGACGTTCCTGTCCGACCATCGCGCGGACGTGCCCCGTTCGACCGTGCCGGCGCTGATCCTGCAATGCAGCGACGACCTGGTGGCGCCCCGCGAGGTCGGCGACTTCCTGCACCGGCACCTGCCGGACAGCGTCCTGCACGTCATCGAGAACGTCGGCCACTGCCCGCACATGAGCGCGCCCACGGCAAGCTCGCACGCCATCGACAACTTCCTCGCGCACGCCCTGCGCTGACATCCGTGCCTACCGCGCCGTCAGGCGACCTCCTGTTCGACCACGCCGCCTGCGCGCTGCTGCTGACGGCGGCCGACGGCGTGATCCTCAAGGCGAACCGCATGGCGTGCACGTGGCTCGGCTATGCGGAACAGGAACTCGTCGGCAAAGTGCGCATGCAGGACCTGCTGCCGGTGGGCGCCCGCCTGTTCTATCACACGCATTGCCAGCCGATCCTGCAGGCGCAGGGCTCGGTGGCCGAGATCCAGGTCGACCTGCGCAACAAGCGCCAGGAGCGCCTGCCCATGCTGCTCAACATCAGCCGCCACGAAGAAGCGGACGGCACGATCGATCACTGGGCCCTGTTCAAGGCAACCGACCGGCGCGCCTACGAGCGGGAACTGCTGGCGGCGCGCAAGACGGCGGAAGCGGCGCTGGACGCACGCCGCAGTGCCGAAGCCGAGCTGAAAAAGCTGAATGCGCAGCTATCGGCCGCGGACCGGCGCAAGGACGAATTCCTGGCGACGCTGTCGCACGAGCTGCGCAATCCGCTCGCGCCCATGCGCAGCGCGCTCGACATCCTCAATCTGAAGTTCGGCCACGGTGCGGACCAGCGCCTGCTGCAGGCGTTCGACCGGCAGTTGCGCCACATGACGCGCCTCGTCGACGACCTGATGGAAGTCTCGCGCATCACGCAGGGACGCATGCAGCTGCAGCGCGCGCCGGTGGAACTGTCGGCGCTCGTGCAGGGCGCGGCGCACGACCTCGGCGCGACGATGGATGCGGCGCGCCACACGCTGCGCCTGTCCATCGCCGCGCCGCCCGTGATCGTCGACGGCGATGCGACGCGGCTGGCGCAGGTCGTCATCAACCTGCTCACCAACGCCGCCAAGTACACGCCGGAAGGCGGCACGATCGAATTGCACCTGTCGTGCGACGACGGCATCGCGGAGATCCGGGTGCGCGACAACGGCATCGGCCTGCCCGCCTCGGCCCTCGCCACCGTCTTCGACATGTTCTCGCAACTGGAACCGGCGCTGGAACGCTCGCAGGGAGGCCTCGGCATCGGCCTGGCGCTCGTGCGCGGCATCGCCGAACTGCACGGCGGCAGCGTGCACGCGGACAGTCCCGGGCCGGGCCTCGGCAGCACGTTCACGATCCGCCTGCCGCTGGCGGCGGGCAGCGTGTGCGCGCCCGCTCCCGCGCCCGCGTCCATCGGTGCGGCGCCGGCCCAGGTCCGCGTCCTCGTCGTGGACGACAACGAGGACGCCGCCGAGACGCTCGCGATGACGCTGGAACTGCATGGCTGCGACGTCCGGACGGCGGCGACGGCCTCCCGGGCGCTGGAGATCCTGCCCGGCTTTGCGCCGGCGGTCGCGCTGTTCGACATCGGCCTGCCGGACATGAATGGGTATGAACTGGCGCGCCGGGTGCGCCAGCAGCCCGCGGGCGCGGACATCGTGCTGATCGCGACGACGGGCTGGGGACAACAGAAGGACCGCGAGCGCGCGTTCGCGGCCGGGTTCGATCGTCATCTCACCAAGCCGATCGATTTCGATCTCTTGCGGTCCTATCTTCCGTAACTCATGCGGCACGTATCACCGCGTGGACGGTGGAGCCGTCCACCCTACTAGCTCGCGCTCGGCCGCTTCACCGCCGGCCCCTTGCGCGTACCCGGCGCGATGGAAACCTGTACGCACGGCACCCGGTCGCCCTGCAGGGTGACGTCGAACGCCATGAGCTCGTCGCGGCGGAACGCGTGCACGGTCACCGTGTCGCCCACGCGGTAGCGCGCGCACAGCTGGTCCAGGTTGGACGGGTTGCCGTTCACGCGCAGGTGGTCCATGGCGACCAGGACGTCGCCGGCCGACAGGCCCGCCTGGTGCGCCGCGCCGCCCTCGTGCACCTGCGTCAGCTTCACGCCGGCGGCGTCGCGGCCGATGCCCGCGTCCAGCGACGGCTTGGCGTTCTTGCGCTCCTCCGTCACCTTCACGCCGAACGGCGCATACAGCTTGGCCAGCGGGATGTCTTCGGTGCCGCGGATGTAGCGGTCGAAGATCGTCTTCAGGCGCACGCCGCTCACCTCGTCGAACAGGCTTTCCACTTCCTGCTCCGTCACGCCGCGCGCGCCACCCTTGTAGAAATCGCGGCCGTAGCGGTCCCACAGGGCCAGCATGATGTCGTCCAGCGACTTCGCGCCTTCCGTCTTCGCGCGGATCGTCAGGTCCAGCGCGAGGCCCACGAGCGAGCCCTTGGTGTAATAACTGATGATGGCGTTCGGCGCGTTCTCGTCCTGGCGGTAGTACTTGCTCCAGGCGTCGAAGCTGGACTCGGCGATGCTCTGCTTCGTGCGGCCCGTGCCGCGCAGGACGCTGCCGACGGTCTTGCCGAGCAGCTTGAAGTAGGTGGCTTCGCTGATGATCCCGCTGCGCACGAGCATCAGGTCGTCGTAGTAGCTGGTGAAGCCCTCGAACAGCCACAGCAGCGGTGTGTAGTTCTCGACCTGCAGGTCGTACGGCGCGAACACGGCCGGCTTGATGCGCTTGACGTTCCAGGTGTGGAAGTACTCGTGGCTGCACAGGCCCAGGAACTTGATGTAGCCCTCGTTCGGCTCGGCCGTCTTTGGCGCGGCCGTCGTCGGCAGGTCGCTGCGCGCGCAGATCAGCGCCGTCGACGCGCGGTGTTCCAGGCCGCCGTAGCCGTCGCCGACGACCATCGTCAGGAACACGTAGCGGTCCATCGGCGCCTTCTTCGTCTTCGGCTCGAAGAACGCGATCTGGGTTTCGCAGATGGCTTTCAGGTCTTTTTCCAGGCGCGCCATGTCGAGGTTCGGCACGCGGCCCGTGATGACGATGTCGTGGCGGACGCCGTGCGCGGTAAAACCGCCCAGCGCGAAATCGCCCATCTCGACGGGGTGGTCGATCAGCTCATCGTAGTCGCCCGCGGCATAGGTGCCGAAGCCGTAGCGCTTGGCGCCCGCTTCCGGCAGCGACGTGGCCACGCGCCAGGTGCGGGCGGCCGGGTCGCCCGGGCGCTGGATGTCGACCTGGTGCGGCCGCGCTTCCTGCCCGACGACGCGCAGGAACACGCTCGTGCCGTTGAAGAAGCCGTGGGTCTGGTCCAGGTGGGCGGCGCGCACCGACAGGTCCCAGGCATACACCTCGTAATGCACCGTGAGGGGCCCGTCGACGGGCGCGGCCTGCCACGAGTGCTTGTCCAGCTTCGTGAGGCGCACAGGTGTACGCAACTGAGCCCCACCCGCTTCGGCGCGGATGCGCACGATGTTGCGGGCGAATTCGCGGATCATGTAGCTGCCCGGAATCCAGGCCGGCAGCGCGAACACCTGCCCGTCCGGACTCGGCGCCGCCACCGTGACGGTGACGTTGAACAGGTGTCCGGCCAGGTCCTTCGGGACGATGGTGTACTGGATGGCCGGCGTCTGCTTCTGGGGTGCTTTTTTCATATGACGTGAACAATCTCTCTCCGATGCGCCGTAGTGTAATCGGATTTTTCAAGAAAGAGCATGTTCGCGCGGCCAGCGCGAACAGGATCGCATGTTCGCGTGGCCAGCGCGGACAGGATCGCCTGTTCACACAACAGGCTTACTGTGCCGTAAGGTCGCCGGGTAAGTCGATGTCACGGAAGATGCCCGGGTCGTCGACCGGGATGTCGGTGACGGGGAAGGTGAGCAGCAGGCGCCGTGCGCCCTCGTCACCGCGTAACGCCAGCAGCGCGTCCAGGTGGACGGCGCCGAATCCGACCGGATTGCCCCGCCGCCCATCCAGCACGGGCGCCGCGATGCCCGCGCCGGCCGCCAGCGCGTCGGCGAGGCGGCGCAGCGTGGCCGCGTCCACGTAAGGCATGTCGCCCAGCGCCACCAGCCAGGCCCGTGGCGCCGGCGCCGACGCCAACGAAAGGCGGATGGCGTGCGTGAGCGATGCCGCCATGCCGCTGTCGGCATCCGGGCACACGGTCACGTCGCAGCCGAGCGCGGCCAGTTGCGCGCCGACGCCGGCGTCAAGCGGCGGCACGACGGCGACGACGCGCGGGACGGCAGCCAGCAGCTTGCGCGCACTGGCCACGACGACCGGCTCGCCGGCCAGCGGCTGCAGCAGTTTATTGCGCACCCCGGCCGGATCGAAGCGGCGCCCCCGGCCGGCGGCCAATAAAATGCCGACCGGGGACACGCTCACGCCGCCGCCAGGTCGAACGGCAGCTTGCGCAGGCGCTTGCCGGTCAGCTTGAACACGGCATTGGCCAGCGCCGGCGCCAGCGGCGGCAGGCCCGGCTCGCCCATGCCCGTCGGCGGATCCTGCGACGGGACGATGTACACGTCGACCTGCGGCATGTCGTTCATGCGTGCCACCGTGTAGTCGCCGAAGTTCTGCTGCTCGACGACGCCGTCCTTCAGGGTGATGCGCGCGCCCGGCAGGGTCGTGCCGAGGCCCATCAGCGCCGCGCCCTGCACCTGGGCTTCGATGGACATCGGATTGACGGGCAGGTTGCAATGCACTGCGGCCGTGACCTTGTGCACCTTCGGGCTGCCGTCGACGATGGACGCTTCGACGACGTAGGCGACGACCGTGTTGAACGACTCGTGCAGCGCGACCCCATACGCGTGCCCTTTCGGCAGCGTCTTCTTGCCGTAGCCGGACTTCGCGACGGCCAGGTCCAGCGCCGCGTGATGGCGCACATGCTTCGCGTCGATCAGCTTCTTGCGGTACGCGACCGGGTCCTGGCCGGCCGCATGGGCCGCCTCGTCGATCAGCGTCTCCATCACGAACGCCGTGTGCGTGGAGCCGACGGAGCGCCACCACAGCACGGGCACGTTGGCCTTGACCATGTGCGCAGTCAGGTTCAGCGGCACGTCGTACGGCTCGCCCATGCCTTCGACCATCGTGGCGTCGACGCCGTTCTTGACCATCATCGGTTCGAACGGGGTGCCGGTGATGATCGACTGGCCGACGATCGTGTGGTCCCAGGCGACGATGTTGCCGCCGGCGTCCAGCCCGATGTCGGCGCGGTGGACGTGCGACGGACGGTAGTAGCCGCCGCGGATGTCGTCTTCGCGGCTCCAGATCAGTTTGACCGGGCCCGCATGGCCCGCGGTTTTATAGGCCTTGGCGATGTTGACGGCTTCCACGATGAAGTCCGACGTGGGCACCGCGCGCCGGCCGAAGCCGCCGCCCGCCATCATCGTGTTCAAGGTGACCTGCTCGGGCTTCAGGCCGGCGGTCGCCGCGGCCGCGGCCTGGTCGACGGTCTGGAATTGCGAGCCGACCCACAGCGTGCAGGCGTCGTCCTTCAGGTCGACCGTGCAGTTGATCGGTTCCATCGGCGCGTGCGCCAGGTACGGGAATTCGTAGACGGCCGAGATTTTCCTGCTGGCGCCGGCCAGCTTGCCCGTGTCGGCCTTGCGCGCGACGGCGCCGGGCGTCTTCGCCAGTTCCGCGAACTGCGCCAGCTGCTTGGCGCTGTCGACTTTTTCGACGGCGCTCGTGTCCCACTCGATGGCGAGCAGGTCGCGCGCCTGTTTCGCCGGCCAGTAGCCGTCGGCGACGACGGCCACGCCGCGGCCGCCCCGGTCCACCGGAATCTCCAGCACGGCGATCACGCCGCGCACGGCCCTGGCCTTGGCCGCATCGAACTTCGCCACCTTCGCGCCGAACACGGGCGGGTGCGCGACGACGGCGACCTTCGTGCCGGCCGGCTTGACGTCCAGACCGAACTGCTGGCGGCCCGTCGACTTCGCGCGGGCGTCCAGGCGCGGCATCGGCTTGCCGATGTAGCGGAACGCCTTCTGGTCTTTCAAGGTGACGGTCTGCGGCACCGGCAGGGCCATGGCCGCCTCGGCCAGCGATCCGTAAGTCGCCTTCTTGCCCGCCGGGCCGTAGACCAAGCCCTTCGCCGTGCGGCACTGGGACGGATCCACCTTCCACTGCTGCGCGGCGGCGCTGACGAGCATCGCGCGGGCGCGGGCGCCCACTTCGCGGTATTGCGTGAACGAGTGGGCGATGGTGCCCGAGCCGCCCGTGATCTGGATGCCGAAGGCCGGATCCTTGTAGACGTCGGCGGCCGGCGCCAGTTCGGCGCGCACCTGGCTCCAGTCGGCATCGAGTTCGTCCGCGATCACCATCGGCAGCGCCGTGTGCACGCCCTGGCCGAATTCGAGGCGGTTGACGATCACGGTCACCGTGTTGTCCGGCGCCACGCGCAGGAAGGCGTTCGGGGCGTAGACCGTCGGCTTGGCGGCGTCGGCGGCGCGGGCGAAGCGCCCGCCCGTCGGCAGCACGAAGCCGAGCACGAGGCCACCGGTGGCAAGCGTGCCGGCTTTCAGGAAACCGCGGCGCGATACGCCACCGGCGGGGGCTACATTCTTCATTTGGTCGAATAGCATGCGGGCCTCCTTACGCCAGGGTCCTGGCGGCATCCTTGATGGCCGCGCGGATGCGTTGGTAGGTGCCGCAGCGGCAGATGTTGCCGCTCATGGCGTTGTCGATGTCGGTGTCGGTCGGCTTCTTGTTCACGCGCAGCAGGGCCGCGGCGCTCATCACCTGGCCGCTCTGGCAATAGCCGCACTGCGGGACGTCGTGCTTGACCCAGGCGTCCTGCACGGCCTTGCCGACCTTGTCGGATTCCATCGCTTCGATGGTCGTGATCTTGTGGCCGGTGGCGGCGGAGATCGGCGTGACGCAGGAACGGATCGCCTGGCCGTCCAGGTGCACGGTGCATGCGCCGCACAGGGCGGCGCCGCAGCCGAACTTGGTGCCGGTCATGTTGAGGTTGTCACGCAGCGTCCACAGGATGGGCGTGGAGGGATCGGCGTCGACCTGGACGTCGCGCCCGTTGATGTTCAGTGTGAGCATGTTTTCTCCCTGTTTTGGTTGTTTTACGCGTGGGCACGTTTCATTTGAGGCCCCCGGCCTCAAATGCCCACCCTACGGCATGTCACAACGTAGGGTGGGCGGCCTCCGCCCACCAAACGCTGCATCATGGCGTCAAAAAAGCCCGGCGGTGCCGGGCTGTTGGATTACTGCTTGAGGGTGGCCAGTTTGGCCTCGAGCGTCTTCTGGTCGACGGCGCCCGGAATCCGGCTGCCGTCGGAGAAGAAGATCGCCGGCGTGCCGGTGATATGCAGCTTCTGGCCCAGCGCCAACACCTTCTCGTTCGGCGATTCGCAGCTCGCGGGCGCGGCCGGCGCCGGCTTGTTGTTGATCATCCAGTCGTCCCAGGCCTTGGCGCGGTCCGGGGCGCACCAGACGTTCTTCGACTTCTCGAACGAGTCCGGCGACAGGATGTTGTACAGGAACGTATAGATCGTCACGTTCTCCATATTCTTCAGCGTCGTCTGGCGCAGGCGCTTGCAATAGCCGCAGTTCGGATCTTCGAACACGGCGATCACGCGCTTGCCGTCCCCCTTGACCTGCTTGATGGCGTCGTTCAGCGGCAGGTCGGAGAACTTGATCTTGTTGATGTCGTCGATGCGCTCGCGCGTCAGGTCGCGCGTCGACTTGGCATCGTAGACGTGGCCGATGATGAGGTATTCGCCCTTCTTGTCCGTGTACAGGATGTCGCCGGCGACGCGCAGTTCGTACAGGCCGGCGTACGGCGTTTCCTTGATCGATTCGATCTTGGCGCCGCCCAGGCGCGGTTCGATCGACTTCTTGATGGTCGCCTCGACCGAATTCTGCGCGCCGACGCACGACGCGATCAGGCCGGTCGCCAGCAGGACGGCGAGCTTCGTTTTACCCATGAGTGAATTCCTTAAAGATTAGGCGCGTTACCTGCCCATCGCGTGGGCGATCAGCCGTCGCTTGACCAGAGGCAACTTATCCAGCAAGTTTAATCCTAAATTGCGAACCACGCGCACGGGCTCCAGGTTTGCGCCGAACAGGCGCTCCAGGCCATCCGTGGCGAGTTGCATCAGCAGCACCTCTTCCTTGCGCGCTCTCGCGTAGCGCGCCAGCATGCGCTCGTCGCCGAGACCCTGGTGGGCGTCGCGCGCGGCGATCGTGTCGAGCAGTGCGTTGATGTCGCCGAAGCCCAGGTTCATGCCGTGCCCGGCCAGCGGATGCACGGCGTGGGCGGCGTCGCCGATGAGCGCCACGCGCGGCGCCGTGATCGCATGCGGGCGCACGAGCGCCAGCGGGATCGCCTTCACGTCTTCCGGCTGCAGCGGCTTCAGCAGGCCCAGCTTGCCTTCCGAGTACTCGCCCAGGCGGATCGCCAGCTCGCCCAGCGATTCGTTCATGATGGTGTCGGCCAGGGTGTCCGGCGCGGACCACACGAGCGACACCTTGTTTCCCGGCAGCGGCAGCAGCGCGACAATGCCTTCCTTGCACGTGAACCATTGATACGCCACGTTGTGGTGCGGCTTTTCGCACGAGAAATTGGCCACAATGGCAAGCTGGTGGTACGAGCGGTAATCGATGCCGATGTCGCACTGTCCGCGCACCCAGGAATCGCGTCCGTCGGCGCCGACCAGCAGCTGGGCCGTGAGCACCTTGCCGTCTTCCAGCTCGACCTCGACGTCGTTCGCACTGCTGACGATGCGGCAGGCGCGTCCGGTGATCGTCTCGACGTTCTGGGCGAAGCGCAGCGCCGCGTCGAGCGCCTGGTTCAGGTTGCTGTCCTCGACGATCCACGCGAGCGACCCGGCATGGGCGCCGAACGCGTCGAAACCGAGATGGCCGCCCTGCTCCCCGTCGCCCTGCACGTCCATGGCGTCGACGGGCGCCACGCGCGCCATGTCGAGGGCGCCCCAGACTTTGAGCGACGACAGCAGGGTATGCGCCGTGTGGTTGAGTGCGTACACGCGCACGTCCCAGGGCTTATCGCCGCTGGCTGGCGCGTCCGCTACGTCCGGACGCGCGGGCGGCACGATCAAGGTGACGCTATGCCCGGCCTGCGACAGGCCCAGCGCCGCCGTCTTGGCGATGGCGCCATTGCCCACAATGCAGATGTCGCTGTGGCGCGCGACGTTACGATGATGTGCGGAGGAAGTGGTCTGTGTGCTCATAATGAACATTATAGACCCTTCACCGTGGGCTGTTTCCTGCGAACGGGACGGGCATTCCGCCCTGCCCTGGCCAGAAATTGCTCGACAGGACTTGCGGCTTCGCCAACCCCTCGCTATAATCATGCCTCCTTTGGCCTGGTAGCTCAGTTGGTAGAGCAGAGGATTGAAAATCCTTGTGTCGGTGGTTCGATTCCGCCCCGGGCCACCAAAGAATTCAGCAGCAAATGAACGCCAACCCATGCAGGTTGGCGTTTTTGTTTCTCGAACGGGAACTCATGAACGTCGACGAGCTGAAATTATTTTGCCGCGGATTCGCCGGCGCGATGGAAGTGCTGCATGCCCCACCCACGAACGTGCTCGCCTATTCCGTTGGCGGAAAGAACTTCGCTTACTTTAAAACGAGCGAGCCGGAGCAATGGCGTTTCAGTATAAGAGTCTCGCCCGACCGCTTTGTGGAATTGACCGGCGTTCCTGGCGTCAAGCCAGCCCGGTATATGGGACGATTTCACTGGATTACCATCGTCAACGTCGACCATTTCCCGCCGGCTTATCTGGTGGAATTGGTCGAATGGTCATATCGCAAGGCGCTCGGCTCGCTCAGCAAAGCCGCGCAACGCGCCATGACCGGCGCCTGAATCCAGGAATGCATAAAAACGCCAACCTCGTGGTTGGCGTTTTTATTTCCGCATCCGTTTATTTCACCTGCTTGCGGCGGCGCGAGCGCAGCATTGCGCCTGCACCCAGCAGCATCAGCGCGGCGGAAGCCGGTTCCGGCACATTTACCGGCGGGATAACGGCACCGAAACCATCGATATATGCATAACCCGTATGGCCGGTCGGCTGGCAATCCGCCGCCAGGATCGACAGGGTGAAATCGTGGCCCGACAGCGAGGAATCGATCGCGAGCTGTTCGATTTGCCATGCGGCGGTGTAAAACAGATTACCGTCGATGGAGAAACGACCGTCGACGCCGCCGCCGCCGTCGCCGGCGTTATAGATGCGGTTGATCAGCGTGGTGCCCGTCGTGTCGTCGGTCAGCGTGATCAGCAGTTCGGCCGATTCATCGGCGTCGTGACCGCCATTTTCCAGCACGGCTTTCCAGGCGAAGAAGATATTCGCTTCGGTGTAATTCGTCACCTTCTGGCTGAGAACCGAAGCGTTACCGCCAAACGTGGTGTCTTCCGTGCGATACGAATATTGACCCGAATACGTGGTCGTGCCCAGCGCGGCGCCGATCAGCGGATCCACCGTCCCTGCGCCGATGATCGACGAACGGGTTGCGGGCCCCGTATACAGGCTGCCGCCGGGCAGGAATGTGGATGCCGTCAGGCCCGTATTGTTGACACCTGCCCGATTACCTTCCCCAGTCGTCCAGCCATTCGCGGAGCCATCCTCGAAGCCGCCATTGATAAAGGCGCCGGCGTGTGCGGTGCCGGTAATGGCCGTGAATGCGAGGGCTGCGGACAGCGCATATTTTAATTTCATTTTCGTGGTCCTTTCAAGTGAATAAGCGTTATAGGTGCATGTCATGCAGTGCGTCACGTCAGCAATTACCGTGCCATTAACTTATGTACTTGAAAGAACGTGGGTTTTTTAAATCCGCATTGATATATATCCTGTAACTGTCAAATACTCCGACATTTAAATCGGGTAGTTTGATTATAATGAATTAACCAAGTTTCAATTGGGTAATAAAACTATTTCTATATTATGTATGTATCATTATATTTACGAGGAAATTCGTTTCTCCCGCAGGTAAATGTTGATTATTTATGGCAATATGATTTATTTCGAGCAATAAAATACGCCAACCCTTGCAGGCCGGCGTTTTTATGTTCGGCTTACAGCTTGCCGACACCCGCCGCGGCCGGCACCGCGGTGGCAAGATTGCTGGTGGCGTCCACCGCATAGGTGTAGTAGCTGGCCGGCGTTGCCGATGGCGTGCCCGCCGGATTGCTGGCCGACGACCATGGCGTCGACGAGACCGTCACCAGCGAATTGGCGCCGTGGGCCGTCGCCCCCAGGTTCACCGACGCGCCGTTGAGCAGGTTGCCGCTGTCGAAGATATAGGGCGAGCAGCGTGCCGTGCTCATGCCCGACAGGGCCGCGCAATTGGTCAGCGCACTGCCGGACGACACCGAAGCGCCGATCGTGTCGCTGGCCGTCGCGCCGCCGCTGATGTTGAAGACATTGTTCTCGACGTAGAGTTTCGAGCCCTGCCCCGACGTGAGCCCCACCATCCAGTTGTACAGCGTGACACTGTTACTGCCGGAGAAGTAGTTGTTGTAGAGGTGGACCATGCCGTAGCGCACGCGCGGTTTGCGCTGCACCAGGTTTTGGAAGTAGTTGTGGTGGAATGTGGTTTTCAGCACGCCCGGGTTTTCCGCCGTCAGGCTGGCCGTATCGGTGCCGCCCATCAGCATCGACTTGTCGTGGTCGTGCAGGTGGTTGTACGACACGGTGACCAGGTTGGCCGACTTGGTGATGTCGAGCAGGCCGTCGTGGTGCTGGACGTGGTAGAGCTCGCCGTCATACGGTGCGGCCCACACGGACGGGAACTGGTCGTCGGTGCGCGCGCCGTCGGAGAACGTGCAGTGGTCGATCCAGACGTGGGTGGCGTACTGGATCGACACGGTATCGTAGTTCGAATTCCAGCGCCCGCCGGAATCGGTCGGATCCCACGCCGGGAAGAAGTCGAACGCGTCTTCGAACGCCACGTTGCGGATCACGACATTGTCGACCGGCGCGCTCGACGTGCCGCTGATCATGAGGTTCCCGTGGACGATCTTCGCGGTCGAGCCGTTGCCGATGATCGAGGTGTTCGACGGCACGGTCAGGACGACGTTCTTCTTCATCTGGTTGCCGGCGCAGGCGCGGGCCGCCTCGACCTTGTCCGTCGACGGCGGCACCTTCGCATACGGCGGCTTGTAGGCGGCCAGGTAGTCTTTCCAGATCTGGTCGAAGGTGGTGTAGCCGTAGCCGGCGCAGGTGCTGCTGGCCGCGTTGGCATAGGTCACATAGTCATTGGCCGTCAGCTCGGCGCCGGCCGCGTTCTGGTTCAGGCTGATGGTGCCCGAGATGTAGATGATCTTCTTGCT
>JBJMVU010000268.1:0-7315 GCA_045810485.1 Massilia sp. | reverse complement strand
GAAGTCGCGCGACTTCACTTCCAGCGTGCCGCGCAGCTTCGCCAGCGCGGGCAGCACGTCCCTGGCGACGGCGTGCGCGGCCGCCACATGCATCGCGGTGGGGAACATGTCGTTCGACGACTGGCCCATGTTGACGTGGTCGTTCGGATGCAGCAGGCGCGCCTCGCCCCGTTCGCCGCCCAGCAATTCCGAGCCGCGGTTCGCGAGCACCTCGTTCATGTTCATGTTGCTCTGGGTGCCGGAGCCGGTCTGCCACACGGACAGCGGAAATTCGGATGGATGGCGGCCTTCCAGCACTTCGTCGGCGGCGCGGATGATGGCGTCGGCCTTGTCCTGCGGGAGCTTGCCGAGCGAGCGGTTGACGGCGGCGGCCGCGCGCTTCACCTGCGCCAGCGCGGCGACCAGTTCCGGCGCCATTTTTTCGCTCGAAATGTGGAAGTGGTGCAGCGACCGCTGGGTTTGCGCACCCCACAGGTGATCGTTCGGTACGTCGATCGGGCCGAAACTGTCCTTCTCAATCCGGTTTTCCATGGATGCATCCTGTTGGTTTGACAATGGAATTAAAGAGTGTACCGCAACGGCCGTTAACCACGCTGAAGCCCCCATTTTTCCACGCCATGGCCCGCCGCACCCGCCTTTTATTTTCCAGCCTCGCCGCTTTCGTGCTCGTTCCGGCGCTTGTTCCCGTCCATGCGGCCGAGCTGGGCGACCCGCGCGTGACGTCGCACATCGCCCAGCCGCTCGTGGCCGATGTCGAACTGACGATGCTCGACGATGCCGCCACGCCCGTGCAGGTGCGCGTGGCCAGCCCGGAGGTCTATCACGGCGCCGGCATCGCCGTCCCGCCCGTGCTGTCCAGCCTGAGCCTGTCGGTGATGCGGCGCGACGGCCGCCAGTTCCTGCACGTGACGTCGCTGCGCCCCGTCGATGCGGACCACGTGCACCTGTACCTCGAGCTCGTCGACAAGGGCCAGCGCGCCGTGCGCCTGGCCACGCTGTGGCTGACGCCGGATCCGAATCCGGCGCCGCCGCCTGTGCCCGTGCCCGTGCAGTCGCCCGCGCCGTCGTACGACTCGGTGTTGCGCGCGCAGGTGGAGCGTGCGCGGATGGCGCATGCCGCCCCGGTGGTCAGACCCGAGGACTCGGTGTTGCGTGCGCAGGTGGAGCGTGCGCGGGTGGCGCATGCCGCCCCGGTGGCCAGGCCCGAGGTCGCGCAAGCACCGCCGCCGCCGCCGAAGCGCGTGGCGCGGCGTCCTCAGCCGGTGGCCAGCGCGAAGCCGGAAGCCCATCCGCCCGCCTGCGCGCGCCCGGCCGAGGAGGTGCAGGCCTGCGCGGCTCTCGGCGAGAAGAACGACGCGTTGCGCACCCGGCTCGGCCAGGTCGAGGACCGGATGAAGAAGCTGCAGGTGTCGCTGAGTGCGCCGGCCGTGGCGCATGAGGCGGCCAAACCGGCGGCCAAGCCGGAGATCAAACCGGAGATCAAACCGGAGAGCAAACCGGAGAGCAAACCGGAGATCAAACCGGAGAGCAAACCGGAGCCGCCGAAGGACGCCGTCAAGCCCGCCGCGCAGGCGGAGGCGCCGCCCCCGCCGCCGCCCGCGAAACCCGCCGGCCCGCGCCCGATCCGGTCCATCAAGCCGCTCGTGCCGCACAAGCCGAAGGCGCCGCCGCCGGACGAGAGCCTGCCGTGGGGCTGGATCGGCGCCGCCACCGGCGTGCTGGCGCTGGGCGGGGCGGGCGTGGTCGCAGTCATCCGCCGCCGCAAGGCGCCGCCGGTGGGAGGCAAGGCCGCCGAGCCGACGCTCGAATAATGTTCAAAATCTACGCGCAAGTCGTCTACACAAGTCGAATATTTGCGTTATACTAAGACAACGGCTCAGGGTTCGCCGCAGCCACCACCGATAGCGTGGCGCGGGTTCGAACGGTCGCTGATGAAGCGCCTGAAACCGGAAGCGGTCCGCTTGCCGACAGTGGCAGGTGGACGCCGGATGCAACCGGCAAGAGGCGACGCCAGGGGATGCCTGGTGTTCGCGCTCCCCATTCCCGGAAACCGCGCAGATGACCCACGTCGCTGCGCGGTTTTTGTTTGTGCGGCGCGCGTTGGCCTCCCGCTCGGGTTATCGCTACCATATGGTCAGCCAACCGATCGAGGAGGTGACATGAACGACACTGCGCCGGAGCGCGTCGTGCGCGCGGACTTGTTCTCGGAATATTGTCCGTCGCGCGACGTGTTGAAGCACGTGACGAGCCGCTGGGGCGTGCTGCTGCTCGTCGCGCTGATGGGCGGCACGCACCGCTTCGGCGAACTGCGCCGCAAGGTGGGCGGCATCAGCGAAAAAATGCTGGCCCAGACCCTGCAATGGCTCGAGCAGGACGGTTTCGTGCAGCGCATCGCCCGCCCCGTCGTGCCGCCGCACGTGGAATACCGGCTGACGCCGCTCGGCGAGCAGATCGGGCACAAGCTCGGCGACCTGGCCGCGTGGATCGAGGGGAATTGGGACGGCATCCTGGCCGCACAACGGCAGGCGCGGGTCGACCAGAAAGCAAAAAACCCCTTGGACGGGAAGTCGAAGGGGCCTGTCGCGGAGTGATTCGGATCAGTGGGCCGGGCTCAGCGCGCGGTCCAGTTGGCCCATCCACGGCTCGGTGATGTCGCGCACGGCGCGGTCGTTGGCCATGATCTGCTTGAGCAGGTCGATCTTGCGCTTGCGCGCGGCGCCGTCCAGCGGCGGCACGCCGCTCCTGGCCGCATTCGACTGCAGGGCGCACTGTGTTTCCAGGCGTGCCAGGCCGTCCCAATCCCCTTCGCGCGCAGCCACAGCCATGCGGCTGCTCAGGGCGGCGATGTTTTCATACATTGCGAGGACTTCGTTGGACGTCATGACTGCGCTCCACCAATTGAGGCAAACTCCGGCCGGATTACCGGTTGTCTGTCTTTTACGGCAGCGTTTTTGGGAACTTTAGGGTTTTCGAAAGATTTTTTTGAAATTTTTTTTAGGGGGGCGCGCTATAGTGCACGCCAGTACGACCGACGAACCTGAAAACATAAAGGGACATCATGAACACCAGTTGGACGCCGATCAAGACCGCCATCGTCCTCGCGATGTGCGGCACCGCGCTCGTTACCCCGGGCGCGGGTGCATCCGGGCAGACCCCGCCCGTGGCCAAGGAGGACGTCAATGCGGCCGGGAAATCCGCAGAGACCGCCGCCCAGGCAGCACTGCGGCCCGGCGACGATTTCTTTGCCTGGGCCAACAAGGACTGGCTTGCCAAAACGACCATCCCCGAGGATCGCAGCCGCTGGGGCGCGATGGACAACCTGGCGGAGGACACCAACCAGCGCATCGTCAAGCTGATCGACGCTGTCGGCAGCGACAAGAAGGCCGGTCCGGAAGCGCGCAAGGTCGCCGATTACTACAACGCCTACATGGACGAGTCCGCGATCGAGACGCGAGGCGCCGCGCCGCTGAAGCCGCTGCTGGCGCAGATCGGCGCCATCAAGGACAAGGCCGGCCTCGTGCGTGCGCTGGGCGCTTCGGTGCGCGCCGACGTCGACCCGCTGAACAATACGCATTTTTCGACCGAAAACATCTTCGGCGTCTGGGTGTCGCCCGGCCTGCACGATCCGGCTCACAACTGGCCGTACCTGCTGCAGGGCGGCCTGGGCATGCCGGACCGCGCCTATTATCTGGACAACAGCGAGCGCATGGCCGGCCTGCGCACGCAGTACCAGAAGCACATCGCCGCGATGCTGAAACTGGCCGATAAGGTAGGAACTGCGGCGCAAAACGATGCGGACGCCGACGCCCGCGCCGCGAAAATCTTCGCGCTCGAAGTCGACATCGCCAACACCCACGGCACCCGCGCCGACTCGGCCGACGTGCTGAAAGCCGACAATACGTGGACCCGCAAGGAGTTCACCGCCAACGCGCCGGGCCTCGACTGGGACGCGTTCTTCAAGGCCGCGCGCTTGGGCGACCAGGACAAGTTCATCGTCTGGCACCCGTCCGCCGTGAAGGGCGAGGCGGCGCTCGTCGACAAGATCGACGTGGCCACGTGGAAGGATTACCTGGCCTTCCACACGATCAACCGGATGGCGGGCGTGCTGCCGAAGGCGTTCGTCGACCAGCGTTTCGCGTTCTACGGCAAGGCACTGTCCGGCACGCCGCAACAGTCGATGCGCTGGAAGCGGGCATTGGGCGCCACGAACGAGGCGATGGACGAGGCGGTCGGCAAACTGTACGTCTCGAAATATTTTCCGGCCGAGAACAAGGCGCAGCTGCAGAAGATGGTCGCCAACATCGTGGCGGCGTTCGGCAAGCGCGTCGACAAGCTCGACTGGATGGCGCCCGCCACCCGCGCCCAGGCGAAGGACAAGCTCAAGACCCTGTACGTGGGCGTCGGCTATCCGGACCGGTGGAAATCGTATGCGGGCCTGAAGGTCGACCCGAAGGACGCGTTCGGCAACGCGCTGCGCGCCGAAGCTTTCCACACGGACCAGGAACTCGGAAAGCTGCGCGCGAAGCCGGACCGCACGGACTGGTCGATGCCGCCGCAGCTCGTCAACGCCGTCAACCTGCCGCTGCAGAACGCGCTGAACTTCCCGGCCGCCATCCTGCAGCCGCCGTTCTTCGACCCGAAGGCGCCGGACGCGGTGAACTACGGCGCGATCGGCGCCATCATCGGCCACGAAATCAGCCACAGCTTCGACGACCAGGGCGCGCAGTTCGATGCCCAGGGCCGCCTGCGCGACTGGTGGACGAAGGAAGACATGGAGCATTTCCGCTCGGCGTCGCACCGGCTGGTCGAGCAGTACAACGCGTATAAACCGTACCCGGACCTCACCGTCAACGGCCAGCTGACGCTGTCCGAAAACCTGGCCGACCTGGCCGGCCTGGAAGCGTCGTACGACGCCTACCGCGCCGCCGCCGGCAAGAACGCGTCGGAAGACAGCGACCGCCAGTTCTTCACCGGCTACGCGCAGAGCTGGCGCACGAAGGCGCGCGAGGCGGCCGAGCGGCGCGGCATCCTGACGGACGGCCACGCGCCGCCGCAATACCGCACGGCCACCGTGCGCAACCTGGACGCCTGGTACAAGGCGTTCGACGTGCAGCCGGGCCAGGCGCTGTACCTGCCGCCGGACGCGCGCGTGCGCGTCTGGTAAGCCGGAAGGGTTATGTCTCGCGGGTAAGCTGCGCCGGTCGGAAAGAGGCCCGGACTAGAATGGTTCGGGCATCTTTCATCGTGGTTCTTGCTTATGAGACAGCAATTCATTCACGTCGACCGGCGCATCATTCATCACCTTCCCCACATGATCGAAGACGACGACTACGAAGACATCACGCGGCGCACGCTGCACCATTACGACGACAATGCGCGCCGGTTCTTTGCGGGCACCATTGATCACGACGTCAGCCAGAACATCGGTGCGCTCCTGGGCGCGATCGAGGCGCCGGCCCCGTTCACGATCCTCGACTTCGGCTGCGGTCCTGGCCGCGATCTGAAGACGTTCACGGCGCTGGGTCATCACGCCATCGGCCTGGACGGCAGCGAGAAATTCGTCGAGATGGCGCGGGCCTATAGCGGCTGCGAAGTGTGGCGCCAGAACTTCATCGACCTGCACCTGCCGGACGCCACGTTCGACGGTGTGTTCGCGAACGCATCGCTGTTCCACGTGCCGCGCGACCTGTTGCCGAACGTGTTGAGCGCGCTGTACGCGACGCTGAAACCCGGCGGCGTGCTGTTCAGTTCTAATCCGCGCGGCCATAACGAAGAGGGGTGGAACGGCCCGCGTTATGGGTGCTTTCACGATTACGCGGCCTGGGAGCGCTATGTCGTTGCTGCCGGTTTCGCGCCGCTGCGCCACTATTACCGGCCGGAAGGTTTGCCGCGCGACCAGCAACCGTGGCTGGCCAGCGTGTGGCGCAAGCCGGGTTAATCTTTTGTTAGTTTGCGTACAGAATGAAGATCGCCATCCAACTATTCTGGATGCATTCCGCTTGAATCAGCAGGCGGTCTTTCACCAAGGAGGATTTCACATGAACAGCGACCAGATCAAAGGTAAAGCCAAAGACATCGGCGGCAAGGTTCAGGAGGAAGTCGGCAAGGCAGTCGGCAGCAGCGAACAGCAGGCCAAGGGCCTGTCCAAGCAGGTCGAAGGCAAGGTGCAGGAAAAAGCGGGTGATCTGCGTGACACGATCAACAAGGGCAACCGCTGACAAGCGCGTTCTGCCCACGTGATGAACGGCCGCCTCGTGCGGCCGTTTTCTTTATCCGCTCGGCCGGTCGCCGAGAATATCTTCCACGTACAACTTGTCGACGAGCACCATCAGCACGGCCGTCAACGGCGTCGCCAGCGCGATGCCCGCGAAATCGAACAGGCTGCCGAACACGAGCTGCATGACGATGGTGAGCGCCGGCGGAATCTCGACCGCGCGCGCCTCCACGAGCGGCTGCAGCACATACCCTTCGATCGTCTGGATGGCGAGAAACAGCAGCATCGTGTACAGCGCCAGGTCGGGACTGATCGACAGCGCGATCAATACCGCCGGCACGCCCGCCATGATCGGGCCGATGTAGGGAATGAAGTCGAGCAGCCCGGCGATGATGCCGAGGATCAGCCCCAGCGGCACGCCCAATAACGTGAGCCCGCCCGCCGTCGCGACGCCGACGATCAGCATCGACAGCGACTTGCCGATCAGCCAGCGCGCCAGGGTGGCCCCGATGTCGTCCAGCACTTCCACGGCGCGCTCGCGCTTGCCCTGCGGTACGAGTTTCACGATGCCCCGCTTGTACTGGCGCGGCGACAGCGCGAAATAAATGCCCACGAACAGGATGATGGCCACGTTGCCGATCGCGCCGAGCACGCCGCCGAAGAACAGGCCCGCGTTCGGCACGAACTGCTGCATCGATCCGATCAATTGCTTCGCGTCGGGCAGGTCGGCGGCGATGCGCGCGAGCAGCGGCTGGTTTTCCACCATCTGGCGCAGGCGCTGCAGCGATTGCGGAATCTGTTTGGCGAGTTCGGTCGATTGCTCGGCGATCTGCGGCGCCATCGCCCAGCCGCCGAGCCCGATGATCAGCAGCAGCGCGAGCACGACCGCGACGAGCGCGAACTTGCGGTTCCAGCCGAAGCGCCGGCACAGGATCGCGCTCAGTTCGTACAACAGCACGGCGAACAGGACGCAGGCGAAGATCAGCAGCAGCGCGTCGATGGCGAGCACGACGGCCGCGATGAGGCCGAGGAACAGCACCGCGATCCCGTCGACGAGGACGAAGCGGCGCATCAGTTTGCGCTGGGCCGGCTTGACGGCGG
>JBJMVU010000267.1:0-3494 GCA_045810485.1 Massilia sp. | reverse complement strand
TCGCTTCCGATACCGGCAGGCCGGCGCCGATGGCGGCGGCCCACGGCTCTTCGATCAGGTACACCTGCGAGGCGCCCGCGCCCAGCGCCGATTCGCGGATCGCGCGGCGCTCGACCTGGGTCGCGCCGCCCGGCACGCAGATGATGATGCGCGGCGACGGACGGAAGAACTTCGAATCGTGCACCATGCGGATGAACTGCTTGAGCATCTGCTCGGTGACGGTGAAGTCGGCGATCACGCCATCCTTCATCGGACGGATCGCTTCGATGTTGCCGGGAACCTTGCCAAGCATTTGCTTGGCTTCCTTGCCGACCGCCTGGATCGTCTTCTTGCCGTTCGGACCGCCTTCCTGGCGGATCGCGACGACGGAAGGTTCGTCCAGCACGATGCCCAGGCCGCGCACGTAGATCAGCGTGTTGGCGGTGCCCAGGTCGATGGCCAGGTCGTTCGAAAAATAGCTACGTAAAAAACCAAACATGTGTGTCCTGATGTGCGCATCGAGGTGCGCCTAACATTAATCGGGGAATCCTCGCCGCGACTGCCGAATTCGCCTCGCGGGCTTTTCATGCGTGGAAGCGGGGCAGGTTTCGCCCGGAGAACGCATTAGCCCGCCATTCTACCTTATAATTTACCGATTAAACGCTGAAAAACGGGTGGTTTCGTGCCCATATCAGCCTGCGAGATCGACGGTATTAGAAAGCTTTTATCAGCTTTAGCGCGCCGTTGTCCAAATTTCATTATCTACACACTCATCTTTGAACGCGGTTTCGAACCGCGCTTTTTGCCATGTCCCTGACACTTTCAGACGTAAAACGGATCGCCAACCTGGCCCAGCTCGACATGGATGAAGCCCATGCCGAAATCGCCTTGAACGAGCTGAACGGGATCTTCGCCCTGGCCGAACAGATGCAGGCCGTCGACACCACGGGTGTTGCGCCGTTGTCGCAACCGCTCGCCAGCGTGCTCGCCCTGCCCCTGCGTTTGCGCGAGGACGTGGTCACGGAAGACAACCACCGCGACGACTACCAGGCCCCGGCCCCGAAAACCCAGGACGGCCTGTACCTGGTGCCGAAAGTCATCGAATAACCCGCAGCGAACGCCGACCATCATGATGCATCAAAAAACCATCAAGGAGCTGTCCGCGCTCCTGCACTCGAAACAAGTCTCGGCGACGGAGCTCACGCAGCACTACCTCGACCGCATCGCCGCCAGCCAGCACAACGCGTTCCTGGACGTGAATCCGGAACTGTCGCTGGCGCAAGCCAGGGCCGCCGACCTCCGCATCGCGGAAGGCAACGCCGGCCCGCTGACGGGCATTCCCGTTGCCCACAAGGACATTTTCGTCACCCAGGGCTGGCGCTCGACCGCCGCCTCGAAGATGCTGGGCAACTACGCCAGCCCGTTCGACGCCACCGTCGTCACGAAATTCGCGGACGCCGGCATGGTCACCCTTGGCAAGCTGAACTGCGACGAATTCGCGATGGGCTCGTCGAACGAGAACTCCGCGTTCGGCGCCGTCAAGAACCCGTGGGACGCACTGGCCGTGCCGGGCGGCTCGTCGGGCGGCTCGGCCGCCGCCGTCGCCGCGCGCCTGGCGCCGGCCGCGACCGGCACCGACACCGGTGGCTCGATCCGCCAGCCGGCCGCGTTCTGCGGCATCACCGGCATCAAGCCGACGTACGGCCGCGTGTCGCGCTTCGGCATGATCGCGTTCGCGTCGTCGCTCGACCAGGGCGGCCCGATGGCCCGCACCGCCGAGGACTGCGCCCTGCTGCTGAACGACATGGTCGGCTTCGACGAGCGCGACTCGACGAGCCTCACGCCGGAACAGGGCAACGCGCGCGAAGACTTTACGCGCGACCTGAACGCACCGTTGAGCGGCCTGCGCATCGGCGTGCCGAAGGAGTATTTTGGCGAAGGCCTGGCCGCGGACGTCGAGCAGGCCGTGCGCGCCGCGCTGGACGAATTCGTGAAGCTGGGCGCGACGCTGGTCGAGATCTCGCTGCCGAAGACGTCGCTGTCGATCCCGGTGTACTACATCATCGCGCCGGCGGAAGCCTCGTCGAACCTGTCGCGCTTCGACGGCGTGCGCTACGGCTACCGCGCGCCGGAATACACCGACCTGCAGGACATGTACAAGAAAACGCGCGCTCAGGGCTTCGGCAAGGAAGTCCAGCGCCGCATCATGGTCGGCACGTACGTGCTGTGCCACGGCTACTACGACGCGTACTACGTGCAGGCGCAGAAGATCCGCCGCCTGATCGCCGACGACTTCCAGGCCGCGTTCCGCGACAAGTGCGACGTGATCATGGGCCCGGTGGCCCCGAGCGTCGCGTGGGACCTGGGTTCGAAGGCGAACGACCCGGTGGCGAACTACCTGGCCGACATCTTCACCTTGTCGACCAGCCTCGCCGGCCTGCCCGGCATGTCGATCCCCTGCGGTTTCGGCCAGGGCGAGAAAAATGCAAAGCGCCCGGTGGGCCTGCAAATCATCGGCAATTATTTCGCCGAGGCGAAGCTGCTGAACATCGCGCACCAGTACCAGCAAGCGACCGATTGGCATAACCGCGCACCGGAAGGTATCTGATACGCATGGTGGGCACGGGGTGCCCACCCTACGGCATCCACATATCGTAGGGTGGGCTCCCCGAGCCCACGCGTAAAGCACGAACGAACGACAAGAGAGAACACTATGCAATGGGAAGTCGTCATCGGTCTTGAGAACCACGTCCAGCTCACGACCAACTCCAAAATCTTCAGCGGCAGCTCGATCAGGTTCGGCGCCGAGCCGAACACGCAGGCGAGCCCCGTCGACCTGGCGCTGCCGGGCGTGCTGCCCGTGATGAACAAGGGCGCCGTCGAACGCGCCATCCGCTTCGGCCTCGCGGTCGGTGCGAAGATCGCGCCGCAATCCGTCTTCGCGCGCAAGAACTACTTTTACCCCGACCTGCCGAAGGGTTACCAGATCAGCCAGTTCGAAGACCCGGTCGTGCAGGGCGGCAGCCTCACGTTCGCGTTCGAGAAGGACGGCAAGCTGGAGACGAAGACCGTCAACCTGACCCGCGCCCACCTCGAGGAAGACGCCGGCAAGTCGCTGCACGAGGACTACGCCGGCCAGACCGGCATCGACCTCAACCGCGCCGGCACGCCGCTGCTCGAGATCGTCTCCGAGCCCGACATGCGCTCGTCGGCCGAGGCGGTCGAGTACGCGAAGGCCCTGCACGCGCTCGTCGTCTGGCTCGGCATCTGCGACGGCAACATGGAGGAAGGCTCCTTCCGCTGCGATGCCAACGTCTCGGTGCGCCGGCTGGGGGCGCCGCTTGGCACGCGCTGCGAGATCAAGATCGTGTAATATTTGATGTTCTTGATCTCGCAACGCGTGCCGAACTTCGAGGCGCCGACCGGGCGGAGCGAGACGTTCGCGTCGCAGCGGAAGCTCCCCTCCTCCAGGTTGCCGTCGTTGACGCCGATGAAGACGAGCACGTCGCGTAAGG
>JBJMVU010000266.1:0-14857 GCA_045810485.1 Massilia sp. | reverse complement strand
GACGGACTATGGCGACGACAAGGACCGCGTGATGCGCAAGTCCGACGGCACCTACACGTATTTCGTGCCGGACGTGGCGTACCACATCCAGAAGTTCAAGCGCGGCTTCGACCAGGCCATCAATATCCAGGGCAGCGACCACCACGGCACCATCGCCCGCGTGCGCGCCGGCCTGCAGGCCGTGAACATCGGCATCCCGCAGGGCTATCCCGACTACGTGCTGCACAAGATGGTCACCGTCATGAAGAACGGCGAAGAGGTCAAGATCTCCAAGCGCGCCGGTTCGTACGTGACGGTGCGCGACCTGATCGAATGGTCGGGCAACGGCGACGTGACCCGCGGCCGCGACGCCGTGCGCTTCTTCCTCATCTCGCGCAAGGCCGACACGGAATTCGTGTTCGACGTCGACGTCGCCCTCGCCACCAACGACGAGAACCCCGTCTATTACGTGCAGTACGCCCACGCGCGCATCTGCTCGGCCCTCGCGAACTGGGGCGGCGACGTCGCCCAGCTGGCGAACGTGGACCTGTCGCCGCTGACGAATTCGCACGAATCGGGCCTGCTGGCGAAGCTGTCGACGTATCCGGAAATGCTGCAGCGCGCGCTCGTCGAACTGGGCCCGCACCAGGTCGCGTTCTACCTGCGCGAACTGGCCGGCGAACTGCACAGCTACTACTTCGCGCACAAATGGCTGCTCGACGACGACGAGCCGACCAAGCTCGCGCGCCTCGCGCTGGCGGCCGCCATCCGCCAGGTGCTGCGCAACGGCCTGGCCCTGATCGGCGTCTCGGCGCCGGAGAAAATGTAAGCGTTTTATTTACACACTCGCACTACATGACCGCTTTCCGTAATCGCTCCATCCGTTCCTTCACGCGCCAGCGGGGCAGCACGCTCACTGGCCTCATCATCGGCCTGATCGTCGGCCTGGGCATCGCGGTCGCGGTCGCGCTGACGATCACAAAGGGCGCCTCGCCGTTCACCGACAAGACGGTCAAGGCGGGCCGCCCGGCCGATCCGGCGCCGGGCCAGGCCCAGGATCCGAACAAGCCGATGTACGCCAACCGCGACGCCGCGCGCGTTGCGAACAAGGAGATCGCAGAAAAAGCGGCCGCGCGCACCGGCGGTGCCGACGCCGCGCCGGCCACCAGGCCGGCCGACGCCGATCCGCTGGGCCAGGCGATCGCCACGATGAAGGAGCCGGCGCCGGCTCCCGCAAAAGTCGAACCGAAACCGGAGACGCGCGTCGCCACCGCGACGCCCGCGGCCCCGCCGTCACCGGCCGCCGCCCCCGCCGCTGCCGCCGGCGAGTACATCTACTACCTGCAGGCCGGCGCGTTCCGCGACCTGTCGGATGCGGAAGCGACCCGCGCCAAGCTCGCGCTGCTCGGCTTCGAAGCCGCGATCAGCGACCGCACGAGCGACAGCGGCGTGCTGCACCGCGTGCGCCTCGGCCCGTACAACCAGGTCGAAGCGATGAACAAGGCGCGCGCCAAACTGCTCGACAGCGGCGTCGACGTCGCTATCGTGCGCAACCAGCGTTAATCCGGGAGATCGTATGCGCCTGCCGCGCCGCCTGTTCTGCACCGCCCTCCTCGGCCTTGCGGCTGGATTCGCGAGCCTGTCCGCATCTGCCGCCGACCCGCAGCCCGGCGCGCAATATCTCGTGCTGCCTTCCGCGCAGCCGACTGATACGGGCGCAGGAAACAGTAAAAGCGTCGAAGTCATCGAGTTCTTCGCCTACTACTGCCCGCACTGCTACGCGTTCGAGCCCGCGCTCGAAGCATGGGTCAAGAAGCAGGGCGACAACATCGTGTTCAAGCGCGTCCATATCCAGGGCGGCGCGAGCGTGCTGCCGCAGCAGCGCCTGTTCTACACGCTGGACGCGATGGGCCTGTTGAACCAGTACCACCAGAAGGTGTTCGACGCCATGCACCAGCAGCACCTGCGCATGTCCAGCGACGAGCAGGTGTTCGACTGGGTGGCGCAAGCGGGCATCGACCGCGCGAGATTCGTCGAGACCTACCGCTCCTTCGGCATCCAGGCGAAGCTGCGCCGGGCCGCCGCGATGATGGATTCGTACGGCGTCGACCGCTGGCCGCTCGTCGTCGTCGACGGCCGCTTCATCACGTCGCCGTCGCACGCGGGCGCGGGCGCGCCCGAAGGCACGACGGAAGCGCAGCAACAGCAGACGGCCTTGCAGGTGATGGACTTCCTCGTCGCGAAAGCGAAAGCGGACAAGAAATGACCGCGGCGCGGAGCCGCCGGCTGCGCGTATTCATCACGGGCGCGTCCAGCGGCCTCGGCGCAGCGCTGGCGCGCGAGTACGCGGCGCGCGGCGCCGTCCTCGGCCTGCTTGGCCGCCGCGCGGACGCCCTGCACGCGCTGGCCGCTTCCCTGCCCGCCTTCGGCGACCATCACATCTACACTGTCGACGTGACGGACCATGCGGCACTGGCTGCCGCCGCCTTTGATTTCATCGCGCGCGAAGGCGGCGCCGACATCGTCATCGCCAGCGCCGGCGTCTCGGCCGGCACGCTCACGGAACGGCCCGGCGACCTGTCGCAGTTTGCGGAGATCTTCGCCATCAACGTGACGGCCACCGTCGCCACGTTCGCGCCGTTTATCGAGACCATGAAAGGCGACGCGGGCCCGCGCCGCCTCGTCGCCATCGGCAGCGTGGCCGGCATCCGCGGCATGAAAGGCGCCGGCGCCTATTGCGCGTCGAAGTCCGCCGTGCACACCTACGCGGAATCGCTCCGCCTCGAATTGCAACCCCACGGTATCCGGGTCGTGACCATCGCGCCCGGCTACATCGACACCCCGATGACCCGCCAGAACCGTTTTCCCATGCCCTTTCTGATGCCCGTCGACCGCTTCGCGGCCGCGGCCGCCCGCGCCATCGACGCCGGCGCCAGCTACCGCGTGATCCCGCGGCCGATGGGCGTCGTCACCAAGGTCCTGCGCCTGCTGCCCAACGTCGTGTTCGACGCGCTGTTCGCGCACGCGCCGACGAAATCCGGCAAGGTGGTGCCATGAACGCCGACCGCATCATGCAGCTCTCGACATCCGGCGTCGCCGTCGAGGTGGTGGCGGAAACCGGATCGACGAACGCCGACCTGCTGGCGCGCGCGCCGACGCTGGCCGGACCCGTGCTGCGGATCGCCGAGCACCAGACGGCCGGGCGCGGCCGCGCGGGCCGCAGCTGGCTGTCCGAGCCGGGGAACTCGCTGACGTTCTCGCTGGCCTGGCGCTACGCCGACGGCTTGCGCGGCCTGGCCGGCCTGCCGCTCGCGGTCGGCGTCGCGCTGGCGGAAACGCTCGGCAGGCTCGGCCAGCCGGTGCAGCTGAAGTGGCCGAACGACGTGCTCAAGGACGGCGACAAGCTGGCCGGCATCCTCGTCGAGACGCAGGTGGCGGCGGACGGCGCCGCATGGACCATCGTCGGCATCGGCGTGAACCTCGTGATGCCGGACGCACTCGAAGACAGGATCGGCCGCAGCGCCGCCGCGATGCCGTGGCTCGCGCGCATGGACCGCGACGAACTGATGGCCGCGCTGCTCGACGGTCTGGCCGAGGCGCTGGCGCTGTTCGCGCGCGCGGGCTTCGGCGCCTTCGTCGCGCGCTGGAACCTGCTCCACGCATGGCAGGGCCGGCGGGTCGTGCTGCTCGACCGCGGCGAGGTCCAGCACGAAGGCCTCGCCGCCGGCGTGGACGACACGGGCCGCCTGCTGCTCGACACGGCGGCCGGACGCGTGACGGTTGTCGCCGGCGACGTGTCGCTGCGCACGCGGGATTAATTGATTGACTGAGCTTCAGGAGACCATGATGATGCTGCTCGTCGACGCGGGAAACACGAGGATCAAATGGGCGATCGCGGCGCCGGACGCGCTGCCTGGCGACTGGACCGCGCACGGCGCCGTGCCGCACGCGGAACTGGACCGGCTGCAGGCCGCGTGGGCCGGACAGGGCCTGGCGCGCGCGATCGTCTCGAACGTGGCGGGTCACGCGATGCAGGCCCAGCTGACGGCCCTGCTCGCCCCGCTGCTGCCGGCGCCGCCGGCCTGGTTCACGTCGCGCGCCGAACTGGGGGGCCTGCGCAACCGCTACCGCAATCCGGCGCAACTGGGCAGCGACCGCTTCGCCGCCGCCCTCGGCGCACGCAGCCTCGCGCCCGGCAAGAACCTCGTCGTGGCCACGTGCGGCACGGCGACGACGGTGGACGCCGTCAGCGCCGCCGGCGACTTCCTCGGCGGGATGATCCTGCCTGGCCTGGGCCTGATGCTGGGTGCGCTGGCGCGTGGCACGGCCCAGCTGCCGCAGGTGGCGCCGGGCGCCCACGGCTATGCCGCGCCGGCAGTGTTTGCCGACCACACGAGCGACGCCATCCTGTCCGGCTGCCTGGCCGCGCAGGCGGGCGCGATCGAACGGGCCTGCGCCGCGCTGCCGGCCGACCTGTGCATCGTCTCCGGCGGCGCGGCGGCCAGCGTGGCCCCGCTGCTGTCGGTACCGCACTGGATGCTGGATAATATCGTCCTGGTGGGCCTGCATGCGGCCGCACCAATATTCGCTTCCGACTCCGCATCCGCTTGAGGACATGCTCGTGCTACGACTCGCCTTCTGGTCCCTGCTGTTCCTGAACGCCGCCCTGTTCGCGTATGCCCAGGGCCTGTTCGGCACGGCCAGGAGCAACGAACACGAACCGGCGCGCCTGAAGCGCCAGTTCAACACGGCCAAGATGACCCTGCTGACGCGCGACCAGGCCGAGGCCGCCGCGAAGGCTGCCGCGCCACCGGCCGGGGGCGATGCGGCGGACGGCGCAGTACCGGCAAACACGGCGGCGAGCGCAGCCGCAAGCGCGCCTGCACCTGCCGGCGCCCCCTCGGCCCCCGGTCCCGCCCCTGCCTTTGCGTGCACGGAAATCGGCCCGCTCGACTCGGCCGACGCCCGCCGCTTCGAAGCGCGCCTGGCCGCGCTCGACCTCGGCGACCGCCAGTCGCGCCAGACGATCCAGGCCCAGGACGTCAGCAGCTGGCTCGTGCACATCCCGTCGCAGGGCAGCAAGGAAGCGGCCGACAAGAAGGCCGCCGAACTGCGCAGCCTGGGTGTGACCAATTTCTATGTCATCAACACTGACACTCCTTTGAAATACGCGATCTCGCTGGGCGTATTCAAGACCGAGAGCAGCGCCCAGGCCATGCTCGCCCAGTTGGGCAAGCAAGGCGTGCACACGGCCCGCATCGCACCGCGCGGGCCGCAGACCAATCATTATGTCTACCGCCTGCGCGGGCTCGATGCGGCGACGCGCAAGCGGGTCGAGGGCTTCGCCGAGCGTTATGACGGGGCGGACGTCAAGACCTGCGGCTGAGCTCGGACACGTCGCGGGATGACTGTCCCGCTTGTACTTCAGCCCGCGCCGCCTGCTCGCCACTCAACGCCTTCACCGCCCGCTCGAGCGCCTTGATCTTCTCCCGCATCGCCGACAGGTTGCGCAGCAGCGCCGCGTTACGCTCCCATTCCGCGTTCGGCGCCATCGGATAAAAGCCCGTGTAGCGGCCCGGTTGCGCGATCGAGTTCGGCACCAGCGTGCCGGCCGTGACGTGGACGTTGTCGGCGATGTCGATATGCCCGTTGATCATCGCGGCGCCGCCGAACGTGCAGTGCCGCCCGATGTTGGCGCTGCCCGCCACGCCCACGCAGCCGGCCATCGCCGTGTGCGCGCCGATGCGGCAGTTGTGGCCGACCTGGATCAGGTTGTCGAGCTTGACGCCGTCCTCGATGACCGTGTCGTCCAGCGCGCCGCGGTCGATCGCCGTGTTCGAGCCGATGTCGACGTCGTCGCCGATGACGACGCGGCCCGTCTGCGGGATCTTGATGTAGACGCCGCCGTCCACCGCGAAGCCGAAGCCGTCGCCGCCGATCACGGCGCCGGAGTGGACGATGCCGCGCGCGCCGATGACGCAGCGCGCGTGGAAGGTCACGTTGGCGAACAGGTGCGTGCCCTCGCCCACCGCGGCGGCGCGGCCGATGTAGCAGCCCGCGTCGATCACGGCGCCCGGCCCGATGGCGGCGCCTTCCTCCACCGTGACGTGCGGGCCGATGAAGGCAGTCGGGTGCACGCGCGCGCCCGCGTGCACGGCGGCTGTCGCATGAATGCCCGGCACGGGCGCAGGTCCGGGCGCGCACAGGTATTGCGCCGTGCGTGCGAAATAGGCGTACGGGTTGTTCGTGACGATGCGCGCGCCGGCGTACGTGGCCGCGACCTCCGGCTCGTCGGGCGGCGCCAGGATCAGCGCCGCCGCGCGGCTGTGCGCGGCCACGGCGCGCAGCCGGCTGTTGCTGAGAAAGCTGATGTCCGCGGCGCCCGCGCGCTCCAGCGGGGCGATGCGCGCCACTTCGATATCCGGATCGCCTTCCAGCCGGCCGCCGAAGCGCGTGACCAGCTCCACGAGTCGTGCCCCCATGCCTGCCTCCTGTCGCGTCGTTGCGTTTGCATGTGGTTCGACCGGGCGCCGGGTCGGAAGTTCCGGATCCTGCGACCGAAACGAAGGTGGTGTGAGCTACCGCAAAAGAAAAAACCCCGCTCGCAACCGGCGCGCAGCATGCCGGTCGAAAGCGGGGACAGGGGACGTAAAGGGATGACTATGCGATCAGAACTTGCCGCGGACGCCCAGCTGGAAGGTGCGGCCCGGATCGTACGACGTGAACTGTGCGTTCGGGAACTGGAAATAGCCTTCGCGCCGCGCCTTGTTCAGGTTGACGATGTCGAACGTGATCGTCGGCCAGTTGTCGCGGCCCAGCACTTCTTCCAGGTCCACGCTGGACGAGAAGTCGGCCTGCTTGTACGAGCGGCCGTACAGCGCCGCCAGGGTCACGCCGCTCTGGTTCGCGTTGGCGCTCTGGCTGCCCTGCTGGTACTGGTGCGAGATGCGCGCCATGTAGCCGTGGTTCTCGTAGAAGAAGCCGAAGTTGTTGCTCTTCTTCGGCACGTTCAGCGCCACGAAGCCGTTGGTGCCCTCGCCGCTCGCGCTCTGGTTGATCAGGGTCGCGGTCTCGTTGAAGCCGAAGCCCTTGATCGGCAGCAGCTTGTCGAGCGGCTGGACCCAGCCGATCTCGAGGCCGCGCACGGTCAGGACGCCGCCGGCGTTGCGTTCCTGGCTCATCACGACGGTGGCCACGTCCGGGCCGCCGCGCGAGTTGATCGCCACCTGCTGCGTCGGGATCAGGTTGTTGTACGTGATGCCGTAGGCGGCCAGGGCGGAGAACGGCATCGTCAGGTTGTCGATGACGGTGAAGCCCTTCACCTTCTTCTGGAACACGGTCAGGCTGACGTAGCCTTCACGTCCCGTGTACCAGTCGATGCCCAGGTCGATGTTGTTCGACAGGTAGGGCTTCAGCTCCGGGCTGCCGATCGTGCCGACGTCGGCCGAGGTGCCGCTGAAGTTGATGCCCGGACGCAGCGAGTTCGGATTCGCACGGGTCATCGTCTTCGACGCCGCGATGCGGGCCACGATGTCGTTGCGCAGCGTGATGGCCGCGGTGGCCGACGGCAGCGTGTTGTTGTAGGTCGTGTTCTGGTAGACCCACTCGGTCTGGTTCGGATACTTCGAACCGTTCAGCGTCAGGCTGGCGTTGCGCGGGTCGCTGAACGAGTTCAGGGAGCCCACTTCCTGCTTGGTGCGGACATAGCGTACGCCGGCGTTGTAGCGGACCGGGAAGCTGCCCAGCTTGGTCTCGCCGTTGATCTCGGTGTAGAAGGCGGTGGCCTTTTCACGCACATAGCCCGAGCTGGCGCCCGTCGACGAGCTCGTGGAATCCGGTGCGCTCGAGTTGTACGCGTCGTAGTTCGAATCCTTGCGGAAGCGGTCCCAGTCGACGACGAGGCGACCGTTCGGACCCTGCACCAGGTAGGAGGACAGCTTGTCCAGCGGGATCAGCGAACCCTGGTAGGTGAGCGGCGCCGTCTGGCCGGCCGTGTAGCCGGTGCCGTAGCCCGGGTACAGCGCGGCGGCGCTGGCGCCCGGCGTGTTGGCGCCGTCGCACGGCGGCGCGCCGTTCGGGCCCTGGATGAAGACGCTCGGGTTGTTGCCGCAGACGGCGGCCTGCCACGCGGCCGAGTTGTCCTGGCCGCGGATGCGGCGATCGATGTCGTCGTAGGCGAGACCGGCCTTGACGTTCAGCCTCGAATCGCCCCAGGTCAGGTCGGTGTGGAAGCCCTTCGTGCTCGTTTCGCGCAGCTCGTTCTGGATGTTGACGCGGCCGCCGGCCCAGACGAAGTTCGCCGGATCGTTGACGTCCTTGTTGAACGTGATGCTAGGCACGCCGCCGTTGTTCTGGAACGTGGTGACGAGGCCGCTGCCCGCGGCCGTGATCGGCATGATGGTCGGCGCTTCGTGCGAGAACGTCGACTTGGTGGCGTTGGCCTGGGCTTCCAGTTTCAGGGTCGGGGTGATCTTCCACTCCATGCCCGGATTGATGCCCTTCAGGTCGGTGCGATCGCGGCGCGGGCCGAATTCGATGAAGTAGGTCGAGTTGGCGTACGTGCCCGACGTGACCGCGCAGCCCGTGGCGCAGTTGCTCTGGTCGACCTGCATGTTCAGCGGGATCGCCGCGTTGTTGCGGACCGCCCAGGTGTAGGCGATGCGCTGCATGTCGTCGTCCTTCTTGCTGTACAGCGTGTCGACGTAGAAATGCAGGTTTTCCAGCGGACGCCATTCGGCGCTGAGGATGGCCGAGCCCTTGTCGCGCGTGCCGAAGTAATCCATGAAGCGGCCCAGGCGCGGCACGAGGGCGTTGTCGATCTGGTCGATCGTCAGGCCCGGGTTGTTCGCCAGCAGGAACGCCTGGTTGATCGGCGTGCCGGCCACGAGGCCCGCGCCGGCCCCGGCCGGAACGGTGGCCGGGATCGTCCAGTTGCCGCCGCCGGTGCTGTTGCGGGTCGGCGACGAGCTCTGGGCGGCGGTCAGGTTCGGGTTCGTCAGGCCGACAGTCTCGTAACCGGTCGTGCGCGACTTCTGGCGGTTGACGGCGAGGCCGGCCAGGATACCGAACGTGTCGCCCCAGGTCTTGCTGGCCACGATGGAGCCGCGGCCGCCGACGCCGTCGGCGATCTGCTGCTTCTGCGCCGTGCCGCTGTACGAGACGTGGGTGCCGGGATTGTCGAACGGGCGCGCGCTGCGCATATTGACGACGCCGGCGGCGCCGCCTTCGATCAGGCCGGCCGTCGGGCTCTTGCTGACGGTCAGCTTGGTGAACAGGTCGGTCGGCAGCAGGTCGAGGTCGACCTCGCGGTTGGTGCTCGCGCCGTCGATCGGGCCCGACGACGCCACGGCGATCTGCGCATTGTTCAGCAGGATCTTGGTGAAGCTGGAGCCGAGGCCGCGGATCTGGATGTTCATGCCCTCGCCCGTCACGTCGCGCGCGATCTGCACGCCCGGCACGCGGCTCAGCGATTCCGCGATGTTTTTATCGGGGAATTTACCGATGTCTTCGGCGCTGATGGTGTCCGTGAAGCCGACGGACTCCTTTTTATCCTTCGCCGACGAAAGCAGACTGGCGCGGTAGCCGGTCACCTTGACGACGGCGGCATCGGCCTGGACGGTCGGCGCCGCGGTTTCCTGCGCGTAGGCTTGCTGGATGAGGCCGGCGAGTACGCTCAGGCCAATCACGACTTGCCGGCGCTGGCGGCGCCGTTGTACGGACTTCTCGATCATTTGCTGTCTCCTGTGTTTTTCTGTGCCAAGGCATGCCGGTAGGTCGCCTTTATCGTTGGCAAAATCAGTGTAGGAGCACAATGTTAATGGTGTCAATTCCTCAAACAAAAATGTTATGCGCAAACATACCGGACAACCTCTCGAAGATTAGGCCACTATCGAAAAGCTTCCTCATTATGTTTGGCAAACCAGCGATTTACATCATCAAGGAATGGTAGCGTATAGCAAATTAAAAACGTTGTAGATGTCTGACATCCGACGATAAACAACGTTGGAAGCATCGTTTTAGGACATTCTCTTGCGGAAATTCAGCATGTGACACGAGAAATTGTCCGGATTATCGGAATAAAAGCCCCGATCTTGATCAGACATCTGATGTCTATGGAAGTTGGACAGCGGGCGACAGACAAATCGGGCGAGGCAGCCTGGACCGCGGCCGCCCTGCCCCCTCAGCGCCGCACGACGATGGGCTTCAGGCCGAGCCCGGCCGGCAGCGAACGCGCTGCTTCCTGCGCGAGCGCGCGGGATTCGAAGGGGCCGCCGTACAGGCGATTGACGTTGCCCGAACGAACGATGGCAACGGCCAGGTCGACGCCCGCCTGCCTGAGCTTTTCGCCCATCTCCTCGGCCTTGCCGTCGCGCCCGTAGGCGCCCAGTTGCAGGTAGAAGCCCGGCGTCAGGGCGGCCTTGTCCGCGGCGGCGGCAGGGGCCTGTGCGCGCGCGACGGCGGCGCTGTCCATGTCGACGCGGTCTTCCAGCATGAGGGCCGCGATGGCGGGCGGCGGCGGCATGGTCTGCGCCTCCGACGTGGCGGCGCGGCGCGCGGACGCGAGCTGCACCACGTCGCCCGGGAACAGGCGCTCGACCTGGACCTGGTGGCTGCCCTTGCCCAGCAGACCCAGCTTGAGGGCCGCCGTGTACGACACGTCGATGACGCGGTCGGAGTGGAACGGTCCGCGGTCGTTGATGCGCACGACGACGGACTTGCCGCTCTCCAGGCTCGTGATGCGCGCGTACGAGGGAATCGGCAGCGTCGGGTGCGCGGCCGTCATCTTGTACATGTCGTAGGCTTCGCCGGACGACGTGCGCTGGCCGTGGAACTTGACGCCGTACCAGCTGGCCACGCCGCGCTGGGTGAACGGTTCGTCGTTGATGAGCGGGGTATACGTCTGGCCGAACACGGCGTACGGCTTGTTGGCGAACCTGGCGTAGGGTTCGTACTTGACGACGGCGTCGGGGGTGTCGAGCAGGCCCGACGGCGGATTCGCGCCGGGGCCGTCGTCCTGGTAGTAGCCGCCGCGACCGGAGCCGGCCGCCGGCAGGTTCGGAAGCTTCGGGTCCACGCGGGTGACCTTGTGCTTCCACGGCAGGGGGATCAGGCTTTTGTGTTCGCCGTTCTGGTCCGTGGTACTGCACCCCGCCATCATTGCCAACAGCGCAATGACCGCTGGGAGCAGCCTCGGAACGGCCATCGCGTTCTCTTGCATATCAGGTCTGCACCAGTTTGCGGTGTCGTTGAATACTCATCAATATACCACTGCATAGGCCCAACGTGATCAGCGCGGTGCCGCCATAGCTCATGAACGGCAGCGGAACGCCGACCACGGGCAGGATGCCGCTGACCATCCCCATATTGATGAAAGCATACGTAAAAAACATCATCGCGATCGCGCCCGCCAGCAGGCGCGTGAACAGGTTCGGCGCGTTGGCGGCGATCATCATCGCGCGTCCGATCAGCAACAGGTACAGGAACAGCAGCACGAGGTTGCCGATGAGTCCAAACTCCTCGGAATATACCGAAAAAATGAAGTCGGTGGTGCGTTCCGGAATGAACTCGAGATACGCCTGCGTGCCCTTCATATAGCCCTTGCCGGACACGCCGCCCGAGCCGATCGCGATGGTCGACTGGATGATGTGGAAACCCTTGCCGAGCGGGTCGGACGTGGGATCGATCAGCGTCATCACGCGTTCGCGCTGGTAGTCGTGCATCATCGACCACGCGACGGGGAGAACCGCGCAGCCGGCCACGAACAGCCCGGCGAGCGCCCGCCACGACAGGCCGGCCAGGAAGATCACGAAGAAGCCGGAGCCGCCCACCAGCAGCGCCGTGCCCAGGTCGGGCTGCCTGGCGATCAGGCCGAACGGAATCCCGAGCAGCAGCGCCGCCACGAGGAACGATTTCCACTGGAGCATGCCGGCCCGCGTCTGGAAGTACCAGGCCAGCATCAGCGGCGTGGCGATCTTCATGATCTCGGACGGCTGGATGTCGACGCCCACGTGCAGCCAGCGCCGCGCGCCCTTCTTGATGATCCCGACGGTCGCCACCGCGACCAGCAGGGCGACGCCGAACGTATAGATCGGCACCGCCAGCCGCAGCAGGGTCTGCGGAGGCACGACGGCGGCGGCCCACATGAACACGAAGGCCGCGATGATGTTGCGGATCTGGCCTTCCAGGCGGCCGGGGAAGTCGTGGCCGGCCGAGGACAGCGTGACGAGGCCCGTGCACAGGAGCAGGAACAGGATCAGCGACAGGGCCGGATCGAAGACGTTGAAATACGGTTTGAGGCGCCGGCTGAGCGAGCGGCGTTCGGGGAAATGCGCCATGGTTCAGTCCTTGTTGCCGGGGGTTTCGCCGCCCGGCCTGAAGTCGGCGCCGGCCGTGGGCGCCACCTGGTCTTCGTCGGCCGGGACCGGGTCGACGGGCTTCGGCGCCGGCTTGTCCGTGTCGCCCGGACGCTTGTGGAGCAGGTAGTAGTCGAGCGCCTTGCGCGCGATCGGGGCCGCGACCGCCGCGCCGAAGCCGGCGTTTTCCACGACCAGCGCGAGCGCGATGCGGGGATGGTCGGCCGGCGCGAACGCGATGAACAGCGCGTTGTCGCGCAGGCGTTCCGGCGTGGCGGCCGCATTGTACTTCTGCCCCTTCAGGCCCACGACCTGCGCGGTACCCGTCTTGCCGGCCACCGTGTACTGCACGTTGCGGAACGGGATGAACGCGGTGCCGCTCTGGTCCGCCGTCACGCCGACCATGGCGCGCTTGACGACGTCGATGTTCTGCTGCTTGATCGCGATGCGGCCGGATTCCTTGGGCACCGTCGGCGTGCGCGCGTGGTTGCCGCCATCCTCGAGCAGCTTGACGAGGTGCGGCTTCATGATGACGCCGTCGTTGGCCAGCGTGGCCATCGCGTGCGCCATCTGCAGCGGCGTGTAGCTGTTGAAGCCGTTGCCGATGGAGATCGAGATCGTGTCGCCACCCACCCACTTCTGCGCGGCACGGTTGCGCTTGAAACGCTCGCGCTTCCATTGCTGCGACGGCAAGATGCCGGTCTTTTCGTGTTCGAGGTCGATGCCCGTCTTTTCGCCGAAGCCGAACGGCTGCATGAAGTCGTGGATGCGGTCGATGCCCATCTCGTTGCCGAGCTGGTAGTAATAGGTGTCGCACGACATCGCGATCGAGCGGTACATGTCGATGAAGCCGTGGCCGCCGCGCTTGTCGTCGTTGAAGCGGTGCCCGCCCAGCATGAAGAAGCCGGGGTCGCTGATGCCGTACTCGGGGCGGCGCAGGCCGTATTCGAGGGCGGCCAGCGCCATGTACGGCTTGAACGTGGAACCGGGCGGGTACGTGCCGGACAGCGGACGGTTCATCAGCGGCTTGTCGAGCGACGTGTTCAGCTCCGCCCAGCTCTGGCTGTCGATGCCGTCGACGAACAGGTTCGGGTCGAAGCCCGGCCGCGACACGTAGGCGAGCACGTCGCCCGTCGCCGGTTCGATGGCGACGAGCGCGCCGCGGTAGTCGCCGAACGCCTGCTCGACGACCTTCTGCAGCTCGATGTCGATCGACAGGATCAGGTTATTGCCCGGCACCGGCGGGGTGCGCGACAGCGTGCGGATCGCGCGGCCGCCGGCCGAACGTTCCACTTCCTCGTAGCCCGTCTGGCCGTGCAGCTGGGTCTCGTAGCTCTTTTCCAGGCCTTCCTTGCCGATGTGGTCGGTGCCGTTGTAGTTGGCGGCATCGTCGCCGGCGTCGAGGATCTTGGCCTCGGCCTGGTTGATGCGGCCGATGTAGCCCAGCACGTGCGACGCCACTTCGCCCAGCGGATACTGGCGGAACAGGCGCGCCTGCACGTCCACGCCGGGAAAGCGGAAGCGCTGCGCCGTGAAGCGCGCCACCTCGTCGTCGGTCAGGCGGGTGCGGATCGGGACGCTGGAAAAATTCTTCGACTCTTCCATCAACCGTTTAAAACGCTTCCTGTCCTTCGGCTCGATCGCGACGAGCTTCGACAACTCGTCGATGACGGAATCGAGGTTCGCTTCCAGCTTCGACGGCGTGATCTCGAGCGTGTAGGCGGAGTAGTTGCTGGCCAGGACGACGCCGTTGCGGTCGACGATCAGGCCGCGGTTCGGCACGATCGGCACGAGTGCGATGCGGTTGTCCTCGGCCTGCGCCATGTACTGGCTGTGCTTGACGACCTGCAGCCAGACGAAGCGTGCGACGAGCAGGCCGAAGCAAACGAAGACGAACAGCACCATCGCCGTCAGGCGCATGCGGAACAGGTGGATCTCGCGATCGCTGTCTTTAATCTCGGTCATTCGGGAATGCGATCAAAAGTCTTCAGATCGGACGCGTATGGTCCTTGTCGACCGCGCGGCGCTGCGGCGCCAGCAGCAGCCACGTGATGACGGGCCACAATGCGACGGCGATCACGCTCTCGATGAACACGAGCGCGCCGGGGAAGCGGCCCGTGACGAAAAAGCGCACCATCACCTGGATCGCCTGCGTGAGCAGCAGCAGCGGGAACACGTGCATCGCCTGCGTGACGAGCGGGAACCATAGCACGCGGCGGTGGATCATGATCGCCAGGTACGACAGCAAGGTGTACGCGAGGGCGTTCTCGCCCAGCAGCGTGGCGTCGTGCACGTCCATCAGGAGGCCCATGCAGAACGCGATGCCGATGCCGACCTTGCGCGGCTGGTGGATGCCCCAGAACACGAGCACGAGCGCGACGAAGTCCGGGGCGCCGACCCAGCGGCCCCACGGCAGCAGGTTGAGCATGAACGCGCAGACCAGGCTGAAGGCGATGAACAGCGGATTGACCGGCAGCAGGATGTAATGCGGGCGGTTATTCACGGGCATCAGGCGCCCTCCCCGG
>JBJMVU010000265.1:0-7724 GCA_045810485.1 Massilia sp. | reverse complement strand
GCGTTCGCGGTGGATGGCCGCGTCGCGCAATTCCTTTTCCGTCTGCAGGCGCATGCGCAGCGATTGCGCGGCCGTCCGCTCCGATTCCACCTGGGCCAGCGCGATGGCTTCCCGTTCCTGTTCGATGTGCGCGAGGGCACGGGCTTCCTCGAGCGCGCGCGCCTCCGCGGATGCGCGCGCGAAGGCGGAGGCCAGCGCCACCTGGTCGGCCCGTTCGCGCTGCTGCGCCAGTTCCAGCGCTTCCGCCTCCGCCTGCGCCAGCTTTTCCGCCGTCTGGCGCGCGCCACGTTCGGCCCGTTCGCGTTCGCGCGCGAGGATCGCCACGCGGGCGTCGGCGGTGGCGCTGTGGTGCACTTCCTCGCGCGCCGCCTGCACGGCCGCCACGCGCTCGGCCGCCTGCAGGCGCGCCTGCTCGGCGTGGACGGCGAGATCGTCGGCGTCGCGCTGGGCGCGGGCGACGATCTCGGTATCGATGCGCGCCTGTTCCGTCGCGCGCTTGCGGGCGTCGTCTTCGGCGCGCGAGCGGGCTTCGGACGCCAGGCGGATCTGCGTGTCGGATTCGACGCGGGCGCGCAGCCCGGCCGTCTCGTGGCGGATCGCCTCCAGGCGCTCGGCGGCGGCCTTGGCGGCGACGCGCAGGGTCTCGATGCGGTCGCGGTTCGCCTCGATCGCTTCTTCCGACGCCTGCGCGTTCGCGAGGGCGGCCGCTGCCGCTTCGGCGTCGATGGCGGCGCGTTCCTCGGCCAGGCTGCGCGCCCGCGCTTCCGCGTGGGCACGGTTCTCGGCCGCCACCGCCGCCTTCGCCTCCGCTTCCACACGCGCGATGCCTTCCTTGATCGCGCGCTGCTCCAGATGCTCGCGCTGCGGCTCGACCTGCGGCGCCGCGTGGTCCTGGGCGGCGGGCATCAGGTCGATCGTGAAATCGGCGTCGTCTTTCTGTGCGGATGGATCGTTGCGGTCGGCGTCGGTCATGGATGGCTCGTCAGTTCACATACGGACCCGACGGGCCCGTGCCCAGATTATGCGGCATGGCTCTGTTTCGTGTCACGCCAAGCTGAATCGTATAACTGCGTCAATTCGAGCGTTAGACGGGAAACAAGGGTGGCTCGTCCATCAGCGCCACCTGCTCGCGCAATTCGAGGATGCGGTCCTGCCAGTAACGCTGGGTATTGAACCAGGGAAATGCCGCCGGGAACGCCGGATCGTCCCAGCGCATCGCCAGCCAGGCCGAGTAATGGATCAGCCGCAACGTGCGCAGCGCCTCCACAAGGTAGAGCTGGCGCGGGTCGAAGTCGCAGAAGTCCTCGTAGCCGGCCAGCACGTCGGCAAGCTGGCCCACCATCTCGTGGCGCTCGCCCGACAGCAGCATCCACAGGTCCTGCACGGCCGGGCCCATGCGGCTGTCGTCGAAGTCGACGAAGTGCGGCCCGTCGCCTGTCCACAGCACGTTGCCCGCGTGACAATCGCCGTGCAGGCGCAGCAGCGGCAATGTGCCGGCGCGGTCGTAGCAGCGGGCGACGCCGTCCAGCGCCTGGTCCAGCACGCTCGTGTACGCCGTCAGCAATTCGGGCGGGATGAACCCGTGGCCGATCAGCCAGGCGCGCGGCTCCTTGCCGAAGGTGTCGAGGTCGAGCCGGGGACGCTCGGCAAACGGTTTTACCGCGCCCACCGCGTGGATGCGGCCGATGAAGCGGCCGATCCATTCCAGCGTGGCCGGGTCGGACAACTCGGGTGCGCGGCCGCCACGGCTTTCGAACACGGTGAAGCGGAAGCCGCCGTGCTCGTGCAGGGTGCGGCCATCGAGGACGCAGGGCGGCACGGCCGGGATTTCCTGGTCGGCCAGTTCCTGCACGAACGCGTGTTCTTCGAGGATCGCGGCATCGCTCCAGCGCCCGGGCCGGTAGAATTTCACGACGACGGGCGGGCCTTCTTCGCGGCCGACGCGGTACACGCGGTTTTCGTAGCTGTTCAGCGCGAGGAGGCGGCCGTCGCCGCGCAGGCCCACGCTGTCGACGGCGTCCAGCACCATCGCGGGATCGAGTCGGGAAAACGGATGGCTGGGGGTGTTGTCAGAGGTGGTATCCATCCTGCCATTGTAAGGTTTTCGCCGGCCGGGGGGCGGAAGCGTTACACTGGCGCCTTCAACGCAAGGAAACAGAAACAATGCAACTCGACCAGCCCCTCTCCGAAAAAGAATTCGACGACCTCGACAACTTCCTCCTGTCCGATCGCTGCTCCGACGACGCGATGACGATGGACACGCTGCACGGCTACCTGACCGCCATCGCGATCGGTCCGGAAACCATCATGCCGGCCGAATGGCTGCCGCGCGTGTGGGGCGAGGAAGGCGACGTGCCCAAGTGGAAGAACCCGAAGGAAGAAGAACGCATCGTCAACCTGATCATGCGCTTCATGAACGAGGTGCTCGTCACCTTCGAGGTCGCGCCGAAGGAATTCGAGCCGCTGTACGTCGAGCACGACATCAACGGCGAGACGCTGATCGACGCCGAGGCGTGGTGCTGGGGTTTCTGGGAAGGCATGGAACTGCGCCCGGGCTCGTGGGAAGCCATCTGGGATTCGGAAGCGGGCCCGCTGATGCGCCCGATCTACCTGCTGGGCGCCGACGAGATCGAGGAAAGCGAGCTGCCGGACGTCGAGGACCCGAAAAAGGCGCACAAGCTGGCGCTGGACATCGAGGCCAACCTGCCGGGCATCTACCGCTTCTGGCTGCCGCGCCGCAAGGCGGCCGTCGAGACGGTGCGCCGCGACGACCCCAAGGTCGGCCGCAACGACGACTGCCCGTGCGGCAGCGGCAAGAAGTACAAAAAATGCTGCGGAGCCAGTCAGGACTGAAGTCACCGCCTGAACGTCGTTCCCGCGAAAGCGGGAACCCATGCTGAGCGTCCTGGTTCAGCTCAGTATGGATCCCCGCCTACGCGGGGATGACGATCTGGTTAGGCCGCCTCGGCCAACCGGCTTTCGAACAATGCAGCCAGCAGGTCCGACTGGCTGACGATCCCCAAAAACACCGCCCGCCCGTCCACCACCGGAATGTGGTGCAGCCCGCCGTTGCTCATCAGCGGCACGAGCGTGGCGATCGGTTCGTCCTTGTCGACGACCGCGACCTTTGTCGACATCAGTTGCCCCACCGTCGCCGCCCGTTCCGGCCGCACGCCCAGCACGTGGGCGAACAGGCCGCGCAGGCGTTCGCCCACCGTCTGGTAATCGTCCAGGCCCGCGTGATGCAGGAAATCGCCCTGCCCGATGATGCCGGCCACGCGGTGCGACGCGTCCAGCACCGGCAGCGCGTGCAGGTTGTGGTGGCGCAGCAGGCGCCACGCTTCGGCAAGCGGCATGTCCGGTGTGGCGGTCACGACGTCCTTCGACATGATCGTCCCGCAGTTCACCGTGCCGAAGCGGCGCGCATACGCGCGTTGTTCCGTCTGCAGCAGGATGTCTTCCAGGTCGTCGCGGCTCACGTCCAGCACCTGGCCGTAGCGGGCCAGCACGGCGTCCAGGTCCTCGGCCGTGAAGCCCAGGCGCGCCATCGGGGACGGGTCACCCGTCGCGTGCGCGGCCTGCTGGGCCGTGCGCAGCACCGATTTCTGGTTGTGCGGATAGCGCCGGCCCGTCAGGTTGTTGAAGACGAGCGCCGCCAGCACGATCAGGGTCGAGTTCAGGCACACGGGAAGGAACGCGAACCCGAAGCCGGCCGCGTGGATGGCCGGGCCGCCGAGGACGGCCGTCAGCGCCACCGCGCCGCTGGGCGGGTGCAGGCAGCGCAGCAGGAACATCACGAAGATCGCGCAGGCGCCGGCCAGCGGTGCCGCCAGGGCCGGATTGTGGACGGCCTTGGCACAGATGATGCCGATCAACGCGGAAATCGTATTCCCTCCGATCACCGACCACGGCTGGGCCAGCGGGCTGGCCGGCACGCAGAACAACAGCACGGCCGATGCGCCCATCGGTGCGACCAGGGCCAGCGGCCCGATGCCGGAGCCCTTTGTGAGCATGTCGCTGAGGACCGCCGTCACGAACAGCCCCACGAGGGCCCCTGCCACCGCGCGCATGCGTTCCCCGCGCGGCACCGTATTCGGTTGCGGTACGAACGCGCGCAACCATTCCAAGCTATGTTCCAGCATCATTCCTGTCGATTGTAAAAAACAAGCAGCGCATGGGGCCGCGAAAAAGTATCACGTTATGATATATTATTTGGTTCCCAAAGCCAACGCCCACGCCGAACCAAGCCTGTGAAAGACCACACCCCACCGCTGTCCAAGCCGGATTTCGCCGCGTTGTCGGAATTCCGCTACCAGATGCGGCGCTACGAGCGCTTCTCCGAAAACGCGGTGCAGGCGGAAGGCATCACGCCGCTGCAATACCTGCTTCTCCTGCACATCAAGGGTTTTTCCGGACGCGAATGGGCCACCGTCGGCGAGCTGGCCGAACGCCTGCAGGCCAAGCAGCACGGCGTCGTCGCGCTCATCACGCGCTGCGAGGCGGGCGAGCTGGTCGTGCGCCGCACGAATGCCGCGGACCGGCGCCGTGTGGAAGTGCACCTGCTGCCCAAGGGCGAGGCGCTGTTGACGCGGCTGGCCGCCGTCCACCGCGCCGAGCTGCGCGCCCTGCAGGGCGTCTTTACCGTCCCCAATCTTGAATAACAAAATGAAAACTGCCACGCACCCTTCCACGCCGCGGCGCGATTTTTCGGGCGACGTCCGCCTGCTCCGCATCGCCGCCCTCGCCGCCTTCATCGGCGCGCTCAGCACGGTCGCCGCGCGCGTCCTGCTGATGATGATCCGCTTCTTCACGGACCTGTTCTTCTACGGGAAATTCTCGTTCGCCGAGCTGTCTCCGGCCGACAACACGCTGGGCGCATGGGTGATCGGCATCCCCGTGATCGGCGGCCTGATCATCGGCCTGATCGCCCGCTACGGCACCGAGGCGATCCGCGGCCACGGCATTCCCGAAGCGATCGAGGCGATCCTGTTCAAGCGCAGCGCGATGTCGCCGAAGGTCGCCGTGCTGAAGCCGCTGTCGTCCGGTATCGCGATCGGCAGCGGCGGCCCGTTCGGCGCCGAGGGTCCGATCATCATGACGGGCGGCGCGATCGGCTCGCTGATCGCCCAGCACTTCCACCTGACGGGCGGCGAGCGCAAATCACTGCTCGTGGCCGGCGCCGTGTCCGGCATGACGGCCGTGTTCGGCACGCCGGTCGCCGCCGTGCTGATGGCCGTCGAGCTGCTGCTGTTCGAACTGCGTCCGCGCAGCCTGCTGCCGGTGGCGACCGCGTGCGCCGTGGCCGGCTTCCTGCGTCCGCTGGCCATTGGCGCCGGCGCGCTGTTCCCGCTGGAGACGGCGCCCGTCGCGCCGATCGCCCTCTTCTCCTGCCTCGTGGCCGGCCTCGCGTGCGGCGCGCTGGCGTGGCTGATGTCGACGGCGCTGTATCGCGTCGAAGACGCCTTTCATCGACTGCCGATCCACTGGATGTGGTGGCCGGCGCTGGGCGGCCTGGCGGTCGGCATCGGCGGCTACTTCGAGCCGCGCGCGCTGGGCGTCGGCTATGACGTCATCGGCGACCTGTTGCACAACCACATGGTCGTCAGCGCCATCGTCGGGCTGCTCGCGGTGAAACTGGTGATCTGGCTGATCGCGCTCGGCTCCGGCACGTCCGGCGGCGTGCTCGCCCCGCTGCTGATGCTCGGCGCCGGCCTCGGCGCCCTGCTCGGCCCGTACCTGCCCGGTGCCGATCCCGCCCTGTGGCCGCTCGTGTTCATGGCCGCCACGCTGGGCGGCATGATGCGCGCGCCCGTGATGGCCGTCGTGTTCGCGTTTGAACTCACGCACGACGCCAACGCGCTGCTGCCGCTGCTGGCCGCCGCCGCCGGCGCCTACGGTTTCACGGTGCTGACGATGGGCCGCTCGATCCTGACCGAAAAGATCGCCCGCCGCGGCCATCACATCTACCGCGAATACGGCATCGACCCGCTCGAGCGCCACAGCGTGGCCGAGGTGATGAGCACGAACGTTCTTCACATCGATGCCGGCGCCACCATCGGCGACGTGCTCGCCACGCATTTCGGCCCCGCCCAGAAGCACCGCGGCTTCCCCGTCACGCGCGACGGCCTCGTCGTCGGCATGGTCGAGCGCAACACCCTGGACGGCCACGCGTCGACGATGCCTGTCGGCGACCTGTTCGGCGCCAATCCCCCTCTCGTCGCCCTGCCCGGCGAAACGTGCCGCGCCGTCGCCACGCGCCTGGCTGTACACGGCATCGAGCGCCTGCCGGTCGTGGCGCAGACGGGGCATGCGCAATTGCTGGGCATCGTCAGCCGCAGCGACCTGATCAAGGCGACCGCCACGCTGCATGACGAGGAACACGAGCGCCTCACGTTGCGCACCTTGCCGCTCGTGCGGCGTCCTTGAGATAAGGCAAGCAGGTGCCAGCGAGTTGCTGAACAATCATGTACGATAAGCAACCCCCGCGTACGCGCGTCGTGTCATTCATCGAGGATAACAACATGATCAAACTCAAGCACACCCTGCTCGCCGCCCTCGCCACCGCGGCCTTTGGCGCCCACGCCGCCGCACCGATGGTCAAGACCCCGGCCCCCGGTTTCTTCCGCGTGATGGTGGGCGACGTCGAAATCACGCCGGTCAGCGACGGCACCTTCGACCTGCCGATGGACCAGTTCATGCACCAGAAGCCGGAACTGACGCGCACCGCCGTCACGAAGAACTTCCTGAAGCTGCCGGTCGAAACCTCGGACAATGCCTTCCTGATCAACACCGGCAGCAAGCTGGTGCTGGTCGACACGGGCGCCGGCGCGCTGTTCGGCCCGACCGTGGGCAAGTTCGTCAACAACCTGAAGGCGGCCGGTTACCAGCCGGAACAGATCGACGAGATCTACATCACGCACATGCACGGCGACCACGTCGGCGGCCTCGTCAACAACGGCCAGCGCGTGTTCCCGAACGCCGTCGTGCGCGCGGGCAAGGCCGATGCCGACTACTGGCTGAGCCAGGCGAACATGGACAAGGCCCCGGCCGACAAGAAGGACTTCTTCAAGGGCGCGATGGCGTCGATCAACCCGTACATCCAGGCCGGCAAGTTCAAGCCCATCGAGAAGGATGGCGAACTGGTCCCGGGCGTCTCCGCCCAGGCCGAGCACGGCCATACGCCGGGTCACACGGTCTATGCGGTGGAAAGCCATGGCCAGAAGCTCGTGCTGATCGGCGACCTGATCCACCTGGCGGCCGTCCAGTTCGACAATCCGCAGGTGACGATCGCGTTCGACAGCGACGAGAAGGCGGCCGCGGCGGCGCGCAAGAAGGTGTTCGACGACGCGGCGAAGAACGGCTGGCTCGTGGGCGGCGCGCACCTGCAGTTCCCGGGGCTGGGCCATCTCCAGACGCAGGGCAAGGGGTATCGCTGGGTGCCTGTCAACTACACCCAGATGCGCTAAAAAACCCGGTAGAGTGGGCTCCCCGAGCCCACGTGCAACGTCGACGCATCGCGAACGTCCGCGTGGGCACAGTGTGCCCACCCTACGATTCAATCCGACGTAGAGTGGGCTCCCCGAGCCCACGTGTAACGTCGACGCATCGCGAACGTCCGCGTGGGCACAGCGTGCCCACCCTACGATTCAATCCGATGTAGAGTGGGCTCCCCGAGCCCACGTGCAACGTCGACGCATCGCGAACGTCCGCGTGGGCACAGTGTG
>JBJMVU010000264.1:0-62798 GCA_045810485.1 Massilia sp. | reverse complement strand
GCCGCTGTGACTTCGCGACAACGTTCGTGCGCGCCGCAGGCCCCATTTATATGATTTGCTTCCTATAAAGTAATTTTAATTTCCAGTACGTACGTAGAATCCGACAGGGAGACACCGGGAATGGCACCCCGGACGATATGACCATAACGATGCAGGAAGGACAAGCAATGAACATTTTCCGCAACATGAATATCGCGCAGCGGCTGAGCGCCGGGTTCGCCCTCGTACTGGGCCTCACCGTCGTCATCGCCGTGGCGGCGATCTGGCGCATGCACGGGATCGCCGACGCGACGCATGCACTGATGACCGTTCCGCTGGCGAAGGAACGCATGATCGCGGACTGGCATACCCAGACGTTCGGCGCGATCCGCCGCACGGCCGCCGTCGTGAAGAGTTCCGATCCCAGCCTCGTCGAATTCTTCAAGGCAGACACCATCAAGACGGCCGCGCGCGGCAGCGAGTTGATCAAGCAGATCGAGCCCCTGCTGGAAGGCGACGCGGAACGCGCGCTGTACAAGAGCATCGTCGACGTGCGCAAGGCCTATACGGCGGCCAAGGAAAAAGCCGTCAAGGTGCGCGCGGAGGACGACGCCGACGGCGCAGTCCGCATTCTCAACGAGGAGTTCATGCCGCTGTCGGTCACCTATGAAGCCCGGCAGGCCGATCTCCTCAAAATACAGCAGGACCGCATCGACGCCATCGCGAAAACCATCGATGAGGCCAACCGCGACAGCGAGCGCATGATCGCGGTGCTGGCCGGCGCGGCGGTGCTGTTCGGCGCCGCCTGCGCGTGGCGGCTGGCCACGACGATCGTGCGCCCGATCCGCCAGGCCGTGGAGTTGGCCGAAAAGGTGGCGGGAGGCGACCTCACCCAGCAGATCGATGCCAACGGCAAGGACGAGACGGGCGCGCTGCTGCGCGCGCTGCGCCACATGAACGACAGCCTCGTGGCCATCGTGTCGCAAGTGCGCGGCGGTACGGATACCATCGCCACCGCGTCGGCGCAAATCTCGGCCGGCAACATGGATCTGTCGTCGCGCACCGAACAGCAAGCCGGCTCGCTCGGCACGACGGCCAGCACGGTCGGGCAACTGACCGGTACCGTGCGTCAGAACGCGGACAACGCGCGCCAGGCGAGCCAGCTGTCGATCGCCGCGTCGGAAATCGCGACGCAGGGCGGCGCCGTCGTCGACCAGGTCGTGCAGACCATGGGCGCGATCAACGATTCGTCCAGGAAGATCGTCGACATCATCAGCGTCATCGACGGCATCGCCTTCCAGACCAACATCCTCGCGCTGAACGCGGCCGTCGAGGCGGCGCGCGCCGGCGAACAGGGCCGCGGCTTCGCCGTCGTCGCGGGCGAGGTGCGCACCTTGGCCCAGCGCTCGGCCGCGGCGGCGAAAGAGATCAAGGGCCTGATCGTCGATTCCGTCAGCAAGGTCGAGGACGGCACAAAGCTGGTCGACCAGGCCGGCACGACGATGCGCGACGTGGTCGACAGCATCCGCAAGGTGAGCGACATCGTCGCCGAGATCGCCAGCGCCAGCGGCGAGCAGAGCGCCGGCATCGAGCAGGTCAACCGCGCCATCGCCGACATGGATTCGTCCACCCAGCACAATGCCGCCCTCGTCGAGGAATCGGCCGCCGCCGCCGCCGCCCTGCGCGATCAGGCCGACAGGCTGGCCGAAGTGGTCAGCCTGTTCCACGTCGGCCCCGACGCCCCGGCGACAGCCGGGTTCGCGCGCATCGGCTACGGAGGCAGCACGGCCTACCGGTAGCACGGCGCGCCCCGCCGCCGGTTACGCACTCGTAGCCCGCGCCGCAGCTTCGTGATCACGAGCCGGGCCTTGTCGCGGTCATACTTCAGAACCGCCAAAGCCCGAACGCCCTTGTCTTGCACCGAGCTCCCATCCGAGCGTGTATTCGGCATGTAGCGCCTGCCCGGAGCGCGTACCGCTTGCGTTGATGCAGGTATGCGTTGCTCTTCGGGCATGAGCGAGATGTATTAGTGGGCTGAGTTGACTTCTGGCGTAGATGAGCGTCAAAGCGCTGATCTACCGATATGCTGGAGGCGAGGACTTCTCACCTGGCATGGCCTTGTCCTCAAGGCCATGTGGCGAACCCCGGCGGATGTCAAGGCCGACTTTGGTCAGCCTGACCGACGAGCAGCGCCGCGCCGTACTGATGGACGAGCTGCTGGCGCACATGGCCGAGAAGAAGACCGTGCCGCGCCAGAAGATCAACGAATCCATCGGCGCGGTGCGGACCTGGCTGCGCGAACACGGTTTCGCCCAGCTGGCCGGATACGGCAACGCCAACCCGGCGCATCTGCTGGCGAACGTCCGCAAGAGCCTGGCCGCGAAGGCCACCGGCAAGGCCTCGATGCCGGTGTTTGGGTGCGGCGACCAAGACGTCGTGGGCTGGACCGAAAAGCGCATCGACTACCTGATGTCGGCCCGCGCGCCAGCCGGAAACCACCGGGCCGGCCGGATAGTACGAACCGTTATTGCGCCGCGCGCAGGTTCAGCAGGTAGACGTCGTTCTCGCGCAAAGGCAGCTTCATGCTGAGTTTGCCATCGGCGCCGACTTGCACCTTCTTCCGCTCGGTCGGCTTGCCGTTGGCAATCGATTTGAGCGTGGCCACCTGCGGCCGGGTCAGCTGCTTCGGCGAGCCCAGGCCAATGTAGGCGGTGAAGGCATCGTTGCGCTTGTAGCCAACCTGCGAGATTTCCATCGTGTACGCGCCCTTTTTCAGCCCCTTCAGGCTGAGCTGCACGTCCCCTTTGTTCTTGGGTGGCAAATCCTTGATGAAGAACTGCTGGTTGTTGACCTTCTCCGGCAGCGTATAGGTGTAGTCCCACAACAGGATCTGCACATTGCCCTTGCCATCGGTGGTCGCCATCGATCGTTTGTCGGGGTTGGCCAGCTCGTTCTGCCCCAGCTGGTTCAGGAACTGGTAGGCGAAGTAGGCCGGTTTCTTGATCCCCTGCGTGTTCATCAGGCCAAAACCGCCGTGGAACACTTCAAAGCGCGGGCCTGGCTCTTCAAAGATGTCGGTGAACACCCAGTAGGACATCGATTGTGCCGCATTCCCGACCTGCGTCAGCTTGTCCAGGATATACGCCGCCTGGTGGTAGCTGTCGTGCGTCGGATCGGACGCCGTATACGACGAGCTCCACTCGGTATAGTGCAGTTCCAGCCCGGGCATGGCCGAGGCCTCGATCTCCTTGCGGTTCCTGAGCACGTCGCCGACGATCGCAGTGTCATCGGCGCTGAGCACGGTGCCCTTGGTGCCGAACTCGTCGAGATAGCCCTCGCCCACGCCATAGGTATGGGTGCTGACGAAATCGAGCGGCACCTTGTTCTGTACGCAGTAGGCGATCATCTCCGGAATCCAGGCGGCCCCGGCGGTGGCCGGGCCACCGACCCTGTAGCTCGGGTTGACGCTCTTGATCCCGCGCGCGGCGTGGGCGTACAGCTTGAAGTAGTCCGCCTGCGTTCCCATCCAGAAGCCGTCATTCAGATTCGGTTCGTTCCACACCTCGAAGTACCAGCTTGCCACTTCCTTGCTGCCATAGCGCTCGGTCCAATGCTGGGTCAGGGCGCCTATCAGCTTTTCCCACTTTTCGTAGCTGGTCGGTGGCGTCACGTTGCCGCGCCACCAGAAGATGGTCTGGCTGCCGCTGGCCATTGCCTGCGGCATGAAGCCAAGTTCAACGAAGGGCTTGACGCCGATGCTGAGCAGGTAGTCGAACAGGGAGTCGATGTACTGGAAGTTGTATCGCTCATTGCCCTGCGCGTCCGTCCCCCCATAGACGCCCATGTCGTCGTTGAGCAGGCCGTGCATGCGGATGTACTTGAAGCCGGCGTCGCGTTTGATCTCGGCCAGCTGCTGCTGCCAGTCGGCGCGCAAGCCTTCGTTCGCGCGGCCGGCACCGATCGTCAGGTTGAACGTCTGATTCAACTTGCCCTTGACGGCTTTGACGTCGACGTCGATGACGCGATCCTGTGCCCAGCTGTGTGTTGCGCAGGCCAACAAGGTGCCCAGCAGCATCGCCGCGATTTTTTTGTTACTCATTCGATTCTCCGTTGGTGTTGGACTTTGTAATGCTGAGCGCTTGCCAGCGCCCTTCAAGATCACGGTCAGATCCCCTGCGCAAGAACACAGGCGCCACGGCGGACGCGGCGTCCTCGCCCTGGGGCGAGGTCCTAGCGCGGCGCCGGAACACTGACGCCGAGTTCCGTCTGCACGACCGGCTTCATGGTGCCGTCCGGATTGAATTGCAGATGCTCGACGGTCACAGCACGCCGGCCGGCCGCACCTTTCATGTCGCCGATGTCCAGTGCGGCGTTATGTAGGAACAGGTACCAGTTCTCCTTGAACTGGACGATGCCCGGGTGGATCGTGAAACTGTTCTTGGCCGGTCCCGTCAACAGGCCGCGGTAGGTCCAGGGACCGGCGATGCTTGGCGCGGTCGAGTACGACACGTGTTCGGCGCCCTGCGTGGCTTTGTCCATCGACGCATAGCTCAAGTAATACAGCTGGCCACGCTTGTGCAGCCACGGGCCCTCCACGAAATACGGCGGCGTGATTTCGCGGATCGGTCCGTCGATTTCGATCATGTTGGACTTGAGTTTCGCGATGTAGCACTGGCCATTGCCCCAGGCCAGCCAGCTGGTGCCGTCGCCATCGGTGAACACGGTGGGATCGATGTCTTCCCAGTTGTGCGGGCCCTTCGGCGTCATCTCATTGGTGACCAGGGCCGATCCGCGCGCATCGACGAACGGGCCGGTCGGCTTGTCCGAGACCGCCACGGCAATGGCCATGCCGGGGTGCGTGTCATTGTGCGAGACGGCGGCGTAGAAGTAGAACTTACCGTTCTTTTCGATTGCCTGGGACGCCCACGCATCCCCTGTGGCCCATTTGAAATCCTTCGCCTTCATGATCGGCGCATGTTCGGTCCATGTCTTCATGTCCCTGGTCGAATAGACCAGCCAGTCACGCATGGTGAACATTTCGTCGCCTTGCGCTTCGTCGTGGCCCACATACAGATAGAGCGTGTCGCCGACGACCAGCGGGGCGGGATCGGCGGTGAACTTATCGCGGATGATCGGGTTCGCGCCGGCGGCATTGCCGGGCTTGAGCTGTGCGCATGCTGGAACGGTAAGCGCGGCCGCGCATAACGATAGCAAAGCCAGCCACTTCGGGCCGCTACTGTTTTTCAAGAAACTTATCAGGCAGGTATCCATCTTGGCCATATGTCAAATATTCAAAAGCTTCCTGTCGCGGGGTGGTCGATTGCATCCGGCGCGGTCGTGGTTTACAAAGAACCGCCGCGGCATCCTTGCGGCGCCGCAGCGGTCACTGACTTGCCTTGATGCGTGTTGATCAGTTGGAATACAGCAAGCCGCGGCCCACGCCGGTGACGTAGATCCGGCCGTAGGTGTTCCAGTCGGCCGTCATCACCTCGATGCCGCCGAACTGGTGGGCATCGTCGTTGAAACGGGTCCAGGTGCCGCCTGCATTGTCGGAAGCCCACACGCCCCACTGGCCATTGATCGTGCCCACCACGTAGACTGCCGCGGAGTACGGCGCGCCAGGGGCTGCCTTGCCCAGGGCCACGATGCTGGCACCCTGCAGGTCGGGGTACGAGGAGTTGGGGTCCCTGCCGCCCCAGACCGACGCGAAGTTGTTGAGCTTGGTCCAAGTGGCACCCGAGTCGACCGAGTGGTACACGGTGTTGCCGTCAGCCAGCCAGACGTCGCCCTCGACGTTCGGATTGACGGCCATCGAGGTGACTTTCCACCCATTGGCGCGCAGGTTCGCCGACACCGAACCCTGGCTCAGCGTGAAGTTATGGCCGCCATCGGTCGAAACATAGACCTTGCCTGGCGCTCCCCAGAATACACCGCCCGAATCGTAGGCATAGACCTTGTTCGGGTTCTTGCGATCCGCCGCGAGCCGGTAGGCGCGCTTCCAGGCTTCCACCGACAGCGCGGGGAGATTCGTCGCCGTCCAGCTGGCGCCGTTGTTGGTGGTGTAGGACGGCACCGTATTGGTCGGCGCCCAGATCACGTTGCTGGGTGCGGTGACAGCGATGCCGGCCGCTTCGCCAAAAGGGGTTGCGCCGCCGGCGGGCAGAGTGGCGAAGTTCGCCCACGTGGCGCCGCCGTCGCCCGACCAGGTTCCGAAGCCGCTACCTCCATTGTTGTTCAAGGTGCCGACACTGGCGATGTACTGCGAATTGGCCCAGCTCATGTCGGCCGCATTGCCAACGGACCAGGCGGTGGTCGGGCCTTTGGTCGGCTTCGTCGCGAGGTCGGTCTGGACCCAGGTGCCGATGTCGCCCGCGCTGTTGATGAGCTTGTACGTCGCGCCGGCTGGCGGGGCGGCGAGCGACAGTGTGGCGGTCTCCTCGAGGTTGGCCACTTTCATGGTCCAGCTCGGTGTCGCCGACGAGGCATTCAGGGTCTCGAAGGCGCCGCTGCCGGACACGTGCATGATGTGGTCGCGGTTGTTCGGATCGATCTCGATGTCATCATTCCACCCCCAGTACGCTCCGTCGGCCGGCGTATGGACCATCGCGGCCTCGATTTCATGCCAGGTGCCGCCTGCGTTGTCGGACAACTGCACTATCTTCTTATCGGAGGTATTGCCCCAGGTATTGGTCACCGCCAGCGCAATGCGCGTGGTCGCACCGGTGCCGAAGACGGACACGCCGCCGTAGCCGCCCGTGGTGGTGCTGCTCAGCAGGGTCCAGACGCCGCCAAGACCGCTATACTTGTAGAGGTAGCCGGGACCGTCGCCGCCCGGGCCCGCGTTCTTGTTGAACACCACGTAGTAGGCGCCATCGGCGGCGCGCACGTAATGCGGGATGTAGTAGCCGGCGACCGCGGCCGGCACCGCCACCGGCGTCCATGAGTAGCCGCCGTCGCTGGACCGGTAGAAGATCGAGCTCAGGCCCGCCGCGTTGGCGTAGTCGGGGGCGACCGCGGCCCACATGTTCCAGGTCGTCTGGCCGCCGCCCACGCTCCCATTGTCGAAGATGAGATGCTCGACGCCGACCATGTCGTTGGTCGTCGTATAGGAAGACAGGCCTGTGACCTGCGCCCAGGTCTGGCCCGAGTTCGTGCTCTTCCACAGGCCCGCCATGCGCGAACCGTAGAACATCGTCGACGGATTGGTTGGATCGAGCCTCAGGCGCTCGCCGGTCGCCCGGCCGATACCGTTGCCGTTCACGACGAATGGCAGGGCGACCCACGTCCAGCTGGTGCCCTGGTTGGTGGAAGTGTACAGGCGACCGTTGCCGCCATTGCCCGCGACCATGTAGACGAGCTGGTCGTTGGTGGGATCGAGGCCGATGCTTTCGACGTAGTGGAAGGCCGCCTCGGCTACGGTGAAGCCATCGGTAATGGGCATCCATTTCGACGCGCTTTGGTTCCAGCGGTATGCGCCCCCAACGTCCGTCCGGGCGTACAAGACGTTCGCGGAGGTCGGATGATAGATCAGGCCGGTGACATAGCCGCCGCCGCCCCACTTCACGCTGGTCCAACTGCTGGCCCGGACGGCCTTGCTGATGTTGCCATCGATGCCACTGGCAAGCAGCGCGACGGACGTGCCGGGGGCACCGTCCTCGCGGCCGCCGCAGCCCGCGACGCAAGCGGCCGCGCAGAGTGAAAGCACGGCAATTCTGGTGTTGAATGTACTCATACTAGCATCCTCCAAGGAATATATCGTTTATATAATTTATACTTACAGTCATGCCACGCCGCTGTGCGGCTGTACTGCCGGCGCGGGGAGGGCCCCGCAAGGGGACCGCGATCAGGCCGGCGATAACATGGTCCGCGGGCGGCTTGCCGCCGCATTCAATGAACTTGAAGTGCACTACTGTCTCCCTGCTTTTTTATTGTCGAAAGCGCCCAATCAGCTGCTTCGATGGCGCTGTACTGGCACGAATTGCTCTTCACATCTCCCACACGCACCACGTCGCTCAGCGGCTCGGATCGGCATGCGCCTTGCCCGCACGCGTACACCCGCGCTGGGCACTGCTCGAAAAAAAGGGGCAGCAAAAGCCGCCCCATAAAATCCACAGCGGAGTCCCCACTCTGGAAGAGAGCCAACCTGTGCGAAGGACAGGACGGACGCGATCGTCAGCGCGGGGACCGGCGCCGTGCCGCCACCAGTGCCAGCGCCCCCATTCCCAGGATCAGCGGGCTGGCAGGTTCGGGCACATCGGCGCTGCCGCCGGCGCGGGTGGTGAAATCGTCCATCACATACCAGCCGCTGTCCCGTGTGATGCTCAGCACTGATACGTTGCTGAAGGCCGCACCCACCCAGCTGTAGGCATCGCCGATGGCGATGTTGCCGGTGCTGCCGATCAGCTGGTTCAGGGAGTCGTAAGCGCTGATGTTGATCCAGCTGGCCTTGTCGTCGGCACCGTCCGGTGTGGCGAACCAGGCGCCGTCGAAATTGAAGCCGGTGGCGCTGCTGACGGTAAGGGCATCCGAACCGAAGCCGTTGACGGTGAAATTGGCGCCGGAGTGGGCCGCGTTGGCGTAGCCGTCGATGCTGGTGTCGCTGGCGAACCAGTCGGCGCTCCAGGTCAGGCCCGAATACGGGCTGATGTCGTTCAGGCTGATGTAGTCGCCGGCGGGGGCGAGCTCGTCGAAGGTGGTCACGCCGGCATGGGTGGCGCCGGCCAGCAGCAGGCTGGCGCTGGCGAACAATGCAAACAGAGTCTTTTTCATGATGGTTCCTGATGAATTGAGCGCGCTTACTTGCACACGGCGCCGGTCACGACCGGTGTCGAGACCGGATCCGGCGTGTCCTGGCCGACCACGACCATGCCGACCGTGGCGGTCTGGCCCGGATAGATGACCTTGTTCCAGTCGCCGTTGTCGGTGGCCGTGAAGGTCGGCGAACGGCCCGTCACCACACCGTTCCAGAACCCATCGATCCGCGAGTTGTCGAGGTACGTCCAGCTCACCGACCAACCGTTGATGACGTCCGTTCCATTGTTCTTGACGCTCACTTCGGCAACGCCGCCGCCCCACCAGTGGTTGTCCGTCATGCGGTAGCTGCACTCAACCGTCTTGGCTGGCGGCGGCGTGATCGTCTGCGGTACCGCCACGACGTCGCCGTTCGGGTCGATCTGGCCGTAGGCGACGCCACGGCCGTTGGTGCTCATGTAGACCGTGCCGTAGGTGTTCATGTCGCCCACAACCAGGTTAGCCTGCGCGCCGCCGTATTGGTGGGCATCGTCGTTGACACGGACCCAGCTGGCCCCCTGGTCGATCGAGCGCAGCATGCCGCGCGTGGCGCCCACCGTACCCCACATGTACAGGGTCGGATAGCTGGCGCCCGGAGCTTCCTTGCCCAGGCCCATGGTCGAGCAGGAGCTGATGCCGGCAACCGGGGTGAAGGTCGCGCCCGAATCGGTCGAATGGTTCAAGCCGTTCCATTCCAGGCAAGCCCACAAGTCGCCCTCGCGGCCGGGGGTGGCGCGCAAGAAGGTGTTGCCCCAGGGGCTCAGCTGCTTCTTGAGGCTGAACGACACGCCGCCATCGGTACTGATCATCAGGTTGCCGGTGGGGCGGTCATAGACGTAGAACTTGGCCGGGTTGACCGGGTCGGCCACCGGACGGGCGTTGTTTACCGCAAGGCCGGCCGCGGGCGTCCAGCTGGCGCCGAAATCGGTCGAACGGTAGGTGGTGGCGGAATCTTGCGGACTATGCAGGAGCACGGCGCCATCGGCCGACAGTGCCACGTTGCCGCGTGTGCCGTTCATGGAGGGCGCCTCTACCCAGCTGCTGCCCGTGTTGGTCGAGATAAAGAGCCTACTGCCCACCCGCGCCATTACATGGTTCGCTTGCGGGGCGACGGCCAGGCCGGTGTTGGAACCCATGTCCGGCGCATGGCGCACGCCGTACTGGCCCGCATCGCCCTGGATGAATCCGTCGAAGTCGCCAATGGCCGACACCAGCGGCCCGCCGGGCAGGCTCTCGAGCGAATACACGCCGGACTCTTCCATGCCTTTGACATCGAATTTCCAGCGGCTGACGGGCGCGTCGATGTCGGCGGTCCTGAAAACGCCGTTACCCGATATCGCCCACACGCTCTTCGTATCGAAGGGGTCGAACTCGACCGCGCCGAGCCAGTGGATCGAGGAGCTGGCGCCCCACTCGACGCCATCGCCGTCGACCGTCATGCCGTTGGCGAAGACGTCGGTCCAGGTGCGGCCGGCATCGAGGGACGTAAAGACCTTGTCACCCCAGGTGGATGGCTGATGCTGCTGGTACTGCCAGGTGCTGACGGTCGAGACCACCAGGTGCTTGGGATTGCCCGGATCGACGCTGATGCCGCTGTACGGGGGGAGCATGCCGTTATAGGTGGTGGGCGGCGTGATGTTGGTCCAGACGCCGCCGACGGTGTTGTACTCCCAGATCTGGCCGGTGGTCAAGGGCTCGCTATCGCTGAACCAGTGCGGTCCGACACCATTGGCGTAGGTCATGTACAGGCGGCCCTTGGGGGTGATGACCGCGCGCTGCGGAATGAGGCCGGCCGGTGCACCCGCGACCGGGGCGAAGGTGGCGCCGCCGTCCTTGCTCAAATACAGGTTCGGCCCCACCGAACCGTAGCGCGATACGCCGACATAGATGCGCTTGGTCACGCCCTGGCTGACGCTGGCCGGATCGGGCAGCACGAAGGTGATGCCGTTGTCGTCCGGAGTGCTGGTCACGTTCAGTCCGTTGACCCGGCTCCAGGTCTTGCCAGAATCGACGCTCTTGAACAGGCCGTCGCGGCGCGTACCCACGTACAGCACGTTGCTCGAGCCCGGGTCGACCTGCAGCTTCTCGCCGGTCGAGCGGCCGATACCGTTGCCGTGCGCCTTGAACTGGGCCGTCACGTCGACCACATCGAAGTGCTTGCCGTAGTCGGTCGAGCGCATGATCGCGGTCTGGCCGTTGTTGTAGTAGCTGGTGCCGGCCAGCATGTAGACATTGGCGGCGTTTTTCGGATCGATGGCCATCGACTCCACACCCATCAGGCCGGTGTTGCGCTCGTCCAGCCAGTCCGTCAGCGCGATCCAGCGACCGTTATGGTTGTCGTAGCGGTAGGCGCCACCGACGTCGGTGCGCGCGAAGACCACGCCGCGCTCGCTCTTGCTGGTCACGACGCCGCTGACATAGCCGCCACCGCCCATGGCCACGGTATCCCAGCGATAATTCTCAGCGGTGGCGCCGAAGGACACCAGCAAACCCGCCGTCAAGCAGGCCACCATTTTTTTCAATTGCATTACCGTCTCCCACATTTTTATTTTTCAACTCACCGGCCGCCACCATCGGCGATGCTTGATATCGGTGAAGATTTACCAACCGACAATTGGGTGGAGCGCGGATGCCTCGCCCCATTCCGCGGCCACCAGGGCACCCGTTCCTGTGCCTGCAGCCGGGCGGTCGCGGAACCCGACGCATGGCGAAAGAATAGGCAGGCCAACATGCGCACCGCTATCGCCGGGCGGCGAATGGCTTGCGAAGCGCAGAAATTGCAAGAAATCGTGCACACGTTGAAAACCGGCCGTGGCAGCTGGCGGACTGTCGGGCAGGCGCGGCCGGAAAGCATGTCGGCCATGCCACGATGGTCGGTCGGGCTTTCGTGGCGTGGCCCAAACAACAGGCGCAGGCAGTCGGTGGGATGGCGGCGCGATCCGTGCGCGGGAACGCAGGAGTCAGTCGCGGTTCAGATCCGATGGTGAGGACGGGCGGGATCGGACTGCGCGCCGGCGCACACGGCATGTGTCAGATGCGGCGCTTCCGGCGAGTGCTGGAGATGGGGCGGTTCAGAGGGGTGGCTCGACCGGAGCGCTGTCGGCGGCTTGCTGCCGCGGCCGCTGGGCGGCAAGCGTCCGGAACGCGTTCGGCGTGCAGCCGAATTCGTTCTTGAACAGCTTATTGAAATATGGAACATTCAAGAAGCCAACGGAGTTCGCGATTTCGGACACGGCAGCGCTGCTGTTTTCTGTCAGCAGCCTGGATACCTCGGTGAGCCGCAGCTTGTTCAGGTAACTGTTGAAGGTCATGCCCAGTTCGGACCTCAACACTTCATTGATTTTATTGCGGTTCACGCCGGTGGCTGCCGCCGTGCCTTCCAGGTCCAGTTGGGGGTCGGTATAGGCGCTGGCGATATACTGCAAGAGCGCTGCCTTTTCCTTGTCCTTGTACGGTTCCAGGGTCAGCTGGCGATAGGCCACAAAGGGCAGATTGGTTTTCACTTTCGAATCCACGCTGGCCAGCAGCGCGCGCGCATGGGCCCGGAAAAACCAGACACCGAATGCCGCCCAGCCAGCCAGGATGATGAGCGCCAGCGCGGTTAAATAGCGGTAATCGCGGCCATGCAAGGTCAGTTCGCTGATTTCAATATAGACATCGACATTGTGGGGAGTGCCAACGCTGGGGCCAAACATGATTTTTGCAACGTTGTCCAGTTCATAACCCTGGCGTGCCAAGTCCAGCTTCATCGCAGGAAACCACCAATCGGGGATCCGCAGCCGGGCCAGGTCGAGCGTCACCGGCGTGCCCTGTTCACTGCACGAAAAATACGTTCGAGGTGGACGGTAAGTCGCCAAGTCGCCTGGCTTGGAGAACTTTTTATCGAAGGTGGACAGCTCGAACGTCAGGGAAGAGGCCGGTGCACATGTGGCAACGAAGGTAATGGTACGGAACTTCGACCAATCCGCGTGGATCAGCCGTCCTTGGTCGTCCTTGAAGACCATGGCGGCGGCGGCAAAAGGATACGGGGCAACATCCTTGAGCTTGAAGTCGAAGCGCAGCCGGTCGCGCGAATCGCGCAAGCGCACTGACGACGCTCCGCCAACGTCCTGGTCGGAAAACGTCAGGTACTGCCAGTGGGAGCCACCATTTTGCGCCGGCAACAGCACCTGTGCCGGAAATGACCGGACAACAAAAAATACCGCCAGAAGCATGTCCACCAGGAGCAGGACAATCAGCGCCAGCAGCGCTTTCTTATAGAACTCTTGCATATAGGTAGGGCCCTGACCTGTCTCGGCGCCGCACGTAATTGACCGCCACGGTCCCGGCATCATAACAGGCGCCAAACGGGGCGGTCCCGGCTATTTTTTCAAAGGACCTAAGGCGCCCGCACCGCTCCAGATGCCTGGCTATTTGATCGACAGCACCAGCACGGTCACCGAATACGGCGCGAAGCTATAGCTGAACTGCTTGCCCAGCCCGCGCGCCTTGCCGGTCACCGGCACCACCTTGTCCGGCTCGGTAATAGGCGGCGCGGTCGAGCGCAGCGCGTGCCCCGCGGGACATCGGCAAACCCGTCGTCAGGCAGGCTACCATTTTTTTCAATTGCATTTCATCTTCCACATTTTTTGTTTTTCAACTTACCAGCCGCCACCGACCATTCTTGCCCCTGCGGTCCGGGTGGTAGCGGAACTCGACGCATGGCGAAAGAATAAGCAGGCCATCGTGCACACCGCTATCGCAGCCCTGCGAATGGCTTACGAAGCGCAGAAATTGCAAGCAATCGTGCACATGGTGAAATTCGGCAGTGGCAGCTGGCGGGCGGTCGGACGCGGCTGGAACGCATGTCTGCCATGCCACGATGGGTCCATAGAGCTTTCATGGCTCGGCCTACACGATGGGCGCTGGCAATCGGTGGGATGGCTTGCCCGGGATGGGGCGATTCAGACGGGGGGGTCTACCGGAGCTCTGTCGGCGGCTTGCTGCTGCGGCTGCGGCTGCGCGGCAAGCGTGCGGAACGACTTCGGCGTGCAGCCGAATTCCTCCTTGAACAGCTTATTGAAATACGGAACATTGGAGTAGCCAACCAAATACGCGATTTCGGACACGGCGGCGCTGCTTTTCTCAGTCAGCAGCCTGGACGCTTCAGTGAGCCGCACCTTATTCAGGTAGCTGGTGAAGGTCATGCCCAGTTCGGATTTCAATACTTCATTGATTTTATAGCGGCTCGCGCCGGTCCCTGCCGCCACGGCTTCCAGGTCCAGTGTGGGGTCGGTATAGGCGCTGGCGATATACCGCAAGACCGATGCCTTTTCCTTGTCCTTGTACGGTTCCAGGGTCAGCTGGCGATAGGCCACAAAGGGCAAATTGGTTTTCACTTTCGAATCCACGCTGGCCAGCAGCGCGCGCGCATGGGCCAGGAAAAACCAGACACCGAATGCCGCCCAGCCAGCCAGGATGATGAGCGCCAGCGCTGTCAAATAGCGGTAATCGCGGCCATGCACTGTCAGTTCGCTGATTTCAATATGAGTATCGACATTGTGTGGCGAGACAGCGCTGGAACCGAACATGATTTTGGCAACTTTGTCCAGTTCATAACCCTGGCGTACCACGTCCAGCTTCATTGCAGGAAACCACCATTCGGGGACCAGCAGCCGGGCCAGATCGAGCGTCACCGGCACGCCCTGTTCACTGCAGGAAAAATAGGTTCTGGGCGAACGGTAGGTGCCGAAGTTGCCTGGCTTGGAGACCTTGTCATCGAACGTGGACACGTCAAAGGTCAGAGAGGCGGCCGGTGCACATTTGGCCACGAAGCTAATGGTACGGAACTTCGACCAATCCGCGTGGATCTGCCGTCCTTTGTCGTCCTTGAAGGTCAGGGCGACGGAGGCAAAAGGAAACGGGGCGACATCCTTGAGCTTGAAGTCGAAGCGCAGCCGCTCGCGCGAGGCGTCTACGTGCACTGAGGACGTTCCGCCATCGGACACATCGGAATACGTCAAGTACTCCCAGCGCGAGTCACCTTTTTGCGCCGGCAACAGCGTCCGTGTCGGATAGGCCCGGTCAACAAAGAAAACCGCCAGCAGCAGGTCCACCAGGAGCAGGACAATCAGCGACAGCAGCGCTTTCTTATAAAACTCTTGCATATACGTAGGGCCTTGCAATATCTCGGCGCCACACGGGTTGACGGCGACGGTCCCGGCATCATAACAGACGGCGAACGGGACGGTCCCTGGTATCTTTTCAAGGGACCGCCCGCACCGCGCCAGCTGGCGGCCTATTTGGTCGACAGCACCAGCACGGTCACCGAATATGGCACGAAGCTGTAGCTGAACTGCTTGCCAAACCCGCGCGCCTTGCCGGTCACCGGCACCACCTTGGTCGGCTCGGTGATGGTGTTGGTGTCGTCCTTCCGCGCCGCGCTCAGTACGATCGCCTTGCCTTCGGCTGCCACCTTGCGGCGCCGGCCAGGTCGACCTGCACCGTCTGCGCACTGCCGATCGCGGCCGAAAAAGGCTTGATGACGCGCGAGGGGACCATCGTCGATGCAACCCTGATCGCCGCGCCACCGTCGACCAGGAACAAGGACGGCTTGAATATGGTGATGGCTGTAGATACCAATCCAGATGTCAGGCAATCCACTGCACATAAGCGCGACGTCCAGCTGCCCAATGGCCTGCTACATCGCGCCGCATGTTCCGACTGTCTGTACTCTGGCGCCGGCTGACGCAGAGGATTGTAGACAGGCCTTGACGGTGTCGTACTGGGGAGACTTGGAGGCGAGGACGGGAGTCGAACCCGTCTAGACGGCTTTGCAGGCCGTTTTAGATATTACAAATCAATGAGTTAGCTCTGCACCGCACGTTGCACCGCATGAGTCCGCTAAAACACGCCTTTCAACGCCAGCGAAAGATTTTCTCATGCCACTGGCCGAATCGCGTAGTAGAAGCCCACTAGCAGAAACATGGGCAAGAGCAGATGCGATACCCCCGCGGCCAACGAATACCACCTCGCCTCCCTCGCGCCCCGGAAGCACCCCAGCCCCAGCACGATAAGCTGGTAGCCCGCGGCAAGATAAAACACGGCGGAAAAACTGCTGTCGGCAAGCGCAGCCAGAAAGCCCTGGAAGCGCGTCAGGTTCATCGATTGAACTCCATCATGGCCAGGGAACCTCAGCGAACGGCATGCATGAACGTGACCTCGACGCGATCTGCCTTCCTGTCGCAGTGTTTGGCACGTGCGGCACCATTGAGCACGGCGTCGAACGTGATCCATTTCGGCGCCAGCATATCCTTGCGCGCGACTGTGAAGGTGGCCTCGCCATCGTGGAACGCTGGAATGGGGGGTATCTCTTTGCCGTCGCTGCCTTGCGGATTGTAGACTTCGAGCTCAACCTTGCCGCTGGCATCGTCGTAGCCTGCGACTGCCTTGCCGGCCAAGGTAAAGCCGCAGCCTGGGCGCTGCTGATGGTAGGAGTAGTCGAACGATGGGACGCCGCGTGCATCGGCCTTCAGGTTTGCGATGCGCAGGTCGTGGCTGATGCCGCCGAGCTTCTCCGCGAAATGCAGGTCTGCGGCGGTGGACACGTGCGCCCCGCAAGCAGCAAGCGGGCAGGCAACTGGAATGAGTGTCTTCAGCATGGTTGGTCTCGATAGGGTGATGAGGCGCGCTAGCGGGTCTTGCCCGCGGTGACCGGGCCGAATACAAACTCCAGCCTACGCCCGTTCAGGCCCACGCCGTACCAGTTCCGGCTGTCCGACACGATAAATTTCGGCGTATTCCCCAGCACGTCGAGCGTCGTTTCGGCACCCGTGGCGGGATCGATCCACACCAGTCCCCGCTTGCCGCCCGAACCTGCACAGGACTGGCGGATCGCCAGCAGGCCCTGACCCGCAGGCGTGAAGGCTTCCACCTTGCAGAACGCGCTTTTATACGTAACCTCGGGAGCGATCGTGCCGCCTGCATCGACCGCGATCAGCGAAGACGTCCCGCGCGACTGCGAGAGCGAGTACGTCGTCGCCTGGTAATCGATCGCGGTCGCGATATTGTCCGAGGCTGTAACCACCTTATGCTGCGGACGCACGCTCCACAGATACCCCCCACCCGGTTTGATTTTTGAGTTGGCGTAATAGATGGGGAGGTCGTTCTTCGGAACGATTTTTGGGTAGAAGTCGCCGCCGATGTACCACTGGTTCCCGATGGCCCGCACCGCGGCGAATTGCGTATAGCTGCCGTCTTTCATCATGCGCGTCTGGAACTCCAGCGATTCGTCTACGGCCGTGACGAACATGCCGTAATACTCGTTGTTCGCGTCCGTATCCTTGCCAAAGCCGATGACGTGCAAGTTGCCGTCATGCGCCAGCATATCGATGGCAACCCGGCTTTCGGTAGACACCGGAATCGCAGCGCGCTTGAGTTCGTCGCCATTCCTGCTGTACTTGACCACGTAGACGCGGCCCACGTTGTTCGCCATCGCGTGTGCGGTGTCGACGTTCGCCAGCACATACACGTTGTTGCCGTGGAACCGGCACGCCACGGCGTACACATTGGCCGTCGCGTCGGGAGGAGGCATCTGCCGGGTCCAACCTGCATTTTTCCGTACCAGGTCCACCAGCGTGACGGTACTATAGACGGCCGCGCCCGGCTCCTTCACGTACGAGGTGACGACGCAGGCCTGTGTGCCGTCCGGCGAGATGGCGATGTTGTTGATGTCGGACGATGCCGTGAGATCGCCGAGCGGAATGCTGCCGGAGCGCGTGAGTTGCCCGCCTTGCGCATGGCCACACGCGATCAACAGGCTCAAGGCGCAGGTGGAAAATCGGCTCATGGCAGCTCCTATGAACACCGGATTCAACGTCTCGCGGCAGTCGGGCGCACTGCTGCCTCCGATATGGTTGCTGGTAGAGACTCTATAAGCGCTTGTGCGCATATGCTAACCAGCGGTGAACGTTGCCTGGGTTGAAATCAGAGCAGCTTCGCAACTCGTCTTATGTCCGTCGTAAGCGACTTGAATCCCATCGATGAGGTGATCAGGATTGCCTTCTACGACCGTACAGTTGTCATGTCCCGGCTTTGGACATGAACATAGATCGCCCACCCGGGCGACCGGAATACCGTCGATGGTATAGTGCTCTGCGGTTACTTTCACCACCTTACCACCGTGATTGGTTGAATCGCCGAGTCGGATTACGTTAGGCATGAGCAGTATAGATTTGTCGAACTGAATTTACGCACCGTACCCTCGGGTGCTTTGACCGGCAGTGGAGTGCTAAGTGAGGCTGTCGTCTGAGCCGGACGCCTTTGGCCGTTGCTGTGCACGATTGTCGTCTGTCGGCTTACCATCAGGTTTCATTTGGTACGCAATCAGGGTCCAGACTGTTGCCACCTCGTGCGTTCGCACATTGCCGCTCAATTTCTGCCAAAGGCTTGGAGCCCCTCGCAACGTCGCAGGAGGCATCAAATCTCCCTGCCTGAAGAATTGCGGCTGAGCGCCTTCGACCGTAGCATGTTCACTACATTGCCAATATCCGGTCTGCGGACAAACCTTCCCTGTGGCGACGAGTTCCCCAAGTGGCACTGCCGGCACGTGAGCGGTGTTGCCGACTTTGTTAACGGTTGACGTTGGACGGAGTCGCAAACTCGTCGAGATCGCCTGCCAGAGCTGTAGAGCGGCTTCATCCGACAGGCTCGAATTGACAGGATTGCCCGGATTTCCCTTGCCTGTCTCGAGTTCGAGCGTGATGTTGGGTGCAAGCACATCCATGCCCTTGCCCGGGCTTTCCCACATGAACGAGTGCGCACTGGTGCCGTTCGACTCCTTTACGCGCACGAGCACCTCGTCGCCCGGTATGCCGTTCAGTTCGCGCGCCTGTTTGCCCAGGTACTTGATGCTGCTGGCGAACTCGATTGCCGTATCGTTCTTCGCATGACGTGCCAACAAGGATTCCTGGGGTTTTTCCAGCACCGCCGTGTCCAACCGGATGGCGATATCGGGGTGCCCCTTGAGAGTCGCGAACATCGTGACGCTTTCGTGATACACCGGCGGCGTAATGCCCCGAATGATGCCATTCTCCATACAGAATCCCGGCTCTTCCGGCACGGCGGCTGCGGCTTTTGAGGCGAAGTTCTTGACGAGATCGTGTACGACCTGCTCATACTTTGGCGAGGCCAGTGCTTCACCCTTAAGGCGATAGAAAAGGTCATCCTTCAGCGCAAATGCTTCGACGGTAATACCCTCGTCGCCGGTTACGGGCATCCCGTTTCGCATCCGCGTGACGGCTTTTTCGCGACCTGAATACAAGAGCGTCGCCTGCAGGTTGATGCCGTCGACGACCTCGCGCTTCTCCAACGATGGTTTTCCGAGCTCGTTCGTCTCCCCCGCCAACGCTGACACGCGCTCGGCGATGGCGGCTGCCGCCTTTTGTGCGTCGTATCCCGGCTCGACGCCGATCGTGACGCCACCCACGCGAGCATCGCTAAAAGTGACTTCCGCGTCGACCGGGAGGTCGACCATCAGCCTGCCAACACATACTGTTTTCGTTTGTTGCGTCATTTGTTGTGCCGTCCTTGATTGCTGGTGTTGCGAGGTCGTCCTGCTCGCGACGAGAGCTGCGACAAACAGTCCTGCCACGACGGTGAACGTGTACAGCGTACGCTTTCCGATCTTCATTTAGCCTCCTGCACGATTTTGCAGATCAGATGGTGGGTCAGACTGAGCATGTGCTTGTTTGCATAACTGCCCTGGTGGTCATACCCTATGGTGCGAAAAATGCGCCGTACCTTGCCACGTGGGCCGTCGCCAGACTGCTGCGAAACGGTACCGTCGCCGGACGTATCCTGGTCGCCTGGCGTGAACAATATTTCCCATACCGGCAGTTTATAAATCTCAGGCATGTGGATGAACCGGTTTTCGGTTTGCAGCGCCACCATCGGTTTGCCGGCAGGGAGCAAGCTCTTGACGGGATCAGTCAGCGCGCGTTGCTCGTCAGTTACCCAGCGGAACTTGCCAAACGATCGTTTCTCCTCGTCGGCACCGTAATACGCATACGTATTCGGGTGATAGTACGTGTCGAGTAGCTTCGTATGGAATTTCTCGGCCTGAGCCACCGCCTTGTCGCACGCACGTTTTACGCCGTCCTTGATAGTGCTAAATTTCCCAGCGGGGTCCGCCAAGTCGGGGTCGATCAGGCGGAACCACGCGTCATAGTCACGGTACAGGTCGTAGACGTTGCCGTGCTGGAGCGCGGCGACGTCCACGATGGTGCCGTCCGGCTTTCTGACAGATGCGAACAGCCATGGTGACGGATAGAGATGGTTGGGGAGCAGTTCCAGAGGCCCGCATGCCGTGGCCATCGACGGCGTGGTCTTTTCGGGCGTGTCGCCTGCGATGGTTGCGAAACCCTGCATCTTCTGACGGGCGATCCAGCCTGCACCCGGCGCCGATTGTTCCGTTCCGCTGACGATGCGACGGTAGGCCAGCGGTGCGCCGAGCGCCGGCATGACGCCATGAACGACCCCGAGGATCTGGTCGGGAATCAGTTTGGCACATGCCCTTCCGACGAGACCGCCCATCGAATGGGTAACGATGATGACCTGCTTGCATTCATGCTTCCGGTCGGCCCAGAACTTGATGATCTCGAGGACCCGGTTCTTGAGCCGCTCGGCCGAGAATTCGTTCGAACGAACCCAGTTATATCCGCAGGCGTAGACGGGATACTGGTACTGTGCGAACTTCTCCAGTTCCTGTTCGGTCAACGGGGCGAGATCGGCGGCGTTCCAGGAGGCGCGATCGTACTTCATGACCTTGTCCCAATACGGACGCGGCTGGCGCTTCCTGTTCGGGATACCCGGAAGGAACGTGCTGTTCAGATTGGTTTGCAAGGCAGCCAGCAAGGGACCGTAGCTGTCCGCGTGAACCTCTCCCCACCAGCGTGTGCGCAGGTGATCGGTTGTCATGCCGTTTGCGTCGTCGGGCAGCGATACCAGGCCCGAATCGTCCACTTCAAGTGTGTCGCCGTCCAGGATGCGCTGACGTTGCGCCGGGCTACGGTCCTTCCACGTCAGCAATGCCTTCACCGACTCGGTCGCCCCATTCGGCGGTCGCCACGCTGGGCTGCCCGCCGACAATTCCTCGTTCTGAGCCTGCTTCTTGTTGGTCGTCGCGCGCAGGTTGCTACCCATGATGCCGGGTACGACGATAACGGGAATTACCTTGCTTGACGGGATAGCGATGCCGCCGATCGTGGTCATTGCCTCGGGCGTGAGTACGCTCATGCCCTTGAGGAAGCCGTCATCGCCGACAATCGGATCAGGGAGACGTCGAAATGGTTCTGTCATGACTTTGTTCTGATATCGATTGATTACGGAGCATCGGCATGTGGCTCGATCAAGATCTGCACCTCGCCCATGGATGTCGAGCGCATCAGTTCGGTGCGCCCTTCCGCGTCCGTCTTTCCTGTGATTTCCTGGTCCGACAGAATGGCGCGGTAGCCCCGGTGTGCTACAGGCAAGCCGGACTGCTGGTCGAACAGGACGATCCGTTCATTGGTCCTGATGTCACTGACCGGCAGCGTGAGCGCCGCAACCGAGCCGCCACCACCTGTCACATCTGCGCATACCCTAACCAGCGCTGAACGTTGCTTGACTGGCGACCAGCGCAGCTCCGCAACTCGTCTTATGGCCTTCGTACGCGACTTGAATTCCCTCGATGAGGTGATCAGGGTTGCCTTCAGCGATCGTACAGTCGTCATGACCGGGTTTTGGACATGAACACACATCGCTCACCCGGGCAACCGAAATACCGTCAACGGTGTAGTGTTCTGCGGCGACTTTCACCACCTTGCCGCCATGGCTGGTGGCGTCACCGAGTCGGATAACGTTTGGCATGACCAAAATCGATGTGCAGGGTTAAACAGCTAAACGGCTCCATCATCCGGACCAGACTCCCTGGACGAGTGCTGCGAAGTATAGGCGACCAGCGTCCAGACGGTCGCAACCTGGTGGGATGGGGCATTACCGCTCAACTTCTGCCACAGGTTCGGGGTACCTCGAAGTACCGCATGAGGCATTTGCTCCCCCTGCCTGAAGAATTGCGGCCGGGCGCCTTCGATGCCGTTAAGTTCACTACATTGCCAATATCCCGTCTGCGGACAGGCATGGCCTGTGGCGACAAGTTCTCCAAGCGGCACCCGAGGCGCCGTATCCGCCTGGGCGTTTTTGGGCGCCGCGGACGTTGGTCGCAGGCGAATGCTTGTTGTAATCCGATCCCACAGCTCGAGCACTGCGTCATCCGAAAGGCTCGAGTTGACGGGTTCGCCCGGCCTGCCGATGCCGGTCTCGAGCTCTAGCGTCACCTTTGGGGCGAGCACGTCGCGCAGTTTCCCGAGACCGGCCCACATGAACATATGTGCACTGGTACCATTCGCCTCCTTGAACTTGTCGAGTACCTCTTCGCCGTCAATTCCGTTGAGCACGCGGCGCTGTCGCCGAAATGTCTTAACGCTGTTTGGATGCGCCAGCTTGACATCATTCTTCGCATCGCGCTCCAGCAGCGACTCTTGAAGCCGCTTGATGTTGACCGAAGTGTCCAGTCGAATTGCAACGTCTGGGTGCCCTTGTAACGACGCAAACATCGTAATTGACTCATTATCCTCGGCAGGAATGGGATCATGGACGAAGCCGTTTTCCATACAGAACCCCGGCTGGCTTGGAATGGCATTAGTATCGCGCGCCTCAAATTTCTTCATCAACTCAAACACGTTGTTCTCGAACCGCGGCGATGCAAGGTGTTCTGCTTTGAAAGTGTAGAGAGTACCGTTGTACAGTCCGGAACCCTCGACCGAGATGCCCTCCTCGGTCCCGAGGACCTTTTTCCCGAACTGAATCTCAGTCAACGGCTTTTCTCGACCATAATAAAGAATCGTCGACTGAAAATTCACGGTGCCTACCTGGATCTTTTTCTCCAGGCTGGGCTTGTCGTATTCATTTCTCTGTTGGTTAAGCTCCTGTTCCCGCTGACCTAGCTTGGCCGTGTATTTAGCTTCGGTATAACTCGGCTGCACAGTAATTGTGACACCGGCTACTCGCGCGGGCGCGAAACTGACCTCGGCTCCCTCCGGCAAATCAATGAGAAATCGGCCTACGCACACCGTCATCATTTTTTGTGTCATCTTCTTTGCCACTTCCTTGTCTTCGTTCTTGCACCCTGACAAAACGGTCCCAGCGAGGCAAACGGTGACTGCGATGGCAGCAATCGTCGCCCATCGTTTTTGCAATTGCATCAATTATTTGGCCTCTTGAGAAAGTCGCGCAATCAGGTGAAAAGTCAGCTTTAACATGTGTTTATCAGCGTAGCTGTCCTGATGAGAAAAGCCCGTGGCATGGAAGACATGCTTGGCTTTGCCGCGCGGCCCATCACCGGACTGTTCAGGTACGGTACCGTCCCCTGGAGCATCCTGCTCGCCCGGCATAAACCAATAGGTTGTACCAGCACCGGGGAAGTTTTGCGGCATCACCATGGTTCGGCCACCGACAAAAGACTCGTCCGAGATTGCTTGGCCAACGCAGACTAGCTGACTCGTTTGCTGCGCCAATAGATCCTGATTGTCCGTGATCCAACGCATGACACCGTACGACAACTGCTCTTTATCGGCACCAAAATATGCATACGTATTTGGGTGATAATATGTGTCCAAGATCTTTGTGTGGAACTTTTCTGCTTGGTCAATCGCGCGTACAATAGCTGCCTTCACTCCACCCTTGTCCTGGTCATATTTTCCTGCCGGATCCGCCAACTCCGGATCAATCACCCGATACCAAACAGAGAAGTCTCGATACATATCGTAGACGTTGGTATAAAAGAGTGGGGAAACGTCCTTAATTGTGCCGTCCTTTTTTCGGACTGACGCAAACAACCATGGGGACGGGTACAAATGGTTGGGGAGCAGTTCCAGAGCGCCACAGGCGGTTGCCATGGCAGGCGTGGTCTTCATCGATGTGTCGCCAGCGATGTCTGCGAATTTCTCCATCTTCGTACGGCCTATGAAGTCTGCCGAAGGAGAGCTTTTTTCCGTGCCACTGGCAATACGTCGGTACGCCAACGGCGCACCAAGCGCGGGCATAACCCCATGCACTATACCGACAATCTTATCGGGTATCTTCTTGGCACAGGCGCGCGAGACAAGGCCGCCCATCGAGTGCGATACCAGAATCACCTGTTTGCAATCGAATTTTCGTTTGGTCCAAAAATCGATGATTTCAAGAACTCTGTCTTTCAGCCTTTCAGCAGACAGTTCGTTCGACCGGATCCAGTTGTAGCCGCACGCATAGACCGGATACTGATACTGGGCAAACGTTTCCAGCTCGGCCGTCGAAAGAGCCGGCATGTCTGCCGCATTCCATTTTTCGCGGTCATACTCCATGACCGATTCCCAGTGATCGTTGGGCTCCCGCTTTCGGAGGATGAGCGAATTTTCAAAAGTCGTGTTCAGATTGCGCTGCAGTTCACAAAGGAGGGGGCCATAGCTTGCCCAGTGCACCTCTCCCCACCATCTTGTACGCATGTGCGCCGCTTGCGAACCCTGCGAGTCGTCATCAGGTATCTGGATCAGGCCGGAATCGTCCACCTCGAGTGTGTCACCGTCGAGAATCTTTTGCCGCAAAACAGGATCACGAGCTTTCCACGCCGTTGCCTCACGCAGGCCGGCCACTGTACCATTCGGAGGACGCCAGGCCGGTTCGCCTGGTCGCAGAGCCTGATTTTGCATACCCTCCTTTCTGGTATGCGCGCGAAGATTGGTTCCCATAATGCCCGGCACTAGAATGACCGGGATCACCTTTGTCGACGGGACCGCGATCGCACCGCGCGTCTTCATCGCCTGAGGCGTCAACGCACTCGCGCCCACAAGCTTGCCGTCAGAGGTGACGATCGGGTCTGGGAGTCGCCTGATTGGTTCAGTCATAATTTAGTCTTGACGAGTTGCCGTCACGCGGCATCATCGTGTGGATCAATGATGATTTGTACTTGCCCCATCGCGGCCGACTGCATCAGTTCCGTACGGCCATCGGCATCGGTCCTCCCCTGGATCTCCTGGCCGTCGTCGAGGATCGCGCGGTAGGCCCGGTTTTTCACGGGAAGGCCGGACTGTTGATCGAACAGGACGATACGTTCGTCCGTCTTGATGTCACTGACCGGCAGCGTGAGCGCCGCAACCGAGCCGGCACCCCCGGTCACATGGGCGAATTTGGCGGACTTGATCGTGTGGTTCGCACTGCACTGCTGCACGATCTCGTCATTGCCGAGGTCGACCTGCGCGCCTTTGGCCACTATGCGAACTTTCGGCGCCTGCAGCACAATTTCGTCGGCAGCACTCAGGACGATCCGTTTCGCGGACGTGATTTCGATATCGTCCTTGTGGGTCTGGAGTTCCATCTTGCCGGACGCGGCGACCAGTTTCATGCCGAGCTTGTGAGCAAACATGCTGACGGTCTGGGCTGCGCGCACCAGGAACGTCTTGCCTGTACTCACCTGGGTCGTGCCCACACTGATGAGGTCAATCTGGCTTTGTGCGCCCACCAGTACGTTGTCCTGGCTACCGATGGCGACGCCAGCCGGGGCGCTGACGGCGACCATCGGCATTTTGCCGCCAGTACCATCCGGATCGACATTGGTACCGGCCTCCCATTCGTTGAGCCGCTTGACGAGGTCATTCAGCTTCGCGGCCGGTGTCGGATCGGCATGGTGCGTCTCGGCCAGCTGCGACAGTTGCTGCTGGACGCTCTGGAGCACCTCGGTCAGCCCCAACAGCGCTTCCCGCTGCAGCAACGCGCCGTCAGCACTGCGCTGGCCGTCCGCACTGATGAACACGCCGGATTTACCGCGTACGGACACGGCGCCGTCCGAACGCAGTTCGGCGCCCTCTCCGCGGGCGTCGCCGCGTCCGTTCTGGCGCGGGTGAGTCAGCCATCCGAGGTTCAGCTGGCTATGACCATGTTCGCTCGCAAGCTGGCTGCTGATCTCTCCGGGCGTGTCGTCGAACCGGAGCTGGTTGTAGCGCACGCCCTTGACTTCCTTGCTCTTGATGCCGGCAAGGAAGCGGTTTCCGGGCAATTCCCCGACGTGACTGAAGGCCGGCGGCAAAGGCTTGCCATACATGCTGCCCACGACGACCGGCTTGTCCGGGTCGCCGCCGAGGAAGTCCACCAGCACCTCGTCCCCGACGCGCGGCAAATGCATGCTTCCCCATTTATCGCTCGCCCAAAAGCTGGCGACACGCACCCAGGCTGAGTCGCGATCGCTGTTCGAGGCACCGGGGCCGGACGCGTGGTCTTGTTCGCGCGTTCCGAGAAAACGAAGCTTGACGCGGCCCATCGCATCGCAATGCACCTCTTCGCCAGGGGGGCCGACAACGACGGCACTTTGCAACGTCACGCGCGGTAGGTCCGTCCGCGGATCGAATGCGGGAACGATGGGAATACCGCGCCGCACGCACGAGAACCGGTTCGTGTAGCGCATATCGCGTCGTTCACTCGCACCGGAAAGTTCGGGCGCGGCACGCCCGTTTTCCCAGCCATTCACGGCAAACAGGCGCTGCACGGCTTCGTCGGCCGTCTTCGGCAAATTGTTTTCCGCGCTGACCCATAATTCCGTCAGCACGAATTCACGCTCGTCTTCCGGGTGCGAATCGATCTCGGGATGCCCATCCAGACTGAACCACTGTCCGACACACAGGTCACGCACACCGCCTTCGCCATGGAAACACTTCGATTCGTACTCGTGCCTCTGGATACGCAGTTCTCCGAGCCGCTTGTAATCGGCAACATCGTCGCCCGCATGCGGAGGATCGACGAGGTAGTCGTCCAGGCTGAAGGCGAACTGGCTCCCGACGTCGCCCAGGCGCATCATGGTCGGGGCCTGGACGGACATCAATGCACCTGTCTTATAGTCCCAGCTCTGCCGGCTGACGCTACCACTCCTTAGCGTTCGCGTTGCGCTCCAGTGATAAATGCTGTCGGACGTCAGGGTGGCAAGGTCATTGTCGAATCGGATTACGCCCGCTTCATTGCGGCTGAGGGCGTACGGAGAATCGAACAGGACCAGCGTGTGCGCCGGCGTCCGGTCGGTGCCGGTTTCGCTTGCAGCACCCGGTCGGATAAACCAGGAAATACCGCGCCGTTTCCACAGCCGGCGCAGAAATGCAGCGTCCGATTCGTTGTGCTGCATGGTGAATTCACGGGAGGGATAAGCGTTGCCCACGCCGGAAAAATCAATATCCAGCACCCTCGCCAGCACTGGATTCATCGCCCGCCATTCGCTGATCAAGGCTGCGGACAAATCGATCTCATTGACGTTGCGGAAAACACGTGTGTTCACCCGCTGATCCATCAATGTCAGTGAATCCCGAACGACGAGGTGATAAGTGGCGAGGCCGCCATCGCTCTGCCCCGCCGCTGCTTCCGCCACTATGCCGCAAACGGAACGCACTTGTCCGCGATCGGTGACGAATTGCAGCTCGATCGGCAGGGCAATCAAATCCTTGAGAGGTAACGTGGCGTGCGACGACACGCAATACAGCCGATATTCCAGACCGCCGCACAGCTGTTCGTGCCCATCTGCTTTTTTAATCAGCAGAACATCGTCAAAAACGTTTTCCGGGCCGGCAAGTCTCAGACGGATGGGGCGATGTGCTTCGCTCAAACCCGACAATAAATTACCCAACTCCTTGAAAAGCGACCTACCTGTTCCGTCGAGGCTCTCGAACATATATTCCCGCAAACAATTGATGAGTGACAGTAACTGGGCAACGATCTGCTGCAGTGGCAGCGAAAATGATTGTTACGTCACGCGGGCGTACGATACCACAACAGAATGTGACGATTTCTCTCGGAAATTCACAATTCGCGAGGCACAAACGATCCGGCGGCACCGGGCAACGGCCAGCCAGGTGCAACCGTTTTCGAGAAAACGACGATGGGGAAAACGTTCTTGTGCGACCGGCCGAGTCGCGTAGTAAGATCCGGCAAGCGGGGGCATGAAGAGGAGCAGATGCGATACCCCTGCGGCCGCGCATACCATCTCGTCAGCTGCACGCGCCGGACGCGCCTAAGGTCGAGTACCACGACGTGATAGCCTGCGGCAAGACAAAACGCCGCAGAAAAACTGCTGTCGGCAAGTGCCGCCAGACTGCCCTGGAATGGCGTTAGGTTCAATGACGCCTCAGGGAACGATGTGTCCGAACAAGATCTCGATGCGGTCGGCCTTCTTGCCGCATTGTCTGGCGCGTGGGGCATCGTCGAGGATGGTGCCGAACGTGTCCCATGTCGCCAGCATCACTGCTGTTGACCGCCTTGAACTTGCTGCCATCGATGGCGACCACCCAGCTGCCGGCACAACACAACGAACTGGCGGCAAACATTGCGACGGAAGTTCGCTATCGCCATGAAGTCGGGGCTCAAGCGCTGCATCAGCCACATCAATTCGATGTTGCGCTGGGCTTCATCCGCAGGTGTGCGTCGATTTAGGAAAAGCCTTCTCGAGTATCGCCGGAGGCGGCGCACGCGACATCGGCCGACAACACTGTGCCTTCATCGACTGCCTTGCCGATCAGCGTGTGAATCGCACGCTGGCCGGGCGTGGTTTGACGTCGTCCGAAAGCCACCTGCGATGCCCCGCAGCGCAAGATATGCATTCGACAATACATTCTAATGTCGAAGGTTTGCCATGCGCCAGCGTCAATTACGCGGCGCGGCAAGCCTTAATTCTTCGTGAATTGCTGACGTAGATCAGCGCGAAAGCACTAATCTATAGGTATGCTGGAGGCGAGGACGGGAGTCGAACCCACCTACACAGCTTTGCAGGCCGTTTTGGCTCTTACAAATCAAGGAGTTAGCTCTGCGCCGCATTTTGCACCGCATGAGTTTGCTCTACATGGCCCGCGCGTGTCCAACACACCTTTGCTCCACTACACCGCCTCCTCATCAATGTACCGAGTGTAAAGCTCGCCCGGCATTGCGAAAGCGCGCGAGGAAGTTGTCAGGGTTGACTGGCGGAGACAACAGGAACCTCTGGATCTCCTGGCAGCCGTCGTCATGCAGGAACGCCAGCTGCTCTTCGGACTCGACACCCTCGGCGATGACTTGCAGGGACAGATTGGATGCCATCGCCAGAATCGCCCGTACGATGGCGCAATCGATCGGACTGGCCGGGATGTCACGTACAAAGCTCTGGTCGATCTTCAACCCGTCGACCGGCACCTGCTTCAGGTAGGACAACGACGAATACCCGGTACCGAAGTCGTCCACAGCCAGCTCCACGTCGAGTGACTTGATCTGGTTCGGCAGCGTGGTGAGCCGATCGACGTGGTTGGCGCGCCAGGATTGGGTGACCGGGCTGGCCTGCTGGCGGATGGCGTCGTCTCGCGAGACGCACTGGCGCGAGCTGCGATAAGGTCTAGACGGCCCCGCCGCGCAAAAAGCCATCCAGACACGGCGGGTGAATTTGTTCCGTGCACTCGGGCAAAACATCAAGCAAGCAGAACAAAAAAACCTCTATTTAACTGTCCCGGTTGATCCAAATCATGGTTGAACACGCCTGTTGGCATACGGTGGGCACTTACCCACCCGTTGATCAGGCAGATCATGCACCTCTTGCCCGATTACAAAGCTCGCCTCACATGGGCTGGCGCATTGTTCCGCGGCAACCGCGGCCGCGGTAATGGGGTGCAAGGTACGCCGGTCACGCAGGGCAAGCTGACGCTGACGGAAAAAACGCCCTGATTGCGTAGCGCCGGGATGAAGTCGCGCAGGGGAAGCGGTGCCTGAAGCGTTGCGCAGGGCCGTCCATCGATCACCGCATGCAGGAGCTGTCCATGCCGCGTCAGATTGCGTCCGACGGCGCCGATGTCCGGGAGGTATCGACCGACGAGCGAACCGTTGCCGGGGCCGCACCGCCGACGCCTCCCGAACGGTGGGCGGTCGACGTCACGCGCGCACGGGACATGCTGCTCCTGCGCTTTTCGTTCATCAACCTCGTGCCGGTGGATGACCCGGACGGGCCGGTCCTCATGCGCGAGGATGATGGCGAGGACGCCTACGTCGTCGTGCGGTTCCCGCCGCAGTCGCTGATCGAGAAGGTCTTCGACGAGCATCCCGCGGCGCCGGCGCCGCCCGGGCCCGAGCCGATCGTCGTGCCGGCGCCTGCCCGTCTCGCCCAGCCGACGCGGCTCGCCTTCCTGATCCCGCGCGGGGTCGATCGGATACCGCTGACCCTCGCGGCGCTGCTGGACTGGGACAAGTGGTCGCCGCACCTCGCCCCGGCGGCGCTGCCGGCCGGTGCCGCGCCCGCACCCGCGCCGCCGCTCCGTCCGCTCGCGGGACACGAGACGGCGATTGAACTGCCCTACCGCCTGCTGCTGTCCCCCGACTGCACGGCCACCTGGCGCCACGCGACCGGCCCCGTCGAGCACGCGGGGCGCGTCGAGCTGTGGCACACGCGCCTGCGGCCGGGACAGCATGCCCCCGAGACCGGCGACGCGGGGTCGGTCCGCGCCGTCTGGTCGCCCGACGCGCACGTCGATCCGACCGACCACCCTCCCCGCGACATGACGTTTCCCATGGACGCCGACGATCGCCACGGGATCGTGCACCAGTCGGCGAACTTCGCGCTCGGCACACGTCCCGCGCGGGACACCGCGCCGATCACGGCCGAGCAGCTGATGCTGAGCGCCACCGGCGGCTGGCTCCGCTCGGTCGGCATGTGGCGCGGCACCTCGCTCGTTTCGCTGTCGGAATGGCGGCACCGCACAACGGAGGGCCGCGACCACTACGTGAAAATCGTCCGCGAGGGCATCCTGTTCCCGTTCGGCCATCGCGCCGCGGTCGTGAAGATTTCCGAGCGCAAGGTCGAGGGACTGAGGGCGGACGGCAGCGATCCCGTCGCCGCGCTGCGCCGCCGCTACTACATGATCGTCCGCCAGCGCGAGCGCGCCTACGCGGCCGCGGATTATGACGCGGACGGCCGCGAATTCCCATTCCCCGTCGTCAGGTTCCTCACCGACGTCACCCCGAACATCGACACGCCGACGTACGAGCCGAACACGACCGGGACGTTCTGGGTGCGCAGTGCGGGCGCGTTCTATCCGTTCGCACTCGACGGCGACGACCACGACGGCCACGCGGTGCCCTTTCACGCGGCCTGCCTGTTCGTGGACCTCCAGGACATGCCGACGCCGTTCCCGCATGTGCAGCAGAAGGCCGGCGGCATCGCGCAGCCGCATCCGGCCATCGACCCGACACCCGACCAGTCGCTCGCCGCCGCGATCTACGCCGCCCCCGCGCGCGCGCATGCCCGCGCGGCTGACGTCGAAGGCCGCCGCATGGCGTTCGTCCCGGGCAGCGGCGCCGGCGCCGACGGGCAAGGCGAGCTGGCGACCGATACGCTCGTGCTCGCCGCCCAGGTGGGCCCGGTGAAGCGCCGCACGGACGGCTCGACCGGGCCGCGCTCGTGGCCGGGCGTGGTGCCGGCGCTCGCCCGGGCGACGGTGCGCGTCCCCGCACTGACGACGCTCGCCCAGGCCCCCGCAACGACGATCGCCTACCACGACCACTACCTCGACCATGCGTTCGACGCCGTCGCCAACCATCTCGAAGTCTTCGCGAAGACGGTCGGCGGCAAGCTGCCGTTCGACTTCCCGGCCGATCGCGCCGCCGGCCTCGTCACGCCGAGCATCCCCGTCGACGGGTTGAGCCGGCTGCGCGGCCCGCTCGGCGACGTCGACAATCTCGTCGCCGGCACATTCGACCCGACGTCGTTCTTCGGCGCGGCCAGGCTGCTCGGCGGCGTCGCGCTGGCGGACCTCGTCGACGCGGCCGGCGGCCCGGATCCGGCGCAGATGCCGCGCATCGTCACCGAGCGCCAGGGCGCGCGCATGGTGACCAGCATCGACTGGACGCCGAGGGTCGCCGACCATGACGTCATCGCGTGGCTGGCGCCGCCGGCGGGCAAGGCGTCGCTCGAGCTGCACGCGATGCTCGCCGCGGGGCCGGGCGCGGCGCCGGACGCGACGGTCAACGCCACGCTGCGCGCCCTGCGGCTCGGGATCCCGGGCACGGACCCGTGGATCACCGTCACCTTCGACGAGCTGCGGTGCGAACTGCTGCCTGGACAGAAACCGCAGATCCAGGTCACGCTGCGCACGCCGCCGCTCGAGTTCGGCGGGCCGCTGTCGTTCGTCGGCGAGCTGCAGAAGATCCTGCCCGCCGACGGGCTCAGCGCCGGCCCGTCGATCGACGTCACGGCGACGGGCCTGGGTGTCGGCTACGCGCTCGCGATTCCGCCGCTCGCGGTCGGCGTCTTCAGCCTGCAGGACCTGCGCCTGAGCGGATCGCTGCATCTGCCGTTCACCGGCGACCCGGCGCGGCTGCGCTTCGCGTTCAGCTCGCGCGAACACCCGTGCGTGCTGACAGTCTCGCTGTTCGGCGGCGGCGCCTTCCTCGCGATCGGCGCCGGGACGGACGGTATCGAGGTCATCGAAGGTGCGCTGGAGTTCGGCGGCAGCTTCTCGATCGACCTCGTCGTCGCCAGCGGCGGCGTCACCGTCATGGCGGGCATCTACTTCCGCTACGAATCGGCGGCCGGCCTCACGCTGTGCGGCTATTTCCGGGCGAGCGGGTCGGTGGAAGTGCTGGGCCTCGTGTCGGTCTCCGTCGATTTCATGCTCTCGATTTGTTACGACGGCGGCACGGGCAAGGTCGCGGGCGAGGCGTCGCTCACGGTGAAGGTCGACCTCAAGCTCATCTCGAAGAGCGTCTCCCTGCGCTGCCGGCGTTCGTTCGGCGGCAGCGCCGGCGACCCGACCTTCGCCGACCTCATCGGACCGGACGACTGGGACGAATACCGCGAGGCGTTCGCAGCATGACCACCGATCCCGTCACCGTCCTGTGGATGCCGATCCCCGCCGGGCTGCGCGGCCCAGGGGGCGAGCCGGTCCTGTCCATCCTCGTCGCGCCGCGGCTGCGCAGCCCGGACGGCAAGGATGCGCCGCTGTCGGCGTTCGCCCCGTTCGTCGACTGGCCCGCGACGGTCGGGGCGCTGCTGCCGTCGCTGCACGTGCAGTTCGCGGGCGGTGCGGAACTCCCGGTCACGGCACTCGACGCCGGGGTGCTCGAGCCGGCGCTGTGGCAGGCGATCTTTCCGGCGGACGCCACGGCGGTACGGGCGTTCGTGCCCGATGACTACGCCGGGCACCGGCTGCTTTCCTACCGCGTCGGCGCAGGACTGCGCGCGCTCGCCACCCTGTACGGCGCGACGGCGGCCCAGCATGCGGGCGGCCCGCCGATCGCCCGCCACAACGACTTCGGACGCCTCATGGGCGAGATCGCGGGCAGGCGGGCGCAGGAGAGCCTGATGCACACCCTCGAGCAGGCGCGCGCGTTCCACCGCAACATCCCGGCGGCGCAGGCGGGCGAGCCATGGCCCGCCGCGGCCGACCTCGCGCAGCTGCTCGACTTCCACGCGCTCGTCGCGTCGCTCGGCGACCACCCTGCGCTGCTGCGTGCGCTCGGGCTCATCATCGACGTCGTCCTCCCGCACGAGGCGCCGCGCGGTTTCGCACCGACGCTCGTCTGCGTGCGTCCCCACTTCCGCGCCTCGGATCTGTGCCCCCGCGTGTCGGCCGAACTCGACCCCGTGCGCTTCGTTGCGGTCCCGCGCGAAGCCGGGCGCTGGGGTGGCCTGCTGCCGCTCGCCAGTGCGAATTACCTGCTGGTCGACGTCGACGTCGACGGCGCGCTGCTCAAGCTCGATGGGCTGCGCACCGTCCTCGGCGAACGCGCGCGCCTTCCCGCGCCCGATGCCTCCCTGACCGCGGCACTGCCTTCGCTGCGCAGCGGCGGCCTCGCGATCGTGCAGGACAACCGCGCCGACGACCTCGCCGCGTGGCTGGCCCGCGCCGACCAGGCCGAGCAGCGGCTCGCGGCGGGCACGGCGACGCTCTCGGCCGAGCAGCTCATCCGCGGCTACGTCGTCGACGTGTGGGACGAGCGCAAGCGCCGCTGGCGGTCGCTATGCGCACGCACCGGCATCTACGCCTTCACGCGCGACCCGGCGCTGGACCGCGCCGTGCACGACGAGGGCTTCGTCCAGCTCGCGGTCACCGCCCACCGGCCCGAGGCCGGCAAGCCGGTCCTGCGCCTGCACGAGTCGCTCGCACGCTGGGACGGCTGGAGCCTCGCCGCCCCGCGACCGGGCAAGGCGCTGAGCCACGAGGCGGACCCGGCGGCGCCGCCCGAGTTTCCCGGCAACGATCCACTGACGAGCGCCGGCATCTCGGTCCGTTGGAAAGTCGAGCCCGGTACGCTGCCCACCTTGCGCTTCGGCCACGGCTACCGCGTGCGAGCCCGCGCGCTCGATCTCGCCGGACATGCCGTCGCGCTCGACGCGGCGTCGGACGACCAGGCGCTGCCCGCCGGCCACGACGTCGTCACGTATCGTCGCTTCGAGCCCGTGCCCGCGCCGATCTTCGTCCTGCGCCAAGTACTCGACCCGGTCGCCAACGCGGGCGAGGCGAGCGACCGCATGGCCGTGCGCACGGACAACGTCACCGAGGCGCAGGACGGTGCCACAGGCGTGGCGGGCGGCGAGCGGCAGTTCGTCCCGCCGCGTGCGAGCGTCGCGCTCGCCGAGGCCCACGGCGCGCTCGACGACGGCGCCGGCCTGCCGCGCACCGACCTGTACGCCGAGCTGCGCGACCGCGACGGCGCGACGCTCACGGAGGACCCGAAGCAGAAGGTCGTGATCGTGGCGGCCGACGAGATCGTCGTCCCGTACCTGCCCGACCCGCTCGCGCGCGGCGTCGCGTTGCGCGACCTGCCGGGCACGCCCACCGGCACGTCCACCCTGCTCCCCTTCGTCTTCAAGGACGACTGGCCTGCGGCGGTGGGCCTGCGGCTGGCGCTGGAAGACGGCGACGGCCCGCCGCGGTGGAATGCGGCGACGCGGGTCCTGACCGTCCAGCTGCCCAAGGCCGCCGTCGTGAAGGTGCCAGTCAGTTGCTGGATCACCGGGGACGACCTCGAGCTGATGGCGGTCTGGGCGTGGCTGCGCGACTGGGTCGACGAGCTCACGACATCGGATCCGGCACGGCTGCTGCGGCTGTCCGGGGAGCTCGACGAGGCGGCGCGGCGTGCGCTGCAGGGCGGGCACTGGATGCTGACGCCGGCGCACGAGCTCGTGCTCGTCAGCGCCGTGCGCCAGCCGCTCGGCCACCCCCGCTTCGCCCACCTCCATGCCGAGCGGGGAGCGGGCACAACCGCGACGCGCTTCGCCGGCGCGCTCGCCATCAGCGGCAGGAGCACGTCGCGAATCGAGCTGCTCGCGTCATGGACCGAGCCGGTTGATCTGGATGACGGCAAGCAGCCCGATCTGGCCGTCGCTCACGAGGCAAGCGCCGACGAGCTCATCGTCACCGCGCTGCCGCCGCCGGGCGACGCGATCGTGCTGCGTACGGGCAACCGGCCCGTCGGCCTGTACCGGGCCGACGACGACCTCATCCGCTTCACGGGCGAGTCCAGTCCGCGCCACGAGTTCCACGACACGCGCCACCGCATGGTGCGTTACGTGGCGCGCGCGACGACGCGTTTCCGCGAGTACTTCCCGCCCGACGACGCGGGCGTTTTCACGCGGCTGGGCGAGGACATCATCGTCGACGTGCCCGCGTCGACGCGGCCCGCGGCGCCGCGGCCGCTCTACGCCGTGCCGACATTCGGCTGGGAGCGCCAGACGCAGACCGGAATACGGATGAGCCGCCGCCGAGGCGGGGGACTGCGGATCTATCTCGCGCGGCCGTGGTTCTCGTCCGGCGAGGACGAGCGGCTCGCTGTCATCGTGCACGATCGCGTACTCGACCAGCGCGCGCGCCGCGAGCTGCGCCACTTCGTCACCGAATGGGGGCGCGATCCGGCCATCGACGGCACGCGGCTCGGCGCGGAGCCGCTGATGCAGTTCCCGGCGGCCGTGGAGGTCGCGGGGCCGCTCACGCTGCCCGAACTCGGCGGCGAGCATGCGGTGCACGCGGCGACACACCGCGTCGGTTTCGACGGCGCCCGCGACGTCTGGTTCTGCGATGTCGAGATCGACCCGGGCACAGCCTACCGGCCATTCGTGCGCCTGGCGCTCGCCCGTTGCCAGCTCCATGCGGTGCCGGGCGCCGAACTGTCGCCCGTCGTGTTGCTCGAGTTCGCCCAACTCGCGCCCGACCGCGCGCTGATCGTCACGCACGGGCCGGACGCGCCCGGCCGCCACCACGTCACGGTCAGCGGCTTTTCCTACCGCGGTACCGCGGCGGTGCGCGGCGCCGGCAGCATCGTCGAGGTCCTGGTGCAGGAGCGCCAGCCGGGCCTTCCCGACGAGCTGGCGTGGACCACCGTGCCGGGTGTCACGACGCCCGAGGACACCTCCGTCGACACGAGCCTGCTGTGGCGCGGCTGGGTCGATGTCCCGACCGCCCCCGCGCGCGGTCCGTTCCGCGTCGCCGTGCACGAGTACGAGACGTGGCCCGCCGACACGTTCGAACGCGACCGGTCGCTGAACCGCCGCACGATCTACTTCGACACGCTGGAACTGATGAGATGAGAGGTACCCGGTGCCATTTCTGAGATGCCTTCGCTTCGCGGGCGACCCGTTCCTGCAGGACTGCGCTGACAACGTGCGCCAGATGCGCGCGCCGGACCGCGGCTTGGCCGTCAAGCGCATCCAGGCCGCGCTCGCCGACCTCGATTTCTCGGTGGGGCCCAGCGGCCTCGATGGCGCGTTCGGGCCGGACACCGGCGCGGCCGTGAGCGCCTACAAGACCGATCGCGGGCTCGCGCCCAACGATCCGGTCGTCGGGCCTGGGACGATGGGCAGGCTGGACGCCGAGCTCTTCTTCGACCCGCCCGAGATGGACCCGACGTTCCGCGAGTTCAGCCCGCTGGTCGTCGCCCGGCGCGTCGAGCCGTTCGTCGGCATCGCGCTGGCGAACTTCATCGGCGCGCCGCTGGATTCCTGGCGGCACGACATCGGGCGCTTCGCACTCGCGGTGCTGAATGCGCGGGAACTGCTCGGGATTGTCGCCGGCAGCCGCGCGGAAGACCTGCGCACGCCCTTCCTCGAGGACGCCGCGCCCATGCAGCCACTGCCCAACGGGACGCAAATCAACGCCAACGACTTCTTCACGAACAACACGACCGAGGGGGACCGGCGCCAGCACGGCGTGACCGTCGAATTCACGCACCGCAGCGGCGTGACCCATACGTTCATGCTCGTGGCCGACGAGGTCATCCTGGGCAAAGCGGTCACGCGCCACTTCCTGCCGGACGGCACGCTGCAGACGGCGCCCGAGTCGATCCAGGACGTGCTCGCCCACGAGCTGACCCACGTGCGCAACCAGGCGTTCGTCGCCGCGCTGCGGTCCTCGCCCGACGACGAGCCGGCATCGTTCGCGGACCCGCGCGCGTCGCAGGCGGTATCCACGCCGGTCAACCCGACCGCCGGCGTGATGGCGACCTACGTCGACGAGCTCGTTGCCGACCATGTCGAGTGGGTCGTGCGCAAGGAAGTCGAGGGGGCCGCCGCCGCCATCCCCGCATTGGCCCCCAACCAGCTCGCGGCCGCGTTTCGCTTCTGGTTCGAGCGGCCGGCACGTTTCGGCGACAACAGCTACATGGACACGATCAACGCCCAGGGCGACGCGCAGCAGTTCCGCCAGCTCGACCTGTGGATACGCCGGGCGGCACCGCTGACATTCACCGGCCTTGCCGTCGAGCAGGCGCGGACGCAGGCGCTCATCCGGGCCACCGCCGCGTTCTGTGCCGGCCAGGCGGTCGCGCCGACCGCGCTGCCTGAGCCGGACGGGACCTACCCGCTGTTACGCGATTTTCACTGATCCGGTAGGCAGCAGCGCAAAGGCCTCTTGAACGGGACCCGGCGCCCCTTCAGGTTCGTCACGCCGCGGCCGTTGCGCACGAAGATCACCTGGCCGGTCCCGCCTCCACGTAAAGGCGGACGTTCGGCAACGTCGGGCGTGGTATGTGTCATGCGGGCGTCTCCCTCGTTACCCGCGCTGCTGGCCGGCCCGTTGTGGCTCGGCGCACTGGCCACGCTGCGACACGGACGTACATCGCCGACAAGACGCCGTAAAGCCGCGTAGCAGCGCGCATCGACGTCGGGCATCCGCACGGCGCAGGGCATTGCCTGGACTCCGCGGACCGGTAACGGCCACAAGTCCGGTGCCGGAGCCAGGAAGTCCAGCGATGCTGGCTGCGGGACTGCTGGTCCTGCTCGCACCGCGTCCGCGGCGTCGGCAACGCAAGTGACAGATGGTCGCCGCGCAGCTCATCTAGCGGCGCGCTTGATACAAATGGATGGGAGATGCAGATCGTCGTAGACGGCAGCAAAGCGTGCCGCTGACTTAGATCAGCGCTTGAGCGCCGATCTACAGGTATGCTGGAGGCGAGGACGGGAGTCGAACCCGTCTACACGGCTTTGCAGGCCGTTTCCGCCTTCAGGAATCAAGGAGTTAGCGCAGCACCGCACTTTGCGCCGCATGAGTTCGCCTCCCGCGCTTGCCCAAGTCCCAAATTGGGACTATCATGGACGTGTGCGAATCTTATCCCTACCTACCCTTCGGATCTTCTACGAACGACCTGAGTATGCCGACTCGAAGGAGCCACTTCTTACCTGGCATGGCTATGTCCTCAAGGCCAAGTGGCAGACCCCGGCGGACGTTAAGGCCGACTTTGGTACCGCGAGCATCCTGAAGGACGGACGTGTGGTCTTCAATATCGCTGGTAACAAGTATCGCCTGGTCACATCCATCAACTACCCGTACGGGATCGTTTTCGTCAAGTTCGTTGGCACGCACAAGCAGTACGACGCCATCGATGCACAAACTATCGAGGGACATCATGGACATTAAACCTATCCGTACCGAAGCAGACTACCAGGCAGCGCTGCGCGAAGTGGAATCGCTCATGGCTGCGGAGTTCGGGACGCCGGAAGGCGACCGTCTGGACGTGCTTGCGACACTGGTCGAAGCCTACGAGGGAAAGCACTTTCCGATGGAAGTCGCAGACCCGGTCGAGGCCATCAAATTCCAGATGGACCAGAAGGGTCTCACCGTCAAGGATCTCGAGCCGATGATTGGCCGATCCAACAGGGTGTACGAGGTGCTGAATCGAGTTCGTCCTTTGACACTTCCGATGATCTGGCGGCTGCACAAAGGACTTGGCATCCCAGCCGAGGCGCTTATCCAACCGCCCAAAAGCGCAGCTGCTGTTTGACTCGCTGTCGGTAGATGTCCACGATCGGTCACCTGCTTGACCGCCGCGATCTTGAATTCTTCCGTGTACCGCTTTCCACTCATAGTGACCCCTTTGCCTAAGATTATGGCTCAGGAGTATCTAGCTTAGTGGTGGCGATTCAGGCATCTTTTCCTCCAGTAGTCGTGTCAACAGCGCTACCGGAAAGCGGCGGAACAAGGCGCGGGCCACGACATTTAACCCGGCCAGCTTGAAGGTGTCGTGATCAATGTTCGATAGGGTCGGTTGCTGACTGTCATTAAGGGTCGCCATCGGTCAAATTCAGACAATGCGCGAGAAGCTATTGGCATTTTCCCCTGCGCGCTCTGGCCACTCAGCGGCAAACTCCGTCGGAAATCCGGGCAGCTGTTCTGGCTGCTTGAGCTGACGGACATCCGGCTCAGTCAGTTCCTCCCACATCCATAATTTGCACCAGAGCCTTGAACGCCACCATGCAGAAAAACGCCATCTCGAAAACGCTTGCTGTTGATGACGTCGTCACATATCCTGAACCGATCGCCCCCAACCAGCACGCGGTACGCGAACAGGACACCAGACGATCACCCATGTCGTCTGAACCGCAGGGAGCGGAGGGACGACAGTCGTGATTGAGGCGGCCGCAGGCGCAAGGCCCCGGCAATGTCGGCCGCAGTCCTTCGCCGTTCTCGCCCAATCGGACTGAAGAAAGGTGTTCCACTCCTGGCGCCCTGTTTCGTGCCTGACTGTACGAGCAGATCATCCGAACAAGGAGCATGCCGTGCTTTTCCACGTTCAAACCCCGCCGGCAAAAGGATTTTCGCCGGCGCAGAAAGGGTCGGATGCCCCCCAAAAGAAATGGTGGTTCAGTCCCGTGCGGGGACTGGCCGGCATTTTTTTCCTGATCGTGATCGTGGTGGCGGCTTTCTTCGCCCACCAAAGCGACTGGAAGGAAGGATCCGACATGCTGTTACGTTTTGCAGAGATCGTGTTTGGTGGAATTGTCGGGCTGATCTTCGGCGAGCGTCTCGCGCTCAACGACGTTAATCAGTGATTCGGCCATGTTTGACGAGCCACCGACCGGTGACCACGCATTGCGGCCGGACGTGCTGGAGTCCCTGTTACGCGACCCCGGGCCCGTGTTCGCCGACGTCTTCGGACGTCTGACGCATTTGCGCGGTATGGTCGACGACCCGATTGACGTCAAATTTCCCGTTGCCCTGGACGTTTCCCCGACCAATCAGCGGGCGGCGGCTGTCACACAACGCGTCGGGACATTCCGGCGCCGCTACCGGATAGACTTGAACGGCGGCCTCTTTTGCCTCATCAATGACGTGGCCGAACTGGTGACCTCGGCCTCGCCCGTAGTCTCCCATGCCGGTGAGGTGATCAACCCCGGCTCCCTGAACGCGTCGCAGGTTTGCGAGATTTTGCACGAGGCGGTCAGAGAGTACGTACTGGGCGAAAACCGGTGGGCGCCGGCGGAACGGCTGGCAACCAGTCACGAAGAGCGGCGCCTGCTGGAATTGCGGCTCTCCGCGGCCCACCGCCGTGACTTCCTCCATATGGGCCGCTGCATTTTGATGGTGGCCTTCGTGCTGGGCCATGAACTGGGACACGTCGTCGCCGGACACTGCGATCCGCCGCGGCTCTTTTCTCGCCCGGCCTCGCCGGCGGATCAGGAACTGGAGGCGGACAGCCTCGGCGCGCAGTTCCTGCTCGACTACGTCATGGTACCGCCCGAATGGTGGATCAACCAGCCCGTTAACAGCGGTAATCCTACGCAGGATTTTCTCATGGCAGGACTGCGGGCCAACGCGCAGCAAAAGCGCCATTTTGCCAATGCAGTGCCGGGCCATGCTCTCACTTCGCCGTTTGATGTGCACTTGCGTCTCGCCCTGTCCAGCGTGGGTGCGTTGTTCATCGTGTACGAATTGGCCGAAAAGGCCGCTGCGCAACTTGGCATTGGATACGGCTCGAGCTATCCACCTGCGGCAACCAGATACGACGCCTTTCGCAAGACCCTGATCGAACAATGCGGTATCGCGGAGTCGGTCTTCCGGGACTTTGGCGGCTTGCAGACGGCGCCTGACCAGCTCTACAAGAACTTCCGCCAGACCGTCGAACCGATTTCGTGGCAGTAACTCGAGCGCGTGCGTCGCGACTATCCGGAGACAGCGCAAGCTTCGCGGGTGCCCTGGCCAGCGCCCGCATCTTGTGCCCATCATTCAGCGCCCAAGCAACAGAGTGCCTGCCCGTCCGCCCTGTCGCGCAGAGTACAGGCACGTCGATTGCCCGAGCAAGAAGGTTTCCCTTTTATCTCATGACACCGTAGAGGTCCAGCACTTCGAGGAAAGCGTTGATCTACCGGTATGCGGGCGGCACGGATGGAGTCGAAGCCGTCTAGATGGCCTCACAGGCCGCTGCGTCGCCGCGTTACTGCATGTCGCCCTGGCCTTGGCGGCCTGGGTTTCGCGTGGCCTTGCAACGTAAGGACTGATTCAGGGAAACGGGCCGGTTCGGTACGTCTACTTGGTGCCATAGACGGTCAGGTTCACCACCACGTCGCCACGCCGCACCCCGATCTCTCCGCTATTGTCGATCAAGACCGTATGTTCTCCAGCAGGCAACTTCACCCATTCGCTCTCGTAGCGACCGATTGCGTTAATCTTCGACAGCGGACTGCTGGTCAATTCGTTAAGCCTGTCATAGAAGTCTTTCTTCGCGGCCGTCCCGTCCTCCCCGCCCACGGCAGCGATTACCATGGACGGCACCAGATCCGTCAGCATGCTCGCATACGAGGCTTCCGAGAAATGCCCCTTGCGCGCGATGAGCGTAACGGGGCCGCCATCGATTCCTGCTACCACTTTGACATTCGTCGGTGTCTGCAATGTGTAATACAAGGAATAGGTCTCATGGTCGGCAACGAACTGCGAAGACAAGACAGTCAAGGTTGAGATTTCCGGTTCTGCTTCGGCTGGAGCCGGGGTTTGTATCGTATCGGTTGGATCAGTGGCCGCCACGGATTCGGATCGCCTCGCGGGCTCACTCGCACGTCGCATGACGACGGTTTGGCCCTCCTCTACAGCCGTCCACTCCGCGACGGTGACCTTGTCAATTTCAAGGCTGGATGTCTGCTCTGTCTCATTCTTCACTCCGTCAAAAGTAAGTTCAAGGGTTCGGCCATGCAAAGCCCATCTACCCTTGACTTCGGTGCCTGCATAAATCTTGTCATTCTTCCGTTCAACAAGTGCAACCTTGAAGCTGTGATCTTCCTGCAGCGTATAGATCAGCTCACTCAGGGTTCCGTTCACGACGGCGGCGCACTGCCAGTTGCCGATCAGCTGGCTTTCGGTCACGGATGGCCGGACGCCGCAGCCATGCAGCCAACAGGCAAGGAGCACCGCGAGCAACCGATATCGACGGTTATTTTCCACAGATTCTCCGGCAGACAAACATCCAACGCTTGGGTCAACTTAACCGACAAGCGTTTTTCACGCGCTGCTGACATAAGATAGGATACTACTCGACGATGCGCACCGTGGATGGAATGTCTCCCCGCTGTTGAAGCGATTTGAACTCATTGATGAGTTTGGCTTTCTCCTTTCGGTTCATTTTCCTCATATAGGAATAGACGTGTCCATACGAGCTGGATTCTCTAGTCGTCGCGATTTGAAACTGTGCATCAGACAAATCGAGATGAAGAACGACGCTCCAGGGAAACTGCCTCCAGGCTGGCTTGCCATTCCAAGGAAACTGGACATAAGTGGCCAATATCCCATCTCTAAAGATGCGTACGCGATCGATAGTTAAAGACACAACCGGCTCGACAATTGAACCGATGAGGAAAACCGCCACCCCGATGGCCCACCAACCGTGCCCATTTCCCACCAACCGCAGCACTATAAGCGAACCGATAATCATCGTGAGGACAACACGCCCGCCCACGCTCTTTTTGAAATCCAAGTCCAGCAAGGGCTTGTGTTTTTCGTAATAGGCATATTCGGGCATCTGCCTGCCCAGCACATCGTTTGCGTCATTCATCGCACTCTCCGCCAGTCGTGATTGAATTGGAGTTACGTGCTCATTAAGGCCGCGGTCGTACCCTATGATCCTGACCCCAGCCAGAAGCATGGGATGACGTTCACCCGCGTCGGCCCGACATTTGGCGGATGCTGCACCTTGGCGCTTTTGCTTTGAACTGCCCGTTTTGAGCAAGTTTTCGCGTCGTCGGCCCAATAGCCTAACGCACGTCCGAATTTATTGGAATACGTTGAACGTGGCAATTCACAAGCCAGTTATTTTCAAAGCCGGAAAGGTTTAAGCTAACACTCTGCGCATTCGGCATTACTATACGAGTTTGGCAGGTTTACGGAGAATTTCAAGCTCGCTAGGTAATTTCCCAAACGAAGGACGTCGGTCTCAAGTGCCAATTGCAATACCGGGCGAATAAACGGAATCAGCATGTAATTGCAGAGGCGCCATGTGTTCGGCGTAAACGGCCAGCGGCGTCTTTCATCCGAGCGTTTCGCCTGGTCTGGTGTTGAGTGAAAGTGCAGTGGCGTCGAATTCATCTGCGAGGTCGACAAGTCGGAGCCTTTGGGCGCGCATTGCCGCTTAGCAACACGTAAGACGTTATCGTCTGCGTTGCAGTGTCCACAGCGGAACCTCGTCTAGCGGCAACAGATTGCCGGCCGCAATTGGATCTAGAATCCGCTGTGTCCGCTTCGGAGCGGAAGCAGCCGGTCATGACAGGCTACTCTTGGCCTGTTGCCGATTCCGCAGACGCCAAGTTAAGGTGGAAAATGGAGTCGGGAGAATCGACGGAGGCAGTTCAGCCGCGAATTAAGCTTGAGACGGTAAGGTTGATCGACGAGCGCAAGGTATCGGTACGCCAGGCGGCGCAGGATCTGGATGTACACGCAAACGTTCTGAGTAAATGGGTGCGCAAGCAACCCCAAGAAGCATTCGCAGGCAACGGCAAGATGACGGCACAGGACGCGGAGACAGTGCGGCTACGCAGGGAGGTCGTCAAGGTCAAGATGGAGCGCAATCTGTTGGAGAATGCCGCTGCGTACTTCGCGAAGAAGTCGATTTGAAGTTCGACTTCATGGCGAAGCATCGAGAAGTCCGTGAATCGCCACGGCAGGCGTAGACACTCACTTGTCTAAATTCCCTGCACGCGCTGACCATTTTTGCGCAGCTCGACTGCTGACTGTCACTCCGGAGGAAAACAGAAGAAACGTACAACGCCTAGAATCGGTCGAACTCTTGACGTAGATCAGCGTGGTGGCGCTGATCTACGGATATGCTGGAGGCGAGGACGGGAGTCGAACCCGTCTAGACGGCTTTGCAGGCCATTTTCGCTTTTACAAATCAAAGAGTTAGCTCAGCACCGCACTTTGCACCGCATGAGTTCGCTTAGCAAACTTCGTCCGGCCAGGGTGATTACGACGGTTCAATTCGAAGCTATTGGCTCGCTTCAACGATGCGCCCCGCGTTGCGGAAACGCGCGAAGAAATTGTCCGGATTGACCGGCGGGGACAGGAGGTAGCCCTGGATCTCCTGGCACCCTTCGTGACTCAGGAACGCGAGCTGGTCCTCCGATTCGACGCCTTCGGCGATGACCTGCAACTTGAGGTTGGACGCCATTGCCAGGATCGCCCGTACAATGGCACAGTCGTCGGCGCTGTCCGGAATGTCGCGCACGAAGCTCTGATCGATTTTCAGGCGGTCGACCGGCATCTGCTTCAGGTAGGACAACGATGAGTAGCCGGTACCAAAGTCGTCGACGGCCAGTTCGACGCCCATGGCCTTAATCTGGTGCAATTTGTCGAGTGCGTCCAGCACGTCGACGACAACAGCGCCCTCGGTGATCTCCAGCTCGAGGCAATGCGTCGGCAAGCCGGACAGAGTCAGCGCAGAACGCACCTGTGCCACGAAATCGGCCTGCTGCAACTGTACGACGGACACGTTGACAGCAATGCGCAGCGGCATGCCGGCCTCGTTCCATGCCATCGCCTGGCGGCAGGCTGCCAGCAGCACCCAATTGCCCAGCGCGACGATCAGGCCGTTTTCCTCGGCCAGGCGGATGAACTCCTGGGTCGGCACCATGCCCACGCCCGGCCGCTCCCAACGCACGAGCGCCTCGGCGCCGACGATCTTGCCGTCATCCAGCGAGCGCTGGGGCTGGTAGTAGAGGCGGAGTTCCTCGCGTTCGATGGCCCGGCGCAGGGCGGTTTCCATGTCGAGCCGGTGTTCGACCTGCCGGGCCATCGAACTGTCGAAGAACTGCCAGCCATTCCTGCCGGCCGCCTTGACGCGGTGCAAGGCAGCGTCGGCGTTGCGCAACAGGATCTGGACATCCGTACCGTCCTGAGGGAACAGGGCGATGCCCATGCTGACGGTCAGATAGACCTCGCGACCTTTCACCGACAGGTTATGCTCGAGCGCAGCACTGATGCATTCGGCCAGGTGCTCAGCCTTCAGCGCGACGCGATCGACCTCTTCCATCACGACCGCGAATTCGTCGCCGCCCATGCGCGCCAGCATGTCCGTGCGCCCCAGGCAGCGTTGCAGCCGCCCGGCAACCTGGACGAGCGCCTCATCGCCCTGCTCGTGCCCCAGGCTGTCGTTCAAGGTGTTGAAGTTGTCGATATCGATGAGGACGATGGCGACGATGGCTTGGTTGTGCTCGGCCAGCAGCAATCCATGCCCCAAGCGCTCGAGCACGGCGCGCCGGTTCGGCAGCTTGGTCAGCGGATCGACGTGATTCGCTTCGTACAACTGCAGTTCGGACACCTTCTGCGGTGTGATGTCGGTCGTGACGCCGCGCACATGCAAGTCACCGGCACGCGTATGGGCGAGCATGACGTTACTGCGCAGCCACAAGGCCTTCCCATCGGGCGTGACGATATGATGTTCGATCGGCTTGAGCAGGCCGGGCCGCGCGGTGCTCAGGATCGGCTCGGCGTGGTTGCCGTCCGGTCCGGTACACAGCCTGTCGCGCCAGAAGTGCCGGTCGCTCATCCATTGTTCCGCCTTGTAGCCGGAAATCGCCTCGGCATTGCCGCTGACATAAGTAAACTGAAAATCCGGTAGCAACGCTTCCCAGACGACACCATCGATACCGTCGACGAGTTCCTGGAAACGGCGGCGCTCGGCGTTCACGTCTTCGTTGCGTCGCGCGAGCCCTTCCTGTGCCGCTTCCAGCGAGGTCAGTTGCAGCCAGAGGAACCGCAGCAGGCACAGGACGAGTACCGAGGACAGGACGCCTATGCCGGCAACCTGCTGGCTGCGCCGGATGAATGGCTGCAGCACGTCGGCACGCGCGACCGTGGCCACGGCCACCACCGGCGACTGCGCCAGGCTGGCGTAGCCGACCACGAGCGTGCCGCCGCCCGCGCTATCTTGCATGTCGAACACGCCGATCGGTGCGGACGCGAGCCGACGAAACGTGGGCGTGTTCGCCAGGTTGTGTTCCCCGGCGTCTGCACGCATGGGCGTTTCCGTGACCACCCAGCCGTCCCGCCGCACGAGCATCATTCCGATTCCGTAGCCCAATTCCAGGTCGCGGTAGAAACGGTCGAAGTACGCCGTATCGACACCGACGCCGACGATCATCTTCATCGAACCGTCCGGATTGTCGACCCTGCGGGCGACCGGAATGCCCCGCATCTCCGGCTGCGAGGCGAGCAGCCGGGACACCAGGATGCCGTTCCCGCGGTGCGCGCGCAGATCTGTAACGTAATCGCGGCCGCGGCTGTCCACCGGGGTCACCGGATAAACGGCGGCGCTGGCGCGCACCCATCCGTCCGGCGACACGACGACCGCGCCGCTCGTCAGGGGCGAGTCGCGCGTCGCCGCGGCCAGGATGTCGTGGAGGGCGCGTTCGTCGGCAGCCGTGGGCGCCAGTCCCCGTCTGCCGATCTCGGCAATAGCGATACGGACGAGGGTATCGGCCTCGCCGAACGTGCGCATGGCGTGTTCCTCGAGCGCGACGGCGACGCTACGCATGTCGGACTCGGCCTGTTGGATCGTGGCACGATAATCCTGCACGACGGCGATGCCGGCCGAGATGACGAACAGTGCCGGCAACGCGATCGAGAGCGCCATCAAACCGCGGCGGAGCGTCCGGACAGAGCGCAAGGCCATCTGCCCCTCCCAAAAAAAAGTTCGGGCGCGACCATGATACACCCGGCCGGTGCGGGAGAGACAGCGCCGCAGGCACGCGGCCTGCGGCCGGATCACATCAACGCACTGCCGAATTCCCCCCATCAACCGCGATGACCTGACCGGTTACATGTTTCGCCGCATCCGACGCGAGGAACGCGGCCACGCCCTTCAGGTCCTCGTCGTCGCCGAGCCGCTGCAAGGGCACGGACTTGACCAGGTTTTCTTCGCCCGCCTGCGCCAGCAAACCCATGGTCATCTTCGACGGGAAGTAGCCCGGTGCGATGGCGTTCACGGTGATGCCGTAGGCGCCCCACTCGCCTGCCAGCGTACGCGTGAAATTCATCAGCGCCGCCTTGGAGGTGTTGTAGGCGAGCGTCTTCATTGGCGAGTCGGGCGCATTGCCCGCGAAGCCCGCGATGGAAGCAACGTTGATGATGCGGCCCTGCCGGCGCGGAATCATCGACTGCCGGCCAATGGCCTGCGACAGCAGGAAGATGCTACGCACGTTCAGGTTCATGACCTTGTCCCAGGCATCGAGCGGGAAGTCTTCCGCCGGGGCGGCCCACGTGGCGCCCGCATTGTTGACGAGGATGTCGACGTGGCCGAGCTGCCCGAGCGCGGCCGCCGCGAGCGCCGCGACGCCAGATTCCGACCCCATGTCGGCGGCCACGGCGCTGGCGGCGATGCCGCGGGCGCCCAGGTGGTCGACCGCCGCGTCGAGGTCGGCCTGCTTGCGGGCCGACAGCATGACGCGCGCGCCCATCTCACCGAGCGCCGTGGCGATCTGCAGGCCCAGTCCGCGCGAGCCGCCGGTGACGAGGGCGGTCTTGCCCGTCAGGTCAAACAGTTGTTGTGTAGTACGCAATTGATGCTCCTTGGTTGACGTGTTGCGGAATTCGTGTCGCCGATAGGGCGCGTGCCCGCAGGCGGAATACGGACAGCGCCTCGGTCAGCTGCGCCGTCTGGTCCGACAACGATTCAGCCGCCGCCGACGCTTCCTCGACGAGCGCCGAATTCTGCTGCGTCATCCCGTCCATGCTGCCGATTGCCTGGCCGATCTGTTCGATGCCGGCGGCCTGGCGCCGTCCGGCCATGCTGATTTCTCCCATGATGATTTCCACCTGGCGGACCGCGGCGACGATCTGGCGCATCGTCTCCCCCGCTTCGTCGACGAGCGCGCTGCCCGCGTCCACCCGGGCCACGGAATCGCCGATCAGCGTCTTGATCTCCTTCGCCGCGGCCGCGCTGCGCTGGGCCAGGTTGCGCACTTCGGCCGCGACGACCGCGAAGCCACGTCCCTGTTCGCCGGCGCGTGCCGCTTCCACGGCCGCGTTCAATGCGAGGATATTGGTCTGGAACGCGATGCCGTCGATGACGGCGATGATCTCGACGATCTGCGCAGACGACGCGTTGATGTCGCCCATCGTCGCGACAACGCTGTCGACGACCTGGCCGCCGCGCGTCGCGATGCGCGATGCGTTGCCTGCCAGCCGGCTCGCTTCGTTCACGCTATGCGTGTTTTGCTCGACAGTGCCGGTGAGCTCCCGCATCGACCTGCCGGTCGCGTCGAGGTCATCCGCCTGCGCCAGCGTGCGGCCCGCGAGATCCGCGTTACCGCGCGCAATCTCCGCGCTGGCCGCGGCGATCGCGCCGGCCGAGCCCTGGATGCCGGCCACCATCGTGGCCAGACGCGTGCGCATCTCGTCCAGCGCTGCCAGCACGCTGTCGCCGCAATCCGTCCGGATGGTCATCGACAGGTCGCCGCCGGCCACCGCCTGTGCGATCGAACGGGCATACTCGGGCTCGCCGCCCAGCTCGCGCCAGATCGCCTTGACGACGAACCAGGACGCGATCGCGAGACCGGCGACGACGAGCAGCGCGGTGAGCACCATCGTCCACAACACGTCGTGGACCCCGGCCGCGCTGCGTTCGATACCGGCATGGAACTGCCGCCGCGCCGCCTCGCCGGTCCGCGCGAGGTCGGCCTGCAGGACCCGCTGGGCCTTCTGCATTACTTCCACCTCGGCCTGCACGTCGCCCTTCTCCATGTCGAGCATGATGCGTGCCGACGTGAGCGCCGGTCCGTAATACGTGTCGAACTCACGCGCCAGCCGGTCACCGGCGGCGCGCTGGCCATCCATGGCGGCAAGCTTGCCAAGCCGTGCGCGCACGCGCGCCACCTGGTCCGCAATTTGCGCGAGCCGGGCCCGGTCCGCCTCGCCGACCGCATCGCGCAGGCCGTCGCTGACGGCGTCGACGTCCTGCGCCAGCGTCTTGGTCAGGTCCAGCAACGGATAGTCGAGCCGCGCCGTCCTGTCGATGGCGTGCACGGCATCGACCGCGATGACCGTGCTGACGCCGATCCCGACGCCGAAGACGAGGATGGACACGACGGGCAACGCCCAGATCTTGCGCTTGATGCTCATGGTGGACTCGCTTTCCGTAGCGTGGATCAGGGTGCCGTATAGACGACCTTGACGGTGGCGTCGACGGCGCTCCGGTCGATGTAGCCGATGGCCTTCGGGTTCGCCGCCACGGCCTTCTTCACCTCGGCGCTGCCGGCCATCTCCCGAGGCATCGTCGCCTTGCCCGTGAATACCAGCTTGGACCACAAGGCCTTCGCCTGCGACAAGTCCTTGTCGGCGACCTTGCGGTAGAACTCCGCGCGGATCGGGGCGCTCTCCGGCTGGTCGATGGGCACGAGAGCGGCGGACTTGCCGAGGAAGTACTGGGCGACCTCATCCTTCGACATCGATGCTTCGGGGGCATTCGGGTTGACCACGACGACGACCTCGGCCCGCGCCGGCATCGCGATGCCGAGAATGGCGGCGAGAATGAACGAAAAAGAGATGTTGTGCATCGCTGCCTCCTCAGAAAACGAAATCGACGGCCACGGTACCGACGGTGACCGGACCGCGGAACCCCGGCTTCGGCTGGTTGAACAGGCCCGCGCCTTCGGGCCGAACGCGGTCGACCTGGAATTTGATGTCCGCGGAACGGAACGCATCCCAGCGCACGCCGACGCTGTCGGTCGCTTGCGCGACGTCGCCCGTCAGCCGGCCGTGGCTCACGAACGGCAGCACCTTGCCGAAGCGGTAGCCTCCCATTGCGTACCAGCCCTTGCTGGTGGCGCCGAAGCCGCGCGACGTCGTGTATTCGGACTGGACGACGACATCGTTCCAGTCCAGCGCGAAGCCGGCAGCAGTGAACGACACCTTGAATTTCGGCAGATCGACGCCGCCCTGCGTCAGCGTCATCCGGGCATCGTCGCGGCCCAGCCGCAGCGTGACGGGACCCAACTCGAGCACGACGTTGACAACCCGCGCGTTCGAGAACGTGACGGTCTGGCCGGGCAGCTTTGCCGTCGAGCGCCCGTACGCGAGCTGCGTGGTCAGCGTCGCCGTGCCGACGCCCTGGCGCCAGTCCAGGTCCACGCCGTCGAGGCTGTCGTTCGGGACCTGCGCGTACACCTCCTGCGACGGGCGCAGCATCGTGTTCGCATACCCCACGTTGCGGTAGTCGGAGACGAGGAAAGCCGCGAGCGGCACGCGGCCGACGCGCACGCTCACCGCGTCCGACACCCTTGCCTTCGCGAAGGCGAGCGTGCCGGTCGCGCCGTAGGCGTCCGTCTCGAGCTTGCGCACCACGCCCTGCCCCGTCACGGACAGCCAGTCGTTGATGCGGGCATCGACCTGCAAACCGACGTTGGAATCGACGCCGGTGCGGGGCTTCGTACCGGCGCCGCCCGCCTGGTAGGGACGCGCGAACAGCGCGTCGTTCGTGTTCGTCCAGGTCAGGGCGCCGGTGCCGAAACCGCTGACCTTGACCGCCGGGGTCGCGCCATCCTGTGCCCAAGCGCTGGATATTGCACACGGGAGGAGGAGCATTGTTGCGAGTGCTTTCATGTCGTTCTTCATGGTGAGTTATTGCTTCGTTGTTGATACAGCATGTCTGAGGGTGAAATTGCGGACGGTCGCGCCGTACCAGCGGCCGCCATGTTCGCCACGTATCCCGAGCCCGTTCAGCGCATGCGCGATACTGCCGAACGACTCGCCGTCAGCGCGCCGCGTGCCGACCTCGTGGAGGATGCGCCGGCGTTCGTCGTCCGACCATGGCTCGACGCCATGGCCCGCCGTGCGCGCCCTGCCCTTGCCGGATTGCCGGTGCAGCGCGTCGGTCAGCTCGACCATCTGTTGCAGCAGGAAGGTGTCGTGCAACATCATGGCCTCCCCGCGTGTCCGGCCAGCGCGAGGAAACCCGCCACGCCGGCGGCGGCCATGGACCGCAACCGTTCCCCGTCCGCGTGACGGTCGGTACCGGCCGCGATCGCGCCGATGTGCCGGCCCAGCACGCAGCCGACGAACGCATCGCACAGGACGTCGGGCCCGGGTCCCGCACCGTCGCCGTGCAGTTCCGCCATCAGCTGCTCGAGCAGTTCGCGGTCGCGCATGGCGACTGGCGCGACGAGCGCGGCGAGTTCGGGACTTCTTTCAGCAACGGCGTCGGCATGCAGGCGTGCACGCTGTTCGGAGAGCGCGCGCTGAAGAATGAGACCGGCGAGCGCTTCGAGCCTGGTCCGGATATCGGCGCCGGATGTCTCGATGGCCCCGGCCTGGCGCGCCCAGTCGTCGACGTCGCGCTCGACGACGGCGCGCAGAAGTCCGCGCTTGCTGCCGAATTTGTCGTAGATCGTCTTGGTCGCGACGCGCACCGTCGTTGCGATCGTCGCGATGCTGACCTGGTGATAGCTGTCGCGCACGAACAGCTGCTTCGCCACGTCGAGCAGGTCGCGCTCGCGCGCCTGCAGTACCGCGGCCGGATGGCGTCCGCCGCCTCGGCGCCGGGCCGGCGGGTTCGCTGCATGCGTGTCGGGCCGGGCGACCATGGCTACATGCGCTCGAAGATGGCGGCGATGCCCTGGCCGCCGCCGATGCACATCGTCACCAGCGCATACCTGCCGCCGACGCGCTTCAGTTCGTGCAGGGCCTTCACCGTGATCAGCGCGCCGGTGGCGCCGATCGGGTGGCCCAGCGAGATGCCGGAACCGTTCGGATTGACTTTCGCCGGATCGAGCCCCAGGTCCCGCGTCACCGCGCACGCCTGGGCCGCGAACGCCTCGTTCGCCTCGATGACGTCCAAGTCCTGGACGGTGAGCCCCGCCTTCTGCAAAGCCAGTTTCGTGGCCGGCACCGGACCGATACCCATGTACTTCGGATCGACGCCCGCATGCGCATACGCCACCAGGCGCGCGAGCGGCGCGAGGCCGCGTGCCTGCGCCGCCTTCGCCTCCATCAGCACGATGGCCGCGGCGGCATCGTTGATCCCGGACGCGTTGCCGGCCGTGACCGTGCCGTTCTCCTTCAGGAACACCGGCTTCAGCTTCGCCATGTCGTCCAGCGTCGCGTCGACGCGGAAGTGTTCGTCGGTGGCGTAGGCGATGTCGCCCTTGCGCGTCCGCAGCGTCACGGGCACGATCTGGTCCTTGAAATGACCCGCTTCGGTGGCGCGCTGCGCGCGGTTGTGACTCTCGACGGCCAGACGGTCCTGGTCGTCGCGCGTGATGCCCCATTTCGCCGCGATGTTCTCGGCCGTCACGCCCATGTGCACCTTGTGGAACGGGTCGTGCAGCGCGCCGATCATCATGTCGACGAGCTTCGTGTCGCCCATGCGGATGCCCCAGCGGGTGTCCAGGCTCGCGAACGGCGCGCGGCTCATGTTCTCGGCGCCGGCGCCGATGGCGATGTCGCAATCGCCCAGCTGCACGCTCTGCGCGGCCGACACGATGGCCTGCAGGCCCGAGCCGCACAGGCGGTTGACGTTGAACGCGGGCGTGCCTTCGCCGCAACCGCCGTTGATGGCGGCCACGCGCGCGAGGTACATGTCCTTCGGCTCGGTGTTGACCACGTGGCCGAACACGACATGACCGACATCCTGACCGTCGACGCCGGCACGCGCCAGCGATTCGCGCACGACCAGCGCGCCAAGCTCCGTGGGCGGAACGTCCTTCAGGCTGCCACCGAACGTACCGATGGGCGTGCGTACCGCACTCACTACGACGACTTCTCGAAACATACCTGTCTCCTTCTCGTTGGAATTGCTGCTGCATTCGTAGGTCATCCTACTTAACTTAGGACAAGAAGACAAACACACGGGCAAAAAAACAACGGCGCGCGGCCGTTGTCGGAAACCTGAAGGAAATGCCGCCGGATCAGCGATGTGTGACGAGATGGGCCTCGTCCTCGCGGCCGAGGTGGGCCCACCCGTTGTAGGTGACGAGCTGGTGGGAGCTCCGGCCGAGCCGGATGCGGGTGACGCTGGTGTTGACGAGCGGCCAGCACAATGTGAACGTGCGTTCGGGCGGAAGACCGAGCAGCGCGCCGACGATCACGCTGATCGGCCCGCCGGAGGTGACGATCCACGTCTCGCCCTCTGCCTGGCGGGCGAGCGTCAACCACGCGTCGCGCACGGCGGCCTGGAACGCGGGCCACGACGTGCGGTATTCGTGGTCGTAGTGCCCCGATGTCCAACGCGCGACCGCCTCGACGAACAGCGCCTGCAGCTCGCGCTTCGCCTCCGGATTGCACGCGAGTTCCACGCGCAGCGCAGCGGACGACGCGAGGTCCGGGCGCAGCCGGGCGATCAGCTCGTCCGCGTCGAGTTCGTCCAGACCGGGCAGTACGGTCACCGGCACGTCCTCGAGTCCCGCGGCGCGCAGGAAGGCTTGCGCCGTCTGCGCATGGCGGCGCAGCGTGCCGATCGCCACGCGGGCGGGCCGGTGGCGGCCGCGCGCCATCCACGCCCCGAGGAGTACGGCCTGCGCCTCGCCCAGCGGCGACAGGCAATCGTAGTCCTCCGCGCCCAGGCTCGCCTGTGCATGGCGGACGAGGTACACCTCCGTCATGGCGCCTCTCCGCCCGCGCCGATCAGGCGGCGGCAGCGCGCGCCCAGGACGCGCACGATCTCGCCGAAGCCGGCGAACTGCTCGTTGGTCGTCTGGCCGAGGACATAGCGGCGGTAGATCTGCTGCGCGATGACCATCAGGCGGAACAGGCCGAACACTTCGTAGAACGCGAAATCGCCCACGTCGATGCCGGTGCGCGCGCCATAGTACGCGACCGCCTCGCGCCGCGTCAGCATGCCCTCGGCGTGCGTCGGCTGGCGGCGCAGCGCGCGGAAACCGGCGTCGTCGTCCGCTTCGACCCAGTACGCGAGCGAACCGCCCAGGTCCATGAGCGGGTCGCCGATGGTCGCCATCTCCCAGTCGAGCACACCGGTGATGTGCAGCGGATCCGCCGGATCGAGCACGACGTTGTCGAACCGGTAATCGTTGTGGATGACGCACAGCCGCGATTCGCGTTCCGGCTGGCGTGCCCGCAGCCAAGCGATCACGTCGGCGTACGGATCGGTGCCGTCGGTGGCGGCACGATCCCAGCGTCCCGTCCAACCGGACACCTGGCGCGCGACATATCCTTCGCCCTTGCCGATAGCGGCAATTTCCGGGCGCGCCGTGTCGACGCCGTGCAGTTCGATCAGGCGGTCGAGGAAGGTCGTGCACAGCGCGCGCACGCCGGCCGCGTCGAGGCCCAGGCCTTCCGGCAGGTCGCGCCGCAGGATCACGCCGACCAGCCGTTCCATCACGTAGAACGGCGTGCCGATCACGGCGGGGTCGTCGCAGCGGGCCAGGATCGCGGGCACGTACGGGTAGCTGGACCGCAGCGCCGCCATCACGCCCGCCTCGCGCAGCATGTCGTGCGCGCCGGCGCCTGTGGCACCCGGAGGCGGGCGGCGCAATACCATGGCGCGCTCGCCGTACGTCACGAGGTAGGTGAGGTTCGAGGCGCCGCCGTGGAACTGGCGGATGTCGGGCGTGCCCGTCAACCCGGGAATCGCGTCCTTCAGGTAGGCGTCGAGGCGGGCGAGGTCCAGGCTGTCCTCGGCGCGCAGCGCTCGCGCTTCGTCGATCATGGCGCTCATGCGCGCGCCTCCCGGTGCGTCGCCTGCTCGCGCAGTTCCAGCTTGGCGATCAGGCCGCGGTGCACTGCGTCCGGACCGTCGGCGATGCGCAGCGAGCGCGCATACGCGTACAGCGCGGCGAGCGGCGTGTCGTCCGACAGGCCGGCGGCGCCGTGGATCTGGATCGCGGCATCCACCGCCTGCTGGAGGATGGTGGGCGCCGCCACCTTGATCTGCGAGATCAGGCTCATCGCGGCCTTGACGCCCTGCGTGTCGATGGTCCATGCCGCCTTGAGCGTCAGCAGGCGCGCCTGTTCGATGCCGATGCGCAGGTCGGCGATGACGTCGGCATTGGCGCCCAGTTTGACGAGCGGCTTGCCGAACGCGATGCGCTCCTCGCCGCGCGCGCACAGCAGCGCGAGCGTGCGTTCCGCGGCGCCCAGCGCGCGCATGCAGTGATGGATGCGGCCGGGGCCGAGACGGCCCTGCGCGATCTCGAAGCCGCGCCCCGGCCCGAGGATGATGTTCGACAGCGGCAGGCGGACATTGTCGAACACGACCTCGCCATGGCCGGACGGTTCGTCGTATGTGCCGAACACGGGCAGCATGCGGGCAATGGAAACGCCCGGCGTGTCGAGTGGGCAGATCACCATCGAATGCTGGCGATGCTTGTCGGCATGCGGATCGGTCAGGCCCATGAAGATGGCGAAGCGCACGTTCGGATGGCCGATGCCAGTGGTCCACCATTTACGGCCGTTCAGCACAACCTCGTCGCCCTCGATGGTCGCCGTCGCGCGCATGTTCGTCGCGTCGGACGAGGCGACTTCCGGCTCCGTCATGCAGAAGGCGGAACGGATCTCGCCCGCCAGCAGCGGCTCCAGCCAGCGCGCCTGCTGCTCGGGCGAGCCGTAGCGGACCAGCACTTCCATGTTGCCGGTGTCGGGCGCGTTGCAGTTGAAGACTTCGGGGGCGATGAACGAATGGCCCATGCGCTCGGCGAGCGCGGCGTATTCGACGTTGGACAAACCTGCCCCGCCATGGTCGCGTTCCGGCAGGAACAGGTTCCACAGCCCGACCTCACGCGCCCGTGCCTTCAGGCTTTCCATGATCGGCGGCTGGCGCCATGCGCGCCAGTCGGCGCCGCCGGTCAGTTGGGCGGCGTATTCGGGTTCCGCCGGTTCGACCTCCTCGCGCATGAAGCGGTCGAGGCGCTGCAGCCAGTCGTGGCTGCGTTGGGAGAGAGAAAAATCCATGGCATGAGGTCCGGTGGTTGTGATGCGGGAAAGCCTACGCTATGCTTATTCATCCGTAAAATGAATAATCATAATGGCAGCACATGAACCAGATTGATATCCCGCAATGGACGACAGCCGTATCGACCTGAACCTGTTCCGCGTCCTCGACGCCATCCACGTGCAGGGCGGCATCACGGCCGCGGCGCGTGCGCTGCACCTGACGCAGCCGGCCGTCACGCACGCGCTGAACCGCCTGCGCGAGCACTTCGGCGATCCGTTGTTCGTGCGCCAGGGGAATCGCGTCGTGCCGACCGAGCGCACCCTCGCAATGATCGACGACGTGCAACGCCACCTGCGTGGCCTGCAGGGCACGCTGCGACTCGACACGGAAGTGCGGCCCGAGACGCTCGACCTGGAAATGACCATCGGCGCGCGCGACCTGCTCGAGTCGCTCGCCCTGCCGGCGCTGGCGGAAGCGTTCGCGCGGGAGGCGCCGGGACTGCGGCTCGTGAACCGCCGCCCGCCGCTGGACGCGGTCGAACGGGGGCTGGCCGGCGGCCAGCTCGACCTCGTGTTCGAGCGCCGCCTGCGGGTCGGCCCGCGCGTGGTCAGCCAATACCTGTTCGACGAGACGCTCGTCGTCCTGATGCGGCGCGACCATCCGCTCGCGGCCAGCCTCGACCGCGATGCCTGGTTCGCGGCCGGCCACGTGAGCGTGTCGCCGCTGGGCGAACCGAACACATTGGATGTGCTGCTCGGCAGCCAGGGACGCTACCGCCGGATCCAGCTGGTCGCCCAGCATCACTTCTCCGCGTGCGAGATCGCCGCCGCGGGCGACCTGCTGCTCACGCTGCCGCGATTCTATGCATTGAAGATGGCGACACTGCTGCCGGTCGTCGTGAGGCCGTTGCCGCTGCGGGTGAAACCGTATCCGATCTTCGCTTACTGGCACGAGGTGCGCGAAGCCGACCGCATCCACCAGTGGTTCCGGCAGCGGGCGATCGGCATCGTGTGCGCGGCGTCGGCGCAGGCGGGACTGCTCGACGCCTGACGCGGCTCAGTGGGCGCGCACGCCGTTGCGGCCCACTTCCTTCGCCTCGTACAGCGCGGCATCGGCGGCTTCGACGAGCGCGCGTCCGTCGCCACCCGGCGCCGGCACCGCGGTGGCGACGCCCGCGCTGATCGTGACGAATCCGAGGTCGCTCGCGCCGTGCGGCATGCCGGCCGCGCGCACGCCGTGGCAGATCGCTTCCGCGATACCGCGCGCGCCGTCCTGCGCGGTGTTAGGCAACAGGACCGCGAATTCCTCGCCGCCGAACCGGGCGGCGAGATCGGCCGGCCGGTTGACGGTCGCGGCCAGCACGCGCGCGACCGTGCGCAGGCAATCGTCGCCCGCGGCATGGCCATAGGTGTCGTTGTAGCGCTTGAAGAAGTCCACATCGATCATGATCAGCGACAGTGGCGTGCGTTCGCGTGCCGCGCGCGCGATTTCCAGTGCCATGCGTTCGTCCAGGTGACGGCGGTTGGCGAGGCCGGTGAGGCCGTCCGTATCCGCCAGGCGGGCCAGCGCCGTATTCTGTTTCTCGAGCGCCTCCTGCGTGCTGCGCAGCGTGCGCTCGAGGCGCTCGCGCACCCGCATCTGCGCGATGACCCAGAAGCAGACGAGGTAGACGCCGAACATTTCGCCCGCCAGCGCCGCGCTCTCCTGCCAAGTGACGCGGCGCCAGTCGGCCAGCACGTCGTCCTTGCCGACGGCGGCGTCGACGGCGAGCGGATACCGTGCGGAGCGCAGCGTCGTATGCAGGCGTTCGACCTCCGTCTCTTTCGTCTTCAGCCGGATCGCAGGCACACGTGCGCCATCGCGCTCCCCTTCGGCCGATACGGGAAAGCGCGTCACCGGCGTGCTGTCGGCCAGCGCCAGCGCCACCTGCCCGTGGGGGCCGGGCTCCATGCCCCGGTACTGGTCCTCGAAATAGCGCAGCGGGATCGTCGCCGCGGCCACGCCGGCATAGCGTCCATCAGGGCCATCGATACGGCGCGACACGGTCAAGACCTGCGCGCCGCCCGGCACGGCGACGTGGATGTCCCGGTCGGCATGAACGCGGTGGTAAGCGGAAGCTGCGCGCACGACGCCGTCCGCGCACGGTCCAACCGCGTCCGTCGGGGCGGCCATGACGCCGCCCGCGGCATCGGCCACGCACAGGCCGGCGAGCGGCGAGCGCTTATCCAGGACGCGAGCCAGCATCAGGCGGCGCAGCGCGCCTTCGTCGGCGCCGCGCATGCCGTCCGCTTCCGCGCGCTCGACGACGCCCGCCAGCATCCAGCCGGCCGTATCCACCGTCGATTCCGCATGGTGGAGCGCCGAATCGGCCATTGCGCGGCTCGCGGACACACCTTCCTGGATCTGGCTGTCGTATGCCAGCGTGCGGCTCCATACGGCGAAGCCGATGCAGAACACGAAGTCCGCGAGCAGCAGCCAACAGATCGTGCGCGCGGGCGATCTGCCACGCAAAAATGAGGGAAATGACAACAAGAGGGGCACTCGGCGGTTACGGATGTGGGTCTCCCATCATACGAGTTTCCGTAAGGGAATACGAGTGAATGGCAGGCGTATGTTGCGTGCCCGCGTCGCCTGCTTAACATCAGAACAATTTCTCTAGTTCGTCGGTGGCATCGGCGCCCGTGCCCGCATTCCCCGCTGCGCGCTCCAGTGCGCAGTACGCGTAATAGAGTTCCACGCACAGGAACGACCAGACCAGGCCCGCCACGGCATGAAAATAGAGGCGTTCGTCGTCGCCGGGCAGCGGATAGAAGTCGTACATGCCGGCAATCGCCTGCGCCGAGACAAGGACTAGCCCGACGGCGACCGCGTGGCGATAGGCATGCGCGGCGGCCAGGCGCCGGATGAAGCAGACGAGATACAGCGAGAACAGGGACCACATCGCCAGGTAAAAGGCTGGTCTGAGCGTTCCCGCCGCGTCGGCCGCCACCAGCGCGGCCGTGCCCGCGGCCGCGCTGGCGAACAGGTAGAAGTTGAACCATGCCAACGGCCGGTAGCCATGCGTCACCGCCATCAGTCCGAGGATGATGACCACCGGGCCGCCGCATCCGCGCGCAAAGGCATCGCAGAAATACGCGATGCGAAATCCGGCGTCCACGCCGCCGAGCGCGAAGACCAGGATGCTTGCCGCCGACAGCGCGACGACCAGCCACTCGACGCCGAGCAGGTAGTTGCCCTTCCCTAGGAACTTCATGCCGTACACGGAGGCGGTCGCCGCGAGGACCGCGATCGACAGGATGAACAGGCGGTGCTCGATTTCCATGATAGGCGAACCGGATAAGTTAGGACATTAGTATAAACATTGTAGACACCGCGTTTCAAGTGGCAACGCGGCCCCGCAGGAAGCCCTCGACCGTCGCGAGCAGGGCGCCACTCAGCGCCCGTGGGCAGCCATCCCCGCGCCTGCCGGTACCGGTACGTACGATGACGCCGTCGACGATCGCGATGAGCAGGATACCGATCTCCACGCTCTGCCTGTACGTGTAAGCGGGCTGAAGCGCGCCGACCAGCAGCGCGATCTCGTGCGCCAGCGCCCCGTGCCACTCGTCCATCAGCTGCGCGGATGCGTCGTCAATGGCGACGAGCGCCAGGAAGTGGCACCACAACGCGGCGCTTTCGACGTCCAGCGCATCCTTCAACGCCCGTGCGACCAGCGCGTCCAGCGTCGCGCGCGGCGGAGCGCTTCTGCCGACCGCGTCGCGCAGGTCGCGCATGTAGCCCTCGATCACCGGATCGAGCACCGCGCGCAGCAGCGCCAGGCGCGTGGGGAAGTAGTACTGCAGATTGCTGATGCTGATACCGGTACGCTGCGCGATCTCGCGCAGCGTGAACTCGAGGCTCCCGCATTCGAGCAGCAGCGTCCGCGCCTCCCTGACGATGGCGGTGCGGGTCCGCACGCCCTGGGGCCGCGCGCGCGGCGGCCTGTTGCGCTGTTTTCCGGAAGCTGTCATCCGCTCGCCCTCGTCGGCCCGGTCGGCCATGTTTGTTCTCCCGCACAATTATAGGACAAACACACAAACAAAGTCACAATCCCGTTTCACACCGCCGAATCGCGTTTCACATCACAAAATTCGGGATGCCGACGCGATGCCCTGCGGATTCCGTTTCGCAAAATCCGATCCCGCATGTTGAAACGACCGCGCTAAGCCCTTGATTGCTCACCATAAAGTTTTATGTTTTATATCTTATATAAGACAGAAATCATCGAATGCCCTTCCCTTATCATCGTCGGTGAGTCACTTCAACCATTTCAACAGCTACGACATTGGAGCATTCATGAAGATAGGGATACCGGCCGAGTCGCGTCCGGGAGAAACACGGGTAGCCGCCACACCCGAAACCGTAAAGAAGCTCGCGGCGAATCATCAGGTGATCGTGCAATCGGGCGCCGGACTGCGCGCCTCGATCGACGACGCGGCGTTCGCGGCGGCGGGCGCCGTCATCGGCAGCGCCGCGGACGCGTTAGGCGCAGACATCGTGCTCAAGGTGCGCGCCCCGGACGCCGGCGAACGTGCACAAATGAAGCGCGACGCCGTCCTGATCGGCATGCTCGATCCGTTCGACGCCACCAACCTGGCCGCCATGGCGCAAGCGGGCCTGTGGGCATTCGCGCTGGAAGCGGTGCCGCGCATCACACGGGCGCAGTCGATGGACGTGCTGTCGTCGCAGGCCAATATCGCCGGCTACAAGGCCGTGCTCATGGCCGCCAACGTCTACGGGCGCTTCATGCCGATGCTCATGACGGCGGCCGGTACCGTGAAAGCGGCGCGCGTGCTGATCATGGGCGTCGGCGTCGCCGGCCTGCAGGCCATCGCGACCGCGAAGCGCCTGGGCGCCGTCATCGAGGCGTCCGACGTGCGTCCGCCTGTAAAGGAACAGGTGGAATCGCTGGGCGCCAAATTCATCGACGTGCCGTTCCTCACGGACGAGGAACGAGAGATCGCACAGGGCGTGGGCGGCTATGCGCGGCCAATGCCGGTCGACTGGATGCGGCGCCAGGCGGAACTCGTGCACGAGCGCGCAAAGGCGGCGGATATCGTCATCACCACCGCGCTGATTCCGGGCCGCCGGGCGCCGGTACTGATCGGCGAGGAGACCGTCAAGGCGATGAAGCCCGGCTCGGTGATCGTCGACCTGGCCGTGGCGCAGGGCGGCAACTGCCCGCTGTCCGAGATCAACCAGACCGTGGTCCGGCACGGCGTGCACATCGTCGGCCAGCCCGACCTGGCCACGCTGGTGCCGGCCGACGCATCGAGCCTGTATGCCCGCAACGTGCTCGACTTCCTCAAGCTGATCGTCGACAAGGAAGGCAACCTCGCTATCGACCGCGAGGACGAGATCATCCGCGCCACACTCGTGTGCGCGGGCGCGGAAGTCCTGCGCAAGAGCGCCTGATACAACGAATAACGGAGCCCCCCATGGAAGTCAGTCATACCATCATCAACCTCATCATCTTCGTGCTGGCGGTCTACGTCGGCTACCACGTCGTCTGGACCGTCACGCCGGCGCTGCACACGCCGCTGATGGCCGTCACGAACGCCGTCTCCGCCATCATCATCGTCGGCGCCATGCTGGCCGCCGCGCTCACCACCGGCATCGTCGCGCAGGCCGCGGGCACCGTCGCGGTGGCGCTGGCCGCCGTCAACGTGTTCGGCGGCTTCCTCGTCACCCAGCGCATGCTGGAGATGTTCAAGAAGAAGGACGTCAAGGCGAAAGCGGGAGGCCGCGCATGAACGCCATCTCCATGAACCTGGTCACGCTGCTGTACCTCGTCGCGTCCATCTGCTTCATCCAGGCGCTGAAAGGCCTGTCGTCGCCCGCCAGCGCGCGCATGGGCAACGCGTTCGGCATCGCCGGCATGACCATCGCCGCGCTCACCACGGTCGCGCTGATCGTCAAGCTGCAGGGAATGATGGCGACCGGGTCGTTCGGTTTCGGACTCGTCCTGCTGGGCACCGTCGTTGGCGGCAGCATCGGTGCGGTCGCGGCGCGCAAGGTCGAGATGACCAAAATGCCGGAACTGGTCGCGGCCATGCACTCGCTGATCGGACTTGCCGCCGTGTGCATCGCGGTGGCCGCAGTCTCCGAACCGTGGGCATTCCGGATCGCCGAGCAGGGCCAGCCCCTCCCCTTCGGCAACCGCATCGAGCTGTTCATCGGTACGTTCGTCGGCGCGGTGACGTTCTCCGGCTCCGTGATCGCGTTCGGCAAGCTGTCGGGTAAGTATAAATTCCGGCTGTTCCAGGGCGCGCCCGTGCGCTTCCCCGGCCAGCACATGGTCAACCTCGGCATCGCCGTGG
>JBJMVU010000263.1:0-4821 GCA_045810485.1 Massilia sp. | reverse complement strand
TAGAAGACGGCGCGCCGCGGATCGGCAGGCGCGTACACCAGCAGGGCCACCGGCGGCGCCAGGTCCGGACGCCCGGCGAAACCCGCCAGCGCATCGGCCTCCGGCGGGCCCTCGACCAGGATGCAGTCCGGCTCCAGCGCGCGCAGGGCCGCGGCCAGGCTGCGCGCGCAGCCGGGGCCGTGATGGCGGATGCCGAACAGGTGGACGCTCATCGCTTATGCATCCACACGCTATGCCATCACGTCGCGGCAGGCGCGGTACAGGTCCTTCCAGCCCTCGCGTTCCTTTACCACCGTCTCCAGGTATTCGAGCATCGCCACGCGGTCCTGCAGCGGATCCTTGACGATCGCGCCGACCATGCCCGCGGCGAGGTCCGCGCCGCGCAGCACGCCGTCGCCGAAGTGCGCCGCCAGCGACAGGCCGTGCGTGACGACGGAGATCGCCTCGGCCGTGCTCATGCTGGCGCTGGGGACCTTCAGCTTGGTCTTGCCGTCGCTGGTGACGCCTTCGCGCAGCTCGCGGAACACGGTGACGATGCGGCGGATCTCTTCCAGCGCCGGCGTCTCGGCCGGCAGTTCCAATGCGCGGCCGATGCTGGCCACGCGCGTCTCGACGATGCGCACTTCCTCGTCGGCCGTGCGCGGCGGCGGCAGCACGACGGTGTTGAAGCGGCGTTTCAATGCGCTCGACAGCTCGTTGACGCCGCGGTCGCGGTCGTTCGCGGTGGCGATGATGTTGAAGCCCTTTTCGGCCAGCACCTCGTCGTCCAGTTCCGCGATCGGCAAGACCTTCTCGGACAGGATCGAGATCAGGCTGTCCTGCACCTCGCCCGGCATGCGCGTGAGTTCCTCGATGCGGGCGATGCGTCCCGTGCGCATGGCCCGCATCACGGGACTCGGGACGATGGCTTCCTGCGAAGGGCCCTTGGCCAGCAGCTGCGCGTAGTTCCAGCCAAAGCGCACGGCTTCCTCGCTGGTGCCGGCGGTGCCGTGCACGACGAGCGTGGAGTCGCCGCTGATCGCGGCCGCAAGGTGTTCGGACACCCACGATTTCGCCGTGCCCGGCACGCCCAGTAGCAGCAGGGCGCGGTCGGTGGCGAGCGTGGCGACGGCGATCTCGATCACGCGCGGATTGCCGATGTACTTGGCGCTGATCGTCGCGCCGTTCTCCAGCTGGCCGCCCAGCAGATACGTGGAGACGGCCCACGGCGACATCTTCCAGCGCGGCGGGCGCTGGCGCGCATCAAAGGCAATCAGCGCTTCCAGCTCGCCGGCGTACTGCTGCTCGGCATGCTGGCGGAGGACGGAAGAGGTGGCGGTCATGCAATCTCCTGGAATGAAAGAATCATCGCGTGGCGCAGGCGCACGAGATCGAAGAAGTCGTCGACGGCAGTGGCCCATTCGGCGTCGGGCTGCCAGGCGGCGCGGAGGTCGTCTTCCAGCGCGACGGTGGTTGCCGGGTCGAGCGCGAGGGCGAGGCTGGACAGCATCTCGCGCACGAGCCACGGGTGCCCCATGTCGGGCAGCGGCAGCATTGATGTCCGCAGCCGCTCCAGCGCGTGCCGGCTCACGGATGCGGGCCAGGCGTGCGGTGCGCCGGCGGCGAGGCGGGTCAGCAGCCGCATCGGGAAACCGTCGCCGATCCACTTGCCGGCCAGGGCGTCGAGCAGGGCGCTGTCGGCGCCGTCCTGCGCAAAGTGCGCGGCGGCGAGGTCGAACAGGCCGTCGGGGACGGCTTCGCGAAGGGATGGGCCGGCACTGGCCGACCATGCGAGGAAGTCGCGCAACCACGCGCGTACGCCATCCTGGCGCTGCACGGCCAGCGCCCAGCCGCGCACGAATACGGCGGCGAACTCGCTGTGTCCGGCGAGGGCGAGGCAGGCGTGCGGTGCGCGATCAAAATGGCGGGGCCACACGTGCGGATCGATGGCGGCCAGCATGTCGACGACCCACCCGGCCTTCTCGCCCAGGCCGTGATGCGGCGCGGCGCCGATGCCGTCGCGCCGCATGGCCGCGTCCAGGGCTGCCGGCAACGTCAATTCGATGCGGCCGGATTCGACTCTCAGCAGCGGCAGCAGCCGGTCCTCCATGCGCTGCGCCAGCCGCGATCCGGGGAGGCGCGCGAGCAGGCGCTGGGCCGCGGCGCGCACTTCCTTGCGGCGGTCGTCGAGCGCCGTTTCGAGGAAGGCTTCATCATCCGGGGCCAGGCCGACGGCGAGTGCGGCCAGCAGGGCCGCGCGCTGGTCCGGCGGTTCGCTGCTCCATGCCGCGGCGAGTGCATCGAGCGCCGCCTGCGGATCGCGCGCGCGCCAGTCACGCAATGCGGATACACGTTGTTCCGGCGTGCCGGTCTCCCAGGGCGCCGCGTCCGCATCCGTATCGGCGGCCCAGCGCCACTCCGGCTGCAGCCGTGCGAGCCAGCGTCCCCGTTCGCCCAGCACTGGCAGCACCGGGGGGCGCAATGTCGGCTGGCGCGTGGCCGCATCGAGCAGCTTGGGCAGGACATGCGCGGGCAGGCGGCCGCCATGCCGGTGCAGCAGCCGGAGCCACTCGGCTTCCAGGCCGGCCGGATGCAGGCCGCGCAGCAGCAGGGCCAGGATGGCCTGCGCATGGGGTGGGCAGGGATGCAATGTGTCGGGCGCCGAGACGGGCGTAGAGGCGGGCGCGGGCTGATCGGGCGCCACAAAGCCGCTGCGTTCCCACAGGTCGAGGGCGCCGAGCGCCAGCCACAGCGTCGCCTCGGGCGCGGCCGCGGCATCGTGCGGCAGCAGCGCATCGAGCGGCGCGGGGAATCCGGCGGGCGGGCGGCCGGCGCGGGCCATTCCGATCTTCAATCGCTGCTGCAACTGGCGGGCGGCGTCGTTCATGGCAAGTCGCTGTCGATGTTGACCAGCCGCCCGTCGTGCCAGACGGCGAGCGGCAGCAGCATGCGTCCATCCCATTCGCCGCAGACGGTGAGCGGACGGCCGCCGGAGAGGGCCAGCAGGTGCAGTGGATGGCGAAAGGCCGGATGCAGGGCGATGCGGCGGCCGAGCGCATCGCGGACGATGCCGTGGTCCGCACCGTCCGGCACGAGACCGCCGAGCAGCACCGGGTGACGATCGAGGAACGGCTGGGCGGCGAGGGCGTCCGCATACATGTCCTGCACGGTGTCGAGGCTGGAAGGTGCCGCGATGGCGGACAGGGATTGCGCGTCGTCGTGGCGCCGGATCTGCGCGCGCAGCGGCCACGCGCCCGGATGGAAGCACAGGTCGCCGTCGAATGCGGTGCCCGGCGCGAGCTGTTGTTCGAAGCCCTGCGTGCCGACCGCGTACTGGACGTGCACGGCCCAGCGTCCCGTCGCGGCGCCGCGCAGCCAGGTCGAGCGCACGCGCAGGCGCTCGTCGTCGAACGTGCATTGGGCCAGCACGTGCCAGCAGTCGGTGACGGCGGGCTGGCGCAGCACGTCGTCGTGGCTCATCGTCCACCCGAGCAGCGCGCGCACGTCGGCCTGCAGCGCGGGCGCCAGCTGGTCGATGCGCTGCCACGCCTGGGCCAGCAGGTAGAGCGATGCGAGTTCGTTCGCCACGAGGCTCTCGGCATTGCGCAGGCCCGACTGGTACAGCATGCTGCCCGCGCGGCGCAGGCGGCGGGCGAGCGGCGCGGCCTGGGCATCGGCCATGCGCGCGGCGATCGCATCCCAGAACCCTTGGCCGCGCGAGCGCACGGACGCGAGACCCTCGCGCGCCAGGTCGTGCAGCCAGGTCTGCAGCTCCAGGAGCCCCGCGCTCACTTTGTCTTCGCGCTTTTCTTCACGTTTGCGGGCCTGGACGGCGGCGTCCGGGCCGGGATCTTTTGCGACTGTCTTCTTTTCCTGGCGCGACTGCCGGCCTTGCAGCCAGTCGTATACCCAGGCCGGTGCGTTTTCTTGTCCGAACAGGGAAGGTTCGGCGGCGCGCAGCAGGTACAGGCCGAGGCCGTGCTTGCAGGGGAATTTGCGGCTGGGGCAGGTACATTTGAAGGCGGGACCGCCGAGATCGATCTGGGTGCGATAAGGCGTCTTGCCGCTGCCCTGGCATTCGCCCCACAGGGCGCTGTCGCTCGTGCCGAGATTCGACCAGTTCCGCGGCGTGGCCAACTGGCTGCCGGCCTTGGCCGAGGCGGGATCGGGCGCGAGAGCCAGGATCTGGTTGGCGTCGAGGGTCACCGGTGTCCTTCAGGCGGATTGGTATACTTTCTAGTCCAGTATTCGTGATTATTGCCTAAACGTCAATTAAAACCGTAGGGGCGGCAAAGTGGTGCTGGTGCAACGGCGCTTGCATAAGGGCACGGCGGTTGTTATAGTGCGCCTCCTGTTTTGCAGCGCGTGAATTGAGTCGGAAACGATGGCGCGACAAAACAGACAAGGGGTTGACGAGTTAAGCGAAGCACGGCATAATCTCACTCCTCTGCTGCTGATGAACAAAACGATTCGCAAGCGCAGCAAGGCAGTACCGAATACAGTTCTTTAACAATCAACAGTCGATAAGTGTGGGCGTTTGATGAAGTGCCAGCAGCCGCGTAAGTGGTTGCTGAATGCTTAAATTATCAAATGTTCACACAAAAGAAATACGTTGCTCAGCAATGAGTAACGGTCAGTATTTTGAGTGAGCGATCTGTTGTCTGCGAAAGCGGATGACAAAAACAGAGATTAAACTGAAGAGTTTGATCCTGGCTCAGATTGAACGCTGGCGGCATGCTTTACACATGCAAGTCGAACGGCAGCGCGGGGCAACCTGGCGGCGAGTGGCGAACGGGTGAGTAATATATCGGAACGTACCCAAGAGTGGGGGATAACGTAGCG
>JBJMVU010000262.1:0-9911 GCA_045810485.1 Massilia sp. | reverse complement strand
TTCCCAATAGAGCCGTGCGGATGACGCCGCGCTGTTCGTCAGCCAGTACAGCGTGATGTTGTCGAGGACGTGGTCCCTGGTGAGGTTGCCCGAGGGCTGCCCATCGAGGAAGGCGCGCGAGATCTTCTCGTAGCTGTCCGCGTCGTGATCCAGCATCCAGGCCGCCAGACCGAGCGGTGAGTCCAGCAGGGGGTAGCCGATCGTCTGCGGGTGCTCGCCCATCTCGGCGATGTAGCCTCGCATGAAGACCGCGACGACCTTACTTAACTCCTCGCGGTCCTCCATGGAGAACGCGAGCCTGATGTTGAGGGCGGCCATCAGGAGCTCCCGCGGGGTCGCGTCCAGGAAGTTGAAGGTATGCTCGCCCACCAGCACCGGGCGTCCCAAGGCGCAGGCTTCGATCAGGTTCTGGCCGCCCAGCGGCAGCAGGCTGCCGCCGATGAAGGCGCAGTCGCACGCCGCGTAGTACGCGAACATCTCGCCCATCGAATCCCCCAGCAGCACGTCGGTGTCCACGTGCGCCGGCAGGTTCGATCGACGTGCGAGCGTCAACCCGCGCTCCTCGGCCATGCGCGCCACCTCGTCGAAGCGCTGCGGATGGCGCGGCACCAGCACGAGCAGCATGCCGGCCGGGCGCTGGTCCATGGCTTTGTACGCGGCGAGGATGAGCGCTTCCTCGCCCTCGCGCGTGGAGGCGCACAGCAGCACGGAACGATCCGCAAAACGCGCGCGCAGCATGGCGCCCGTGTCCAGCGCGGCCTGCGGCGGCACGACGTCGAACTTGATGCTGCCCGTGACGGCGACGTTGGGCGCGCCCAGCGATGCGATGCGCCCGGCGTCCGCGTCGGTCTGCGCGGCGACCAGGGTGATTGCGCGGGCGGCATCCGTCATCAGGCCGCCGATCTTGCGGCCGCGGCGCAGCGACCGTTCCGACAGGCGCGCGTTCACGAGCGCCACCGGCACGCCATGCGCGGCGCAGCCGTGGATCAGGTTCGGCCACACTTCCGTCTCCATCAGGATGCAGACCACGGGCTCGAAATGGCGCAGGAAGCGGCCGACCATGAAGCCGGTGTCGTACGGGAGGAACGACTGGACCACGCGGTCGCCATGCTTGCCGAACAACGCGCGACCCGTGGCGCGGCCGGTGGGCGTCATGTGCGTGAGCAGGATGCGGGCGTCGGGGCGCGCGGCCAGCAGGGCGTCGATCAGCGGTTCGGCGGCGCGCGTCTCGCCGACGGAGACGGCGTGCACCATGATGGTCGGGCGCTGGTCGTGCCGGGGTCCGTAGAAGCCGAGGCGCTCGCCCAGGTGCGTGCGATAGCCGGGCTCACGGCGCCCGCGCCACCACAGGCGGCCCAGCACGAGCGGCAGCGCCAGCCACCACAGCAGCGAATACAGCACACGCATCAGCGGCTCTCCAGCAGGCGCCGCGCGGCCGCCACGACCTCGTCGACCGATGGCGGCGCGCCCGTGTCGCCCAGGTTGACGATGCGCGGCGACCAGTTGCCCTCGGTCTTCCAGCGCGGCGAATCGGCATAGATCTCGACCGTCGGCCGCACGAAAGCGGCGGCGATGTGCGTGAGGCCCGTGTCGACACCGACGGCCAGCGTCGCGTGGCGCGCCAGTTCCACCGCATCCATCATCGACAGCTTCGGCAGCACGCGCGCGTTCGGCAATGCGGCTGCCAGGCGCCCGGCCTCTTCCTTTTCGCGCGGCGAGCCCCACGGCAGCAAAATCGTCATGGGCGCGAGCACCTGGCCGAGCGCGATCCAGTGCGCCGGCGGCCATTTTTTCGCGTCGCGCGCCGTCCCGTGGAAGAACACGGCGTAGTCGTCAAGCGGCATCCAGCCGGGACGCGGGCTGCCTTCGGGTGCGGGCAGGCCGAAATCGGGCGGCGTATCGACGGCATAGCCGAGCGCCGCGGCCACGACCTGGCGTCCGCGCGCCACCGCATGCGTGCGCGGCTCGACGGGGATGCTGCGGCTGTGGAAGATACGCGAGACGCCTTCGTAGCCCGAGTCCTCGGTGCCGTTGGCCATGCCGACCTTCTGGCCGCCGCGTGCACAGGCCATTACGATGCCCGTCTTGATCAGGCCCTGCGTGTCGAACACGTAGTCGTACCGCTCGGCGCGCAGGTCGGCAAAAAAGCCGCGCAGTTCCGCGCGCACGGCCGCCTGGCCGAGCCCCTTGCGCCAGCGCCGCAGCGCGAACGGAATCACCTTGCGCACGTGCGGGTTGAGCTTCACGAGGCTGACGTAGCCCTCTTCCACAACCCAGTCCACCTGGGCATCCGGAAAGTGGCGCCGGATGTCGGCCACGATCGGGAGGTTGTGCAGGACGTCGCCCAGCGACGACACCCGCACCAGCAGGATCTTCATCAGAACGGCAGCTTTGCGTCAGGCTTGGCGGCCAGGATCACGCGCGCGAACTCCTTCTGAATGCGGTCCAGCGCTGCCGGGTTCTCGCCCTCGAAGCGCAGCACGACGACGGGCGTCGTGTTCGAACCGCGCGCCAGGCCGAAGCCGTCCGGGTATTCCACGCGCAGGCCGTCGATGTCGACGATCCGGTCCGCCCCGGGGAATTCGGCTTCCGCGCGCAGCTTCTCGATCAGCGCGAAGTTCTCGCCTTCCTTCAGGTGCAGGTGCAACTCGGGCGTGCTGGATGCGATCGGCAGGCCGTTGAGCAGCGCCGACGGATCGGTTTCGCGCGTGAGGATCTCGAGCAGGCGCGCGCCCGTGTACAGGCCGTCGTCGAAGCCGTACCAGCGGTCCTTCCAGAAGATATGGCCGCTCATCTCGCCGCCCAGCGGCGCGCCCGTTTCCTTCAGCTTGGCCTTGACGAGCGAGTGGCCCGTCTTCCACATCAGCGGACGGCCGCCGTGCTGCTCGATCCACGGGCCCAGGTGGCGCGTGCATTTCACGTCGTACAGGATTTCGGCGCCCGGATTGCGCGCCAGGACATCCTGCGAGAACAGCATCATCTGGCGGTCCGGGAAGATGATCTGGCCATCCTTGGTGACGACGCCCAGGCGGTCGCCGTCGCCGTCGAACGCGAGGCCGATCTCGGCATCCGTCGTCTTCAGGCATTCGATCAGGTCCTGCAGGTTTTCGGGGTGCGCCGGGTCCGGGTGGTGGTTCGGGAAGTGGCCGTCCACGTCGCAGAACAGTTCGATCACGTCGCAGCCCATCGCACGGAACAGGTCACCCGCGACCATGCCGGCCACGCCGTTGCCGCAGTCGACCGCGATCTTGATCGGACGCGCGATCCTGACGTCGCCGACGATGCGTTCGACGTAGGCGGCCTTGATGTCGTGGGTCGAGTAGCCGCCATGTTGCTGCGCCGGCTGGAAGTCGTCGCGTTCGATGGCCTGGTACAGCGCCTGGATGGCATCGCCGTAGATCGCCTCGCCGGCCAGCACCATCTTGAAGCCGTTGTAGTCCGGCGGGTTGTGGCTGCCGGTGACCATGATGCCCGAACGCGCACCCAGCACGTTGGTGGCGAAATACACCATCGGCGTGGCGACCATCCCCAGGTCGACGACGTCGACGCCCGCGGCCTGCAGGCCGGCGGCCAGCGCCTGCGCCAGGTCCGGGCCGGACAGGCGGCCGTCGCGGCCGATGATCACGGTGCGTTCCCCCTTGGCCAGCGCGGCGGCGCCGAAGGCCTGGCCGATGCGGCGCGCGATCCCTGCGTCGAGCGTGCTGCCGATTACGCCGCGGATGTCATAAGCCTTGAAGATCGTTTTCGAGAGAGGGACCATGGATTATCTACCTTGCTGGACTGGGCACCGGAATGCGCGCACGCGGGCATTACGATCGCCGATTGGGTCGGATGTTGGAAAAAGGGGATATTGTAACGGCAAGCAGCAACGCTGGGGCCGGATTGCCCGTGTGCTGCGCAATGAGACGCACAGGACGTGCGCGCTCGGAACGGTAGAAGCGCCGCGATCTTTTGCGGGACGATGCGCCGTGCGAATCGTCCCCGCAAAAGAATGCGGCGCGCGCGGAATCAGACGCGCAGTTTGTCCATCGATTTACCGCCTTCGACCCATTCCTTGACCCATTTCGGCTGGCGACCGCGACCAGTCCACTGCTGCGACGCATTGTCCGGATTGCGATAACGGACAGCGACGGAACCAACATTTGCGCCTGCCGATTTGCCGCCACGGCCACTGGCGCTGATCAGGTCTTTCAAAGGCACGCCAACGCTCTGTGCGATGGCCATGATCTGTTCACGCGCCTTTTGCACTTCCTGAACCTCGCGTTTCTTCATTTCCTGCTTGATCTGCTCCTGCAGGTTGCGCAAATCGCCCAAGGACAAATTAGACAGATCCATCTTGATTCCTTTTAAGTAGAGTCTAGGTGTAAGGGATTTTATCGAATATTCACCAATTCTCGCAATATACTACAACTGAAATTTCTTCAGTGTTTTTTGTGCCATATCAGCCAGCGCGGGGACTTGAATCTCACGATACGCGCGTACAACCATACGTAGCTGATAATGAACAACAAGCAGAAGAATATCAAAATTCCCGTATTCCGCCAGAACACAGTTGCGGGGATAACGGCAGTGAGGGAAAAAAGCCACAGGTATGGCGACGTCCTCGCATTTCTTTTCATCAGTGCGCGGGCTTCTTTGCGACCGACGGTCCATTGGACGATGCGCCGGAAAATCAGGCTGTGCAGGTGGATCCCGTCCGGCATGGTAGGAGATTTCCCACGCACGAACATTCGGCGATAAACCGAAAAAATGGTTTCGAATGCCGGATAAATCAGCAGCAAAGCGGCGTACCACGTCGATACCTGGGGATTGCGCATCACCAGCAGCAGGGCCAGTTCGCCCAGCATGAATCCGATGAAATAGGCGCCGCCGTCGCCGAGGAAGATGAGGCCGACGGGATAATTCCAGACAAGGAAACCGGCCGTCGCGCCGGCCACCGTCAGCGCGGACACCAGCACGAACATGTCGCCGACCTGCCACCCCACATACGCCAGCGACAGCAGCATGAAGATCGTGACGACGCTGGCCAGGCCATTGAAGCCGTCGATGATATTCACTGCATTCGCAATGCCGGCAACGGCCAGTATGGTCAGCGGTAATATCAGCCACACCGAATCGAGGTTCCAGCTGACGAAAGGCATATCGAGACGCGCGATTTTCGCGTCCAGCACGAGATAGCCGAGGAACGCGGCGGCCATCGTCAATATCAGGCGGCGCGAGGGACGCACCGTCCCCGTATAGTCTTCGACGATACCGCCGACGAAGGCAATCGCGGAACACCCCAGCAGCGCCACCAGCCAATAACCCAGGTCGGGCACCCGCCATGCGGAAATACCGGCGCTCAGGGCCACCGCGAGGAAGATCGGCAATCCGCCAATCCGCGCCACGGCATGCAGATGGACCTTCTGCACGCCGTTGAAATTACTGTCGAGTGCGGGGCCGTGCAATTTCGAATGCTTGACGACGAGGAGCGTCAGCAGCGCGGACACGACAAAACTTACGATGAAGGAAAACATTTTATTATTTTTTAAATGCAACCCTACGGATGGCAATCGTAGGGCCGAAGGAATAGGTGGCCATGCATAATTCGCGCCGACGTCTGCCCTTGCCAACAGTCCATTGTACCGGATTAGGCCCGGACAACCGGACGTGGGCAGTGTACGCGTGTAAGCCGCGACTCGATTGAGGCATTACGAAATACCGAAACTTTGACTGAGGAGCAAGACAATTTACAATCGGCAATGCCCAACAGGCCGAGCCCGCCGGACGAAACTCGGGGAATCGATTAGTATCGATCCTGCAAAAACGAATATGAGCGAGATGAAAACCTATGTAATCGGCGACCTGCAGGGATGCGCCCATGAAGCCGGCCTGCTGCTGGAACGAATCGACGCCACCGCTGCGCCTGGCGCGCGCATCCTGTTCGTCGGCGACCTGATCAACCGCGGTCCCGATTCCCTGGGTGCGCTGCGGCGGGTGAAGGCGCTGTCGGAAGCGAGCGCCGGCCGCGTCGACGCCCTGCTCGGCAACCACGACCTGCACCTGCTGGCCGTGGCCGTCGGCGCCCAGAAGATGAGCCGTTCCGACACGCTGGACGAGATCCTGGCCGCCCCCGATCGCGATGCGCTGATCGACTGGCTGCGCCACCGTCCGCTCGCGATGTTCGTCGACGCGACTCCTGCCTGCCAGGGCAGGTTCCTGCTGGTGCACGCGGGCGTGGCGCCCCAGTGGACGGCCGCCCGGACGATGGCGCTGGCGGCCGAAGTCGAGACGGTGCTGCGCGGCGACCGCTGGATCGACTTCCTCGGCCAGATGTACGGCAATGAGCCCGACCGCTGGGACGACGGCTTGACGGGCATCGCCCGCCTGCGCTGCATCGTCAACGCGCTCACGCGCATGCGCCTGTGCTGGCCGGACGGCCGCATGGATTTCCATCACAAGGAAAGCGACAAGGGCCCGGAGGGCACGGAGTTGCAGCCCTGGTTCGACCTGCCCGGCCGCCGCACGCTCGATGTCACCGTCGTGTTCGGCCACTGGTCGGCGCTGGGCCTCGTGCTGCGGCCGAATCTCGTGGGGCTGGATAGCGGCTGCGTATGGGGCGGCAAGCTGACGGCCGTGTGCCTGGATGACCGGTCGCTGCTGCAGGTGGATTGTCCCGAGTATCGGGAACACAGCGGGAAGAAGTAACGCAAACACAACGTCGTCCCCGCGGAGGCGGGGACCCAATTTTAGCTAGCGTAGCGCATACAAACTTGGATTCCCGCCTGCGCGGGAATGACGGTTTTTGGGCTAACGTGCTGTCCGATGGCCAGCGGTTTGCCCGTACTTCCCCAGCGCCCCCGCGATCGCATCATGCGCGGCCTGCGCCAGTTCGCGCCGGTGCGCACCCGCCGCCGGGATCGGCGCCAGGCAGGCCAGCCGCGCGACGACCGGTTCGCCTTTGAGGATCCGCACGATGCTGTCGACGAACGTCGTCTCGCCCGTATAGTCGACGGCCGGATGCCACGCGCCGCCCGCGTCGACATAGGCCAGCGCGACCGGCTGCACGGGCACGGCCGCGTCGATGGCGGCCTCGAACAGATTGGCGTGGAACGGCAGCACCGTGCCCTGGCTGGCCGTCGTCCCCTCCGGGAAGAACGCCACGCGGCGGCGATGGCCGAGCGCGTCGACGAGGCCTTTGAAGATGTGGCGCAGGTCGCGCCGGCTGCCGCGCGCGATGAACACCGTGCCCGCCTGCGCGACGAGCCAGCCGACGACGGGCCAGGCGCGGATCTCGGCCTTGGCCACGAAGCGGCACGGGTGCACGGCATTGATGACGAAGATGTCGAGCCACGAGATGTGGTTCGCGACGATGAGCGCATGCGCCAGGGAGTCCGCGCCCGGCTGGGGCTCGAGGCGCACGCGGCAGACGCCCAGCAGGCGCGCCGACCAGCGCTGGATCAGGCGCTCGCGCAGGGAATCACCCGCCCACGGGAACACGAGGGCGCAGGTGGCCAGGCCCTGGACGAGGTGGAGGACGAGGCGCACGAGGCGCCACGCAAGCTTGATCTTCAATGGAGGCTCGACGAATTGAGGCTCAACGAACGCGCCGGGCGGGGCGGAGCCCGCCCGGGCATCAGCGTTCGAACGCGACGTGGCCGGCGACGATCGTCGTTTTCACCTGGCCGGCCAGTTCGTAGCCGAGGAACGGCGTGTGCTTGCCCTGGCTCGCGAGAGCGGCGGCGTTGACGGTCCAGCGCGTGTCCGGATCGAACAGCACGACGTCCGCGCTCGCGCCCTGCGCCAGCGTGCCGGCGGACAGGCCCGCCGTGCGCGCCGGGTCGCTCGTGATCTTCGCCAGCGCGGTCGACAGCGCCTTTGCATCGTTACCCTGCTCCGCCGCCCATTTGAGCATCAAGGACAGCAGCAGCTCCAGGCCGGTGGCGCCAGGCGACGCCTCGGCGAACGGCAGCAGCTTTTCGTCGTCGTCGACCGGCGTGTGGTCCGAGCAGACGGCGTCCACGGTGCCGTCCACGACGGCCGCGCGGATCGCGTCGCGGTCGCGCTGGCTGCGCAGCGGCGGCGTCAGGCGCGCGTTCGAATCGAAGAAGCCGATGTCGGCATCCGTCATGTGCAGGTGGTGCACGCCGACGTCGCACGTGACCGGCAGGCCCTCCTTCTTGGCGGCGCGGATCAGGTCCAGCGCGGCGGCGGACGAGATGCGGCACAGGTGCACGCGCGCGCCCGAGGCGCGCATCAGTTCGAAGATCGTGTGCAGCGCGATCGTCTCCGACATCACGGGCACGCCGGACAGGCCCAGGCGCGACGCCAGCGGACCGCTGTGGGCGATGCCGCCGCGGCCGATGTGCGGGTCCTGCGGGCGCAGCCACACGGCGTAGCCGAATGTCTTCGCGTACTGCATGGCGCGCAGCAGCACGGTCGTGTCTTCGACCGGTTCCTCGGCCTGCGCGAAGCCGATGCAACCCGCTTCCGTGAGCTCGGCCATCTCGGTTAGCGCCTTGCCCTTCAGGCCGACGGTCAGCGCGCCCAGCGGATGCACGTGCGCCTGGTTCAGCAGGCGTGCGCGGTGCTTGAGCATTTCGACGAGGCCCGGCTCGTCCAGCACGGGGTCGGTGTCGGGCGGGCACACGAGCGTCGTCACGCCGCCCTGCACCGCGGCCTGCATTTCCGATTCCAGCGTGGCCTTGTATTCGTAGCCCGGCTCGCGCAGGCGGGCAGAGAGATCCACGAAGCCCGGCGCGACGACGAGGCCGGCGGCGTCGATCGTGCGCGTGGCCGCGAAGCCTGCGGGTGCATTGCCGATGCCGGCGATCTTGCCGTCGGCGATATAAAGATCCTGGACGGCGTCGATGCCGGCCGCCGGGTCGATCAGGCGCCCGTTCTTGATGTGCAGTTTCATTATGCGTGCGAATTTAAGTGTGGCTTCCGGCCACAATACTCATGACCGCCATGCGGACGGCGATACCGAAGGTGACCTGCGGCAGGATCACGGCCTGGGGCCCGTCCGCCACGGCCGAATCGATCTCCACGCCGCGGTTCATCGGGCCCGGGTGCATGACGATGGCGTCCGGCTTCGCGAGCGCCAGGCGCTCCGGCGTCAGGCCGTAGCTCTTGAAATACTCGCCGGCCGACGGCAGCAGCGCGCCGGACATGCGTTCGTTCTGCAGGCGCAGCATGATGATCACGTCGACGTCCTTCAGGCCCTCTTCCATGTTCGTGAACACGCGCACGCCCATCTGTTCCAGGCCGCCCGGCAGCAGCGTGTGCGGGCCGATGGCGCGCACTTCCGGCACGCCCAGCGTGGTCAGCGCGTGAATGTCCGAACGGGCCACGCGGCTGTGCAGGATGTCGCCGACGATGGCCACGCGCAGGTTCGTGAAATCCTTCTTGTAGTGGCGGATCGTGTACATGTCGAGCAGGCCCTGCGTCGGGTGCGCATGGCGGCCGTCGCCCGCGTTCACCACGTGCACGTGGTTCTGCTTCGTGTCGTTCAGGTGCTTGGCGATCAGGTACGGCGCGCCCGACTGCGCATGGCGCACGACGAACATGTCGGCGTGCATGGCCGACAGGTTGTCGATCGTGTCCAGCAGCGACTCGCCCTTGCTCGTCGACGACGCGGCGATGTTCAGGTTGATGACGTCGGCCGACAGGCGCTTCGACGCGATCTCGAACGTCGTGCGCGTGCGCGTCGAGTTCTCGAAGAACAGGTTGAACACGCTTTTGCCGCGCATGAGCGGCACCTTCTTGACCTCGCGGTCCGAGATGCCCACGAAGCTCGAGGCGGTGTCGAGGATGTGGTTGATGATGGACTTGGGCAGGCCTTCGATGGTCAGCAGGTGCTGCAGCTCGCCGTTCCTGTTCAGTTGCGGGTTATGCATTGTCGTCTTCGATCGTGAGCGAGAGTTGGCCGG
>JBJMVU010000261.1:0-11499 GCA_045810485.1 Massilia sp. | reverse complement strand
CCCAGGGTGTGCGGGAAGTTGCGGGCTCGGTAGCGGAACAGCAGGTGCGACAGGCGCTCGTCCTCGAACGACGGGCGCATGGTCGCCAGCTTCGGCGCAGCTTCCGTGCGCAGCGACTCCAGCCGGCGCCGGTCGCCGGTCGAGACGAAGCCGCCGTACAGGTCTTCGTCGACGTCGACGGCAAGGGAGACTGGGTCGCGCTGGTACACCTTCTGCCAGATGGCCGTCATGTCCGGTCCGGCCGCGGCGCTGCGGGCGTGGGCGAGACATTGTTCGACGTCCAGTTCCCAGCGCGCCGCCATCTGCGTGCTGAGCGTTTTCAGATTACCGACCAGCATCGGCGACTTGTTCAGGTGCACGCTCTTGATCGGGAGGCGCGCCATCCCTTCCGGCATCTCGGCGGCGCGGGTGAACAGGCGCTGGCGGATCGTCCCGACGTCCAGGCTGAACAGTTCGGACGGATCGTGGCGGCAATCCCAGACGAGGACTTCGTTCTTGTTCGTGGGGTGCGTCGCCAGCGGCCAGACCATGGCGATGCAGCCGCGCTCGGCCGGGAACATGCCCGAGACGTGCAGGAACGGCTGGCGCAGCGCGCGGTCCAGGTGCATGCCCATCTGTTCCGCCACCTTGTCCTTGCGGCGCAGCCGCAGGCAGAAGTCGAACAGCTTGGGCTGGCGCTGGCTGATCAGCCGCGCCAGCGCGATGGTGGCGCGCACGTCGGACAGCGCGTCGTGCGCGGCCTCGTGCACGAGGCCGTTGTCGCGCGTGAGGTGTTCGAGCTTGAAGCTGGGGCGGCCGTCGTCGTGGCGCGGCCACGTGATGCCGTCCGGACGGAGCGCATAGGCCATGCGCACGACGTCGAGCATGTCCCAGCGGCCGCAGCCGTTCTGCCACTCGCGCGCATACGGGTCCATCAGGTTACGCCACAGCAGGAAGCGCGTGACCTCGTCGTCGAAGCGGATCGTGTTGTAGCCGACACCGATCGTGCCCGGCTCGGAGAACGCGGCGCAGATGCGGGCCGCGAACTCGTGCTCGGGCACGCCGTGCTCCAGGCAGTGCTGCGGCGTGATGCCGGTGATCAGGCAGGCCTGCGGGTCGGGCAGGTAGTCGGGCGCCGGCCGGCAATACAGCATGATCGGCTCGCCGATCTCGTTGAGGTCGGCGTCAGTGCGGATCGCGGCGAACTGCGCGGGACGATCGCGCCGCGGTTCCGCGCCGAACGTTTCGTAATCGTGCCAGAGGAAGGTGTGGTTGCTCATCGTGGCGCCATTCTAACTTGCGGGAATCGCAGCTCCTAGTACCGGCTCAATCCGGTTATTGGAACTTCAGGTGCCGATCCGGTCCCGTCCCGCTTCCTTGGCGCGGTACAGCGCGGCGTCGGCGGCCTCGACCAAGCCCCGTTCGTCCTGGCCCGGCGCCAGCGTGGCGACGCCGAACGAGCCCGTGACGTGCGGCAGCGGCTGGCGCATGTCGTCGAACACGACGGCCTCGCGCATGCGCGTGCACAGGCGCTCGGCGACCGTCACGGCCTGCGCCCGCGGCGTGGCGGGCAGGATCGCCATCATTTCCTCGCCGCCGTAGCGCACGGCGAAATCGGTCGGGCGCAGGCCCGCGCGGATCACGCCGGCGGCGGCGATCAGGGCGCTGTCGCCGGCCAGGTGGCCGTGGGTGTCGTTGAAACGCTTGAAGTGGTCGAGGTCGATCATCACGAGCGACAGCGGGCCGTCTTCCTGGCGCGTGCGGGCCACGAGCTTGGGCAGCGCGTCGTTCAGCCAGGCGCGGTTGTACAGGCCCGTGAGGCCGTCGTTGAACGACAGCTGGCGGTAGAACTCGCCCAGCTTCTGGCGCCGGCGCAGGCGCGCGTTCGTCGCGCGGATGCGGAACGATAGCAGGCGCAGCAGGTTGCGCGCCACGCCGTTGTGCCCGTCGATCAGTTGCCAGACGCGGTCGGGTTCGATGACGAGCAGCTCGCTGTCTTCGAGCGCGATGATGGCGTCGAGGTTGGCGGCATCGTCCAGCACGGACTGCTCGCCCACGCTTTCGCCCGGCAGGATGCGTTCGACGTTGCCTTCGCCTAAAGCGCCTTCCACGGCGAGGCCGCCCGCGAGCAGGATGTACAGGCGGGCGCGCAGGCCGTCCTCCAGCGCTTCGCCCCGCGGCAGCCGCACGATCCGGCAATCGGCGAGCGCGCGCGCGACCGCGGGATCGTCGATGTCGCGAAACAGCTGCAGGTCGCGGATGCGGTAGGGGGATGCACCGAAGGTGCCGGTCACGATCATTGTTTTGACTGCCAGGCGACAACTTATATTGACAACCTCGCATGATACCTGAACGAAACACCAACGCCGCTGCTTGGCGCCGATAAACAACAGTGTTTCAATGACGGCATGACTACCGCTACCGATTTCCTCGTCGACGCCGTCGGCGTCCGCCATACCCCCGCACCGGATGCCCGCATCGTCTGCCTCGTCCCCTCCATCACCGAACTGCTGTGCGACCTGGGCCTGGCCGGCAAGCTGGTCGGCCGCACGGGCTTCTGCATCCACCCGCGCGACGTCGTCGCGGCCATTCCCAAGGTCGGCGGCACGAAGGACGTCAACATCGACAAGATCCGCAAGCTCGCGCCCACGCACGTCGTCGTCAACATCGACGAGAACGAAAAGCCGACCGTGGACAAGCTGGCCGAATTCGTGCCGCACGTCGTCGTCACGCATCCGAACGCGCCGCGCGACAACCTGCACCTGGCGCGGCTGATGGGCGGCATCTTCGGGGCGGAAGACGCCGCCGCGCGCTGGTGCGCGGACTTCGAAGCCGAGTACGCGGCGCTGCACGCGTCGGGCCAGGGACCCGCGCGCACCGTGCTGTACTGCATCTGGCAGGACCCGTGGATGACGGTGTCGAAGGACACGTATATCGCGAGCATGCTGGCCGAACTGGGCTGGCGCGTGCCGGACTTGGGCACGGACCGGTATCCGCGCTTTTCCTGGTCGCAGGACCTCGTCGACGAGCTCGATGCCGTGCTGCTGTCGACCGAGCCCTACCGCTTCACGGAAGACCACGCGGACGCGCTGGAAAAGCAGTTGGGGATTCCCGTGTACCTCGTCGACGGCGAGATGATGTCGTGGTACGGCAGCCGGGCGCTGGCCGGGCTGCGCTATCTGCACGCTTTGGGAGCACTGGTCAGGTGAATGCGGGCGCCGCGCGGCGGCGCGCCCACACGTTGCGCAGCCACTTCGCGACGGGCTTTTCCACGCAGCGGTGCACGACCATGGCCGCCACGCAGGCCACGGCGACGGCGCCGGTGAGCAGCAGGGCGCCCGAGCCGTCGTAATGGAGCTTGCGCGCCGCCTCGACGGCGATGCTGATCGCGATGCCGTGCGTGAGGTACAGCGGATAGGACAGCGCGCCCAGCAGGCCGCCGATGCGGCCGATGCGCAGGCTGCCGGCGGGTTTGGCCGCGGTTTCGGCCGCGACGAGGCCAATGATGATGCAGGCGGAACTCACGCCGTACAGCAGCACCGGCAACAGGCCATGCTCGGCCATGCTCTTGTAGAGGCCGGTATCTTCCACGAGGCCCGCGGCCAGGAAGGCGAGGGCGCCCGCCAGCGCGAGCATGCGCGGGAACGCGATCGTGCGATGGCGCAGCACCCAGGCCACGCCCATGCCCAGCAGGAACAGCAGGTTGTAGGGCGAGGCGAGCGTCTTGACGGTGTCGCCGAACAGGCCCGCCGGCAACTGCAGGTCGACCACGCGCGCCGTGCAGAACAGGACCGCCCAGGCCAGCAGCGCCCAGCGGCTCACGCGCACGCGCCAGATGGCCAGGCCGAACAGGGCATAGAAAAGGACTTCGTGGACGAGGGTCCAGGACTGGACCAGCAACGGCAACCGGCTCTGCGGCAGCAGCAGGACGGATTTCAGCCAGTAGTCCCACTCGAAGGCGCCGGCGAACCAGGTCTTCGCCGTGACCAGCACCATCACGACCAGAAACAGCGGATAGATGCGCGTCGCGCGCTTCCACGCGAACGAACCCAGCCGGCCGGGGCGGTCGAGGTCGGCATGGTGGATGTAATAGATGATGTAGCCGGACAGGACGAAGAAGAACGGCACGCCCGCGTGGCCGAAGCTGAAGAACCCGCCGAACGGCGCGCCGCGCCCCGGCTGGGCCAGTTCGACGACGTGCGATCCGTGGAAGAACGCCACCAGCAGCGCGGCGATACCGCGGGCCGCTTCGATGGTCAGGAGCTTGTCCGTCCGTGCGGCGGGAACGGTTTGGGGTGATTGTGGAGTGGTTGCCATTGTGCTTGAGGTTGTCCGGATAAGCGTATATTGACGCTCCGGTTGACGCAAGCACAATTATCTTTTGCAGCAATTTTCGCGGGCAACGGACCGCAGTCCGTTGCCGCGACGGCGATCAGGAATCGCTGGTCAGGTCTTTGTCGGATTCGGCGTCCACGGGCAGCGGCTCGCGTTTGTTCTTGTCGTTCAGCCGGCCGATGGCGCTGTCCAGTGCGCGCTTGAGCTTGCCGACGGCGCTGTTGATCGACAGCTGCAGGTTTTCCGCATGCGCATGCACGACGACGGGCGCGTAGCCCGAGACGAGCGCTTCCATCATGCAGTAGTTGCTGCCGTCTTCGTGCTTTTCCTTGTTCTCGTTGGAGAGGTGAACATCCACGCGGCGGACGTGGTCGCCGAAGCGCCCGATCGCTTCTTCGACCAGAGTGGTTACGCGTTCGTCGAGGCCCGAATGGCGCTGGATGGTGTTATCTGTGTTGACATTAACTTCCATAAACTCCTCCAAAAGTGGTCATATTTGCATCGATGTTACCCGTTCTGGAGAAAGCCCGGCGTTCCGCACGCGCGCTCAGGTGTTCACGAGGCTTGCCGCGATGTTCACGGACAGGCCGAGGATGACGAGATTGAAGAAAAAGGCCAGCACGCAATGGCCCAGCACCAGCTTGCGCATGGCGCGCGTCTTGACCGAGATGTCCGACGTCTGGACGGCGACCGACAGGGTGAACGAGAAGTACAGGAAGTCCCAGTAATTCGGCTGCGTGTGCTGGTCGGGGAATTCCAGCGGCAGCGTGTGCTTGTGGGCGGTGTAGTAGATGTGCGCGTAGTGCAGGCAGTACATGACGCCGACCAGTAGCCAGGAACCGATCACGGTCAGCGCCGTGAAGCCGTAGTGCAGCGCCTTCATGTGCTCCGATGCCTGCTTCATGTCCGCCAGTTCCGTCACCATGGCGTAGACGCTCAGGATCGCGCCGAGAACGACGGCGCACAGCACGGCGCCGCCGCTCTCGTCCTGCTTCTCGGCGATGGCGCGCACGCGGCTGTGGTCGGCGCGAAACATCGTCCACGTCATCGCCAGCAGGTAGGACCAGACGCCGCTGTTCCAGCCGATCAGGGCGCGCCGCAGGTCGTTGTACTGGGCCGGGACGAGAAGCCCGACCGTCACCCCGAGCGCCACCGCACCCAGCAGGAAGGGACGGCTGCGGATGAAGCGCAGCAGGACGCTGGGGCGCTCGTTCATCACGTCGCCCCGGCCTTGGCCGCCCGCTCCGCGTCGTGGTGCGGGAAGCGGTCCATGCGCGACAGCACGGGGAACAGCTTCATCCACGTGCCCGTGACGACCAGGGTGGCGACGCCGCCGAACACGATCGCGCGCACAAGCCCGAACCAGCTCGCCGTGAGGCCCGATTCGAATTCGCCCAGTTCGTTGGAGGCGCCGATGAACACGGCGTTCACGGCGCTGACGCGGCCGCGGATCTCGTCCGGCGTCTCGTACTGCACGAGCAGGTGGCGGATGTAGACGCTCACCATGTCGCCCGCGCCCAGCAGGAACAGCGCGACGAGGGCGACGTAGAAGCTGTGGGTCAGGCCCATCGTGACGGTGGCCGCGCCGAACAGCGCGACGCCGCCGAACATCCACGGTCCGACCTTGCGCGTGATGGGCCAGAACGCGAGCGCGATCGAGCACAGCGTGGCGCCCGCGCCCGGTGCGGTACGCAGCAGGCCCAGGCTCGTCGGCCCGGCGTGCAGCACGTCGTGGGCGTACGCGGGCAGCAGGGCGGTGGCGCCGCCGAACAGCACGGCGAAGAGGTCGAGCGAAATGGCGCCCAGCACGATCGGCCGCGACCACACGAAGCGCAGGCCCTCCAGCAGCGTGTGCCAGCTGACGGGGGCCTTGTTCATCACCTGAGGCGCGCTCTTCGTGCCGGCCATCAGCAGCACGGCGACCGTCAGCAGGGCGCCCGATACGGCATACACGACGTTCGGCCCGAACACGTACAAGAGGCCGCCCAGCACGGGGCCGGCGATCACGGACACCTGGAACGTCGACGAGCTCAGCGCGACGGCCTGCGAAAAGTCCCTGGTGGAGACGAGGTTGCGCAGCACGGCCTGCGAGGCGGGCTGCATGAAGGCGCGCGCGCTGCCGAACAGCACGAGCACGGCGTAGACGGGCCACACGGCCTTGCTGCCGGACAGCGTGAACGCGACGAGCAGCAGGCTGCACAGCAGCTGCGTGGCCATGCACGCGAGGACGATGTTGCGGCGGTTGTGCGTGTCGGCCACGTGGCCGGCCCACAGGATCAGGACGAGGAACGGCGCGAACTGGGCGAGGCCGATGAGGCCGAGGTCGAACAGGCTGTGCGTGATCTGGTAGACCTGCCAGCCGACGGCCACGCTCTGCATCTGGACGGCGAGCGTGCCGAGGAAGCGCGAGGACAGGTAAAACGAGACGTTACGGTTGCGCAGGACGGCGAGGCGCCCTGTCGGAGAAAGCACGGACATAGGTTGGGAGAGGGAATGGCGGGAATGCAACCCTCATTGTGCCTGATGTTCGATGAACCCGCAGTCATTACGTTGGGTGGGCACCCCGTGTCCACGCGGACGTTCGTGCATCGCATACGTCACGGTGGGCGGAAGGCCGCCCACCGTGCGCCGCCCGCGACGTTATTTCTTGACGAACCGGAGCGCGAACTTGTCGTCCGGCGCGCCCTTCATTTCGAAGAACGGCTGCTCGCGCGGGTCGGATGGCGCACGCAGGTAGTCGCTGCGGGCGTCGACCTTGAAGCCGGCCTTCGTCACCTCGTCGACGACCGTGTCCTCGTCGATGCGGTGCAGCGTCTTCGTGGCCGTGAGGCCGCTGCCCTTCCTGGCCGCGTTGTCGATGATGACGAGGTGGCCGCCCGGCTTGAGCGCGTCGTACAGGCGCTTGTTCATCGCGGCGCGGTCGGCCGGGGTGTTGGCGATGTCGTGGTACGACATGTTGATCGTGATGAGGTCCAGCGGCGGGGTGCCTTTCGGGACCGGATCGTTGAAGTCCGCCACGACGGCATGCAGGTTCGGCAGCGTGGCCTGGCCCAGGCGTGCTTCCAGCTTGGTGTTGGCCTTGCCGTTCTGGGCCCAGACTTCGCCCTTGCTGCCGACGGCCGCCGTCAGCAGGGTCGCGGTGGCGCCGCCGCCGGACGACACGTCGAGCACTTTCATGCCCGGCTTCACGTCGGCGAACGACAGGAACTCGGCGGACTTGCGGTGTTCGTCGGTCTTGCGGTCGTCGTCGGTGCGCAGCGGGCTGGCGAGGACGGATTGCCAGTTGTGGCTCGCCTGGTCGGCCGCGTGGGCGGGGAGGGCGCCCGACAGGAGGGCGGTCGACACGAGGGCGGCCGACAGGGCGAGCAGGACAGGGGCACGGCGGAGCGTCTTATGCATTTGTTTGACCCTTTCTTGTTTGGGAACCGGCCGGGTGCGGCCGGGGCAAACGGGAACATACCGCAAATCCTTGTTGAGATATACAGGAATCGCATCTGCATATCCGCCCCGCCGGGGGCGTCAGGGCTGGGCCAGGTCGGCTTCCGTCGTGAAGGCGTCGGCGTAGAACTCGTCGGCCGGCAGGCCGCATTGCTCGACGTAGTCGCGCCGCGCGGAATCGACCATGACCGGCGCGCCGCACGCATACACCTGGTGGTTGGACAGGTCGGGGATGTCCCGCATCACCGCCGCGTGGACGAAGCCCGTGCGGCCGGTCCAGGCGTCTTCCGGCAGCGCGTCCGAGATGACCGGCACGTACGTGAAGTGCGGCAGCTCGCGCGCCCACTGCTCGCACAGTTCGTGCATGTACAGGTCCTGCGGCCGGCGTCCGCCCCAGTACAGGGCGACGGGACGCTCCGACTTCAGGTGGATCATGTGCTCGACGAGCGCCTTGACCGGAGCGAAGCCGGTGCCCGAGGCCAGCAGCACGATCGGCTTGTCGCTGTCTTCGCGCAGGAAGAACGTGCCGAGCGGACCTTCGAAGCGCAGGATGTCGCGCTCCTTCATCGTGCTGAACACGTGGTCCGTGAACAGGCCGCCGGGCAGGTGGCGGATGTGCAGCTCGAGCGGCCCGCCCAGCGACGGCGCGCTGGCGACGCTGTAGGCGCGGCGCTTGCCGTCCTTGAGCATGAATTCGATGTACTGGCCGGCGCGGTAGGCGAGGGCTTCGTTGGCCGGCAGCTGCAGGGTGAGGATGACGACGTCCGGCGCGGCGCGGCGGATGGCGGTGACGCGGGTCGGCATCTTGCGCACCGGGTACTCGCTGCTGCCGCCCACTTCGCGCGCTTCGATCACGATGTCGCCCTCGGGCACGGCGCAGCACATCAGCGCATAGCCCTGCAGCTTGTCCTGGTCGGACAGGGCGCGCGCCTGGTGCGGCTTGTGGTGGATCGTCCCTTCGACGACCTTGCCCTTGCAGGAACCGCAGGCGCCGTTCTTGCAACCGTAGGGCAGGCCGATGCCGGAGCGGATCGCGGCCGCGAGCACGGTTTCGTCCGCGTCGCAGTCGTAATGGTGGCCGCTGGGCTGGACAGTGATCTGAAACGTCATACAATCCTCGAATGGATACAAAAAACAATGTCAGGTTCAACAAGCCGCGCCTCCTGATCGTGGGCTGCGGCGACGTCGGCATGCGGCTGCTGCCGCTGGTGCGCGAGCGCTTTCGCGTGTTCGCCGTGACGAGCCAGCCGGCCCGGTGCGCGGCGCTGCGTGCGGCGGGCGCCGTCCCCGTCGTGGCCGACCTCGACCGGCCTGCAACGCTGAAGCGATTGGCCGGACTGGCGCAGCGGGTCGTCCATCTTGCGCCGCCGCAGCAGGACGGGGCGCTCGATTTGCGCACGCGCAATTTGACCGCCATTCTACCCGAGGGAGCGCGGGTGGTTTATGTCAGTACCACGGGCGTCTACGGCGACCGTGGCGGCGCGGCGACCCCCGAGACGACACCCGTGGCCCCGCGCAACGCCCGCGCGCGCCGGCGCGTGGATGCCGAGCGCGTGCTGCGCGCGTGGGCCGTGGCGAGCGGGGGCCAGGTGGCGATCCTGCGCGCGCCCGGCATCTATGCGGCGAACCGCCTGCCCGTCGAGCGCCTGCAGCGCGGCACGCCGGCGCTGGCGCGCGAGGACGACGTGTACACGAACCATATCCACGCGGACGACCTGGCCCGCCTGTGCGCGCTGGCGCTGTGCCGCGCGCGGCCGGGACGGGTCTACAACGCCACCGACGACACGCGCATGAAGATGGGGGATTACTTCGATCTCGTGGCCGACGCCTTCGGCCTCGCGCGGCCGCCGCGTCTTGCGCGCGCCGACCTGGAGAAGGCCGTGTCGCCGATGCTGCTGTCGTTCATGTCGGAATCGCGCCAGCTGGACAACCGCCGCCTCGGCAAGGAACTGCGCGTCCGCCTGCTGCATCCGCACGTGGGAGACGCCGTCGCCGCCATGGCGGCGGCCCGCTGAAATAAGGGCGGCTTAAGCATTTCGCAACTAATCCATGTATCATTCGGGTACGCCGTAGAGCGACCATACAAAGAACCTATATTTCCCGAAACTGGCTGATTTTCCATAACCCACGATGGGTCATGGGAAATTTCCCATGGATGTCCAAAGCGAAAGACGAACATGCCTATCAGACGCCTGCCTGACGGCGCCGAATACGACCCGAACCGGGTGCTCGACGCCATCATCGGCAAACTCAAGCTCAAGAACGACGCCGCGCTGTCGCGCCTGCTGGAAGTGGCGCCGCCCGTGATCAGCAAGATCCGCCACAATACCCTGCCGATCGGCGCCACGCTCCTGCTGCGCATGCACGAGGTGTCCGACTACAGCATCCGCGAGCTGCGCGCGCTGATGCTGCGGCCGCACGGCGCGGAGACCAGCGCGGCCTGATCCGCTTCAGGCGGCAGTCTTGTTGGCGGCGTGCGGGCTGGCGCACCAGGCGGTGGCGCTGCCGCATCGGGTCAACGTGTCGATGTGCGGGCTTGCGCACCAGGCAGTGCCGATCGCGCGCCTGGTCAGCTTGTCGATGTGCGGACTCGCGCACCAGGCAGTGTCGATCGCGCGCCTGGTCAGCTTGTCGATGTGCGGACTCGCGCACCATGCGGCGGCGGCGCCGGTCTTGTTCGGGGCGTGCGGACTCGCGCACCACGCGGTGGCGCCGTCCGCGGCCTGGGCGACGGCGCCCGGGTAGGTCTCGCCGAACGTGGCTTCGTACAGGTCGCGCATGCGGTCGCCGCTGTCGAGGCGGAACTGCGCGTCATCCTCGTCGCCCATACCGACGTACGGATAGTGGTGCAGGAAGTAGCCGAAGGCCTGTTCGCAGTCGGCGGCGTATTTCATCGTGTCGAGGATGTGGTAGTGCCAGAACGTGTCGACGTCGACCAGCGGCGCGGTGTCCTCTTCCGGATACATTTTCATCAGGCACAGGAAGCGGCGGTATTCCTTTTCCACGGCATTGGCCTTCTCCAGGCTCCAGCCTTCGCCCGATGCGGCATGCATCAGCTTCATCTTGATCGGTTCCAGGTCGAGTTGCATCACGGCGTTGAACAGGTCGTTGGTATTCATGGTCATCCTTGAGAAGGGTTAAGGGAGGTGCGGGCGTGTCTTACACGTGCTCAATTTAGTTGAGACAATTCATGTAGATTTTGATATTTGTCAAACAAATAACATGTGTTGCTCGATCGGCTATACAAACTTTCGCCAGTGGAGTAGCAACAGGCGGTAGAGGATGTCAGATGACGGCCGAACCCGCGCCGCGTGCCTGCTCATGGGAGAGGACGGGCTCAGGTCCGCCGGCGACGGGCGCCGAGACCGTGACGGTCGTGCCGCCGTCCGGTTCGCTGAAGACGGCGCAGGTGCCGCCGAGGATGACGATGCGCTCCTCGATGCCCACCAGGCCGAACGACCCGTGCTTGTTGCGCCCGCCGGGCGGCAGGCCGCAGCCGTTGTCGCGCACCGTCAGCGACAGCCAGCCGCCGGTCAGGCGCAGCTGCACCGTCACGCGCGTCGCGTTGGCGTGCCGGACGATGTTCGTGAGCGATTCCTGCAGGATGCGGAAGAAGGCCGTCGCGCAGTGGTCGGGCACCGAAATCTCGCCGTGGTCGTCCTCGAATTCGCACTGGATGCCCGTGCGCCGCTGGAACTGGTTGACCAGCCATTCGACGGCCGCCGAGAGCCCCAGGTCGAGCACGGT
>JBJMVU010000260.1:0-16790 GCA_045810485.1 Massilia sp. | reverse complement strand
CTGGCCGCAGCGGTGCTTGCGTGCCCAGCCGCAGTGCGGACACGGCCGTCCCGCCGCTGCCCGCTCGATCAGGGCAATACACTCGGCCGGATGCGCGATGCCCGCGATCCATTCCCGTAGCCGGACCAGGTCGGCGGTGGACAACTCGACCGCCAACAACAGGCTGAACAATTCGTCGAACGTCGGGCTGCGCATCGTCGCTCCTCATGAGTTAACTCGACGGTACGTAAGACCTGCGCAACGAATTTCGGTTCGTCGAATTTACGCGAACACAGCCTTTTTTTTCACGCGTCGTACCTCCACAGAATTCGCATTTCTCCCGCCTTTACCAAAAGAAATTTCCCCAAGTTATCGATCCAGTGAACCTGTGACGCCACACGTCGCAAACCTGCAAAATATAGTCAGGTTTCCCCGCCTATCGTGTCGTGTTGCGTTGGAAATGGATGTTATAGTTGGTCATTTGACAGAATTGCCGAGGCCGCGCACTGGTCCGAACGGCACAACTTTTCACGACCAAGAAGGACAACAGATGACCACCCAGGACTACGCGAACCGCATCAGCCAGCTCATCCAGGACCACCAGGCCGACATCGGCGCGGAGTGGGCCCAGCAGATGGAAGCGCTGACGGTCCGTGCCAGCGTCGTCTCGAAAGACCAGTTGCGCAAGCACTGCCAGCAGTTCCTTGCTGCGTTCGCCCAGGCCACGCGGGCGGGCGAAATGGAGAACATCGACCACCGGTCGTGGGACGACGTGCGCGACATCCTGAGCGAAATCTCGTCGACCCGCGCCAGGAACGGTTCCACACCCAGCGAGACCGCGACCTTCGTGTTCTCGCTGAAGCAGCCCCTGTTCACGCGCCTGAACCAGGAGTTCGCGAACGACCCGGCCGCGCTGGCGTCGGCCTCGTGGATTATGGGCACGCTGCTCGACAAGCTGGGCCTGTACACCATCGAAGTGTTCCAGCGCGCCCGCGACCAGGTCATCGTGCGCCAGCAGCAGGAATTGCTGGAATTGTCGACGCCCGTGGTGAAACTGTGGGATGGCATCCTCGCGCTGCCGCTGATCGGCACGCTGGATTCGGCGCGCACCCAGGTCGTCATGGAAAACATCCTGCAAAAGATCGTCGACACGGGCGCCGCGATCGCCATCATCGACATCACCGGCGTGCCGACCGTCGACACGCTCGTCGCGCAGCACCTCATGAAGACCATCGCGGCCGCGCGCCTGATGGGCGCCGACTGCATCATCAGCGGCATCCGTCCGCAGATCGCGCAGACCATCGTGCACCTGGGCGTGAACCTCGAGGACGTCGTGACCAAGGCCACGCTGGCGGACGCGTTCCTCGTCGCGCTCGAGCGCACCGGCACGTCGGTCATCAAGCGCCACGCCGCCGCGTAAGGATCGGGCATGGAACGCATTCCGATTCTCCGCATGGGCGACCTGCTGCTGGTGACGATCCAGGTCGACATGCACGACCGCCTGGCGATGACCCTGCAGGACGACCTCACCGAACGCATCGTGCGCGACCGCGCGAAGGGCGTCCTGATCGACATCTCCGCGCTCGACCTGGTGGACTCGTTCATCGGCCGCATGATCAGCAACACGGCCGCGATGGCGCGCGTGCTCGATGCGCAGACGGTCGTCGTCGGCATGCAGCCGGCCGTCGCGATCACGCTGGTCGAACTCGGTCTCACGCTGCATGGCGTGAAGACCGCGCTCAACGTCGAAAAGGGCATGGCCCTGTTGGGAAAGACTAATTTTTGATGAGCGCTGCTCTCCACAACGCGGTGGTGTTCGAGTCCGACCTGTTCGAGCGGCACCGTCAGGACCGCCTTGACCGCACCGAACTGCCGCTGCGGTCGGACGAGGACGTCGTCGCGCTGCGCAAGCACGTGCGCGAGCGGGCCGTCGCGATCGCGCTGTCGCTCGTCGACCAGACCAAGCTGGTGACGGCCGCCAGCGAACTGGCGCGCAATACGCTCAAGTACGGCGGCGGCGGCATGGTCTGCCTCGATGCGCTGACGGACGGCTTCCGCAAGGGCGTCGGCCTGATCTTCGTCGACAACGGCCCCGGTATCCCCGACCTCGAGCTGGCGCTGCGCGACGGCTACACGACGGGCGGCGGCCTCGGGCTCGGGCTCGGCGGGTCGAAGCGCCTCGTCGACGAATTCGCCATCGATTCGCGTGCGGGAGAGGGCACTGCGGTGTCGGTCGTCAAATGGAAACGCTGATCAGCTCGCTGTCGCCGCAGCTCAATTTCGCCATCACCCACGCCAGCGACGTCTCGGCCGCACGCCGCGCCGGGCAGACGCTGGCGAATGCGCTCGGCTTCGACGACGTCAAGGCCGGCCGGCTTGCGATCGTCATCACCGAAGTCGCCACCAACATCCTGAAGCACGCGGGCGAAGGCACCGTCTCGATCATGCGCACGCAGTCCGGCGTCGCGATGCCGGGCGTGGACGTCGTCGCCGTCGACAACGGGCCCGGCATCGCCGACCAGGACTTCGCGCTGCGCGACGGCGTCTCGACGGCCGGCACGGCGGGCACGGGCCTCGGCGCGCTGCGCCGCCAGGCCGACGAGTTCGACGCGTGGACCCAGCATGGCCGCGGCAGCGCGTTCTTCATGCGCATCTGGCGCGGCGCGGCGCCAGCCGAGCCGTGCGGCATCGAAGTGGGCGCACTGTGCATGCCCCTGGCCGGCGAGGACGAATGCGGCGACGGCTGGGGCGTCACCTGCGACCTGGACGGCGCCACGCTGCTCGGCGTGGACGGTCTCGGTCACGGGCCGGAAGCGGCGAAGGCCGCCGCGGGCGCGATCAAGGCGCTGGAAAGGCGTCCGGCCGCGGCGCCCGGCGACGTGGTGCAGACCGCGCACGACCTGCTGCGCATCACGCGCGGCGCCGCGTTGGCGGTGGCGCGCATCGATTACCGCAGCGACGAGGTGCGCTTCGCCGGCATCGGCAACGTGGCCGCCGTCGTCCATGACGGTCTGGCGCGCCGTGCGCTCGTCTCGCACAACGGCATCGTCGGCCACAATTTGCGGAAGGTGCAGGAATTCACGGCGCCGTTTCCGCCCGGCGCGCTGTGCGTGCTGGCCTCGGACGGCATCCAGACCCAGTGGGACCTTGGCGCGTATCCGGGCCTGCACGCGCACGCACCCGCGCTCGTGGCGGCCGTGCTGATGCGCGACTTCATCCGCCGCCGCGACGACGCGATGGTGCTGGTCGCGCGCCGGAGGGCATCATGAACGTGCAGCGCATCCTGGCAGTGGGGCTCGACGACGAGCAGGACGTCGTGCTCGTGCGCCAGCGCGCGCGCCAGGTGTCGCACCTGCTCGGCTTTTCGCAGCAGGACCAGGTGCGCATCGCCACCGCCGTCTCGGAAGTGGCGCGCGGCGCCAGCCGGGCCGGCTTCGGCGGCCGGGCCGCGTTCCTGATCCGCGAGGCGGGCCGGCGCCAGTCCCTCGAGGTGTCGATCAGCGGCGGCAAGGGCGCGCAGGGCGCGCCGCCGGACGACGCCGTCGTCACCGCGCACCGCCTGATGGACGAGTGCGAGGTCGCGCATGACGCCCAGGGACTGCCCGTGATCACGATGCGCAAGGCGCTGCCGCCGCAGCTGTGGATCGACAACGCGCGCCTGGCGGAGGTCGCGGCGCAGCTGGCCAAGGACAGCCCCGTCGCGAACACGTACAACGAACTCGAACTGCAGAACCGCGAACTGGTCGCCACGCTGGCGGAGCTGCGCGAGCGCCAGGAAGACCTGCTGTCGCTGACGCGCGAGCTGGAAGACACGAACCGCGGCATCGTCGCGCTGTACGCGGAGATCGAGGACAAGGCCGAGCGCTTGCGCCGCGCCGACGAGATGAAATCGCGCTTCCTGTCGAACACGAGCCACGAGCTGCGTACGCCGCTGTCGTCGATCCGCGCGCTGGCCAAGCTGCTGCTGGACCGCATGGACGGCGACCTGACGCCGGAGCAGGAACGCCAGGTGCGGTTCATCGAGGCCGCCGCGTCCGACCTGTCGGAGCTCGTCAACGACCTGCTCGACCTGGCCAAGATCGAGGCGGGCCGCGTCGAAGTGCAGGTGGCGCCGGTCGTCGTGGACAACCTGTTCCGCGCGCTCAAGGGGATGCTCCGGCCCCTCGTCGACGACGCGCGGGTCGACCTGATCTTCGAACCGTGCGACTATACCGGGGCGTTCGATTCGGACGAGGGCAAGATCTCGCAGGTGCTGCGCAACTTCATTTCGAACGCCCTGAAATTCACCGAGCAGGGCGCGGTGCGCGTGTCGGCCTTCCACGACCAGGATGCCGACACCGTCACGTTCGCGGTGGCGGACACCGGGATCGGCATCAGCCCGGACAACCTGCAGCTGATCTTCGAAGAGTTCAGCCAGATCGAACACCCGCTGCAGCGGCGCAGCAAGGGCACGGGTCTCGGCCTGCCCCTGTGCCGCAAGCTCGCGGACCTGCTCGGCGGCCGCGTGGACGTGGCCAGCCGGCCCGGCGTCGGTTCCACCTTCAGCCTCGTGCTGCCGCGCCTCGTCCCGGCCAAACCCTCGCTGCGCAACGATGGAACCTGAGGAACGCAACATGACTACCCCGACTTTGATCCTCAACGTCGACGACAACGACGGCGCCCGCTACGCCAAGACGCGGATCCTGCAGAGCGCCGGCTTCGACGTCGTCGAGGCCAGCAACGGCACCGACGCGCTGAACGTCGTCAAGCGCAGCAGCGTCGCGCTCGTGCTGCTCGACGTGAAACTCCCTGACATCAACGGCATCGAAGTGTGCCGCCGCATCAAGGCCGACCCGGACAGCGCGATGGTGCTGGTGCTGCAGACGTCGGCCGCGCTGACGGGCCGCGCCGACAAGATCCGCGGCCTCGAGGGCGGCGCCGACAACTATCTCGCGGCGCCCATCGAGGCCGACGAACTGATCGCCAACGTCAACGCGCTGCTGCGCATGCGCCAGACGCAGAGCGCCCTGCGCGACAGCGAGGAGCGCTTCCGCCAGCTGACCGACAACATCGAGGACGTGTTCTGGATGTTCTCCGTGCCGGCCCGCGCGCTCGAATACGTCAGCCCGGCCTATGCGACGATCTGGGGCCGCCCGGTCGACACGCTCGAGCGCGAGCCGGGCAGCTGGCTCGCCGCCGTGCACCCGGACGACCGCGCGTACGTCATGTCGCTGTGGGACGCGCTGCAGGATGCGCCGCACTACGACGCCGAATTCCGCGTGACGATGCCGGACGGTTCGCTGCGCTGGGTGCGCGACCGCCTGTTCCCCGTGCGCGACAGCCGCGACGAGGTGTATCGCGTCGCGCGCGTGACCAGCGACATCACGCGCCGCAAGGAGATGGAGGCGCTGCTGCGCGCGGCCGACGCCAACAAGAACGAATTCCTCGCGACGCTTGCGCACGAGCTGCGCAATCCGCTCTCGCCGATCCGCAATGCGGCGGCGCTGCTGGGCGCCCCCGGCAACGGCGCGAACGAGCGCCAGGCGCGCGCGCGCGACGTCATCACGCGCCAGGTCGACCATCTCGCGCACCTCGTCGACGACCTGCTCGACGTGGCGCGCATCTCCGAAGGCAAGATCGTGCTGCGCCAGGAAGAGGTCGAGCTGAAAGGCGTGATCGCGCAGGCGGTCGAAACGGCCGGCCCGCTGATCGCGGCGCGCGAGCACAAGCTGGAAGTCGTCCAGCCGGACCGCCAGATCTGGCTGATGGGCGATCCGGTGCGCCTCGCGCAATCGATGGGCAACCTGCTGCACAACGCGGCCAAGTTCACGCCCAGGGGCGGCAAGATCAGGGTCGAGGTGACGCTGCAGGACGCCGTCGTGCGCATCGCCGTGCAGGACAACGGCATCGGCATCGCCGACGACAACCTGTCGCGCATCTTCGGCATGTTCGCGCAGGCCGCCGTGCCGCCGGACCGCGCGCCGGAAGGCCTCGGCATCGGCCTGTCGCTCGTCTCGCGCCTGCTCGAGATGCACGGTGGCCGGCTGTCCGCCACGAGCCCCGGCATCGGCCTCGGTTCCACGTTCACCGTCGAGCTGCCGGTGCTGCGCACGGCGGAGCAGGGTGCGCATGCGCCCGAGGCGCCGGCCGGCGCGCCGGCGCAGGCGTCCGGCGGCCGCAAGATCCTGCTCGTCGACGACAATGTCGATGCGATGGAGATGATGGCCTTCCTGCTGGCCGAGATGGGCTACGAGGCCCACACGACGGCGGACGCGGGCAGCCTGGTGGCGCTGGCGCTGGAACAGCGGCCGGATGTGATCGTGCTCGACATCGGCCTGCCGGGCGTGGACGGCTACGAGCTGGCGCGCATGCTCAAGCGGCATCCGCAACTGGCGTCGACCCGCCTCGTCGCGCACACCGGCTACGGCTCGCCGGAAGACCGGCGCAAGGCGCAGGAGGCGGGGTTCGACGCGCACCTCGTCAAGCCGGCGGAGCTCGAGGATCTCGAGAAAGCCCTGCAAGGCTGAGTTCGCGTGGGCTCGGGGAGCCCACCCTACCGACGAGGTATCCGTAGGGTGGACATTTGAGGCCGGGGGCCTCAAATGAAACGTGCCCACGCGTTCAACGTGCGTCAGCGCACGTACATTCGCGTTCCATCGGCCTAATCTGGCGCCATCATTGCAACCGATGGAGGCCATCATGCCCAAGGGAGCCAGCCCGAAACGCGAGCGCGAGTTCAAGAAGCTCGAGACCGAATTCAAGAAGGAACACCGCTATCCCGGCCGCGAGGAAGAGGTCGCGTCGCGCATCGTGAACAAGCAGCGCGCGGAGCACGGCGAGGCCAAGCAGTCGTCGAGCGGCGGTTCGAAACAGTCGGCGAAAAAATAAAGCCTTCCGGGCCCGGGTCCGGAAGGCTTCTGCGCTTAAATAAAAGCGGTTACTTGTCGGTGACCGTAAAGTCTCCGTACGCCTTCAGCTGCTCGCCGACGGCCTTCGAATCGCCCACCACGACGATCGCCTGGTTCTCCGGCGCAAAATACTTCTTCGCCACGTCGCGCACCTGCTCGGGCGTGACCTTTTCGATCAGCGGCACGTACTGGCCCAGGAACTCGGCCGGCAGGCCCACGAGCCAGTTGGCGGCCAGCGTGCCGGCGACGGCGCGCTGCATCTGGTTGCTCAGCAGGTAGCCGCCCGCCACGTAGCGCTTGTGCATCTTCATCTCGTCCGCCGAGACGAGGTCCGCGCCGATGCGCTTGTACTCGTTGAAGTACTCGGCCAGCGCGGCGCCCGTCACTTCGTTGCGCACGTCCGCGCCGCCGACGATGCCGCCGCCTTCGCGCAGCAGGCGCGCGCCGGCCGAGGCGCCGTAGGTATAGCCCTTTTCCTCGCGCAGCTTGATGTTCACCCTGCTCGAAAAGCCGCCGCCCAGGATCGTGCTGGCCAGGCGCAGCGGGATCTGGTCGGAGGCCGTGGCGGCGATGCCGGGGCTGCCCAGGCGCAGCGTCGACTGCACGCTGCCGCCCCGTTCCAGCAGCAGGTGCACGGGCTTCGCGGTGGCCGGCGCCTTGGGCACGCCGGCGCTTGCCGGGCCGCTCGCCTTCCAGTCGCCGAACGCCTTCTGCGCGAGCTTCAGCGCATCCGCTTCCTTGATGCGGCCCGTGATCACGAGCAGCGCGCGTTCCGGACGGAAGCGTTTCGCGTGCTCGGCGCGCAGCAGGTCCTGCGTGGTCGATTCGATCGCCTCGGCGGTCGGCGTCATGTGGCCGTACGGGTGGTCGCCGTAGATCGCGCGGCTGAGCGCGCGCTCGGCGCGGAAGCGCGGCTGCGTTTCCGAGACGCGCAGGCTTTGCAGCGCGTTCGCCTTGGCCAGCGCGACTTCATTGTCCGGGAAGGACGGCGTGCGCGCGACTTCGGCCAGCAGCTGCATCATCGGGCCGGCCTGCGACGCGAGGGCGCTGGCCTGCACCGAGATGCCGTCCGCGCTGGGACTGGCGGCCACGGAACCGCCCATGCCCTGGGCCGCTTCCGCGATCGCGCGCGAGTCGCGTTTCGCGGTGCCTTCGTTGAGCAGGCCGGCCAGCAGTTCGGCGAAGCCCGGGTGTTTCGCATCGTCGGCGGCGAAGCCCGCGTCGCGCACGGCCAGCACCATGTCCACGCGCGGGATGCCGGTGCGCGGCACGATCCACACCTGCAGGCCGTTGGCCAGGGTCTTCTTGCCGATGTGCGCCACGGGCAGGGGCTTGTCTTTCGCATAGGCCGGCATCGCGGCGGGCATCGTTTCTTTGGGCACGTCGGCTGCCCAGGCCGAGTGGGAGAATAAAGCACCCACGATCATCGTCAGCATCAGTTTGTTCATCGATGCGCTCCTCATTTCTTGACTGCCGGTTTACGGTCGATGACGGTGCGGTTCGCCTTCGTCAGATACGTGGCGGCCACGCGCTGCAGGTCGGCGGATGTCACGCCCTCGATCCAGCCGGGCACCTTGTTGACGACGTGGGCGTCGCCCCACAGGGTCTGTAGCTTGGCGAGCGTGTCGGCGCGCGACAGGATGTTTTCCAGGTCGTTGTTCCAGTCCGCGAGCATGCGGGTCTTCACGCGCTTGAGCGTGGCGGCGTCGACGCCGTCCTTGACGACTTTCGCGACCTGCTCGTCCATCGCGGCCAGCATCGCGTCGGCGCTGCTGTTCGGCTTGTACAGGCCGAACACGGTGAACAGCGTCGGGCCGCCGTATTCGAACGGGCCGGTGAGGCCGAAGCCGCCCTGGACGTTCAGCGCGATCTCCCGGCCCTTGACGAGATTCAGGTAGAACAGCGACGCGTCGCCGCCCGCCAGCAGTTCGGACAGCACGGCCATCGGGGCCTGGTCGGCGCTGCCTGGTTCAGGCACTTTCCAGCCGACCGCCACGGCCGGCACCTGGGCCAGTGCGTCGCTCTGCTCGATGCGTTTTTCCTGCGTGTTCAGGCCTTCCGAGAAATCCGAGCCCTTCGGCACGGGGCGGGCCGCGATGCCGCCGAAGTACTTCTGCGCGAGCGCGAAGGCCTGCGCGGGCGTGACGTCGCCGGCGATCGCCAGTACGGCGTTGTTCGGGCCGTAGTAGTCGCGGTGGAACGCGCGCACGTCGTCCAGGCTCGCGCCTTCGAGGTCTTCGAAGCTGCCGTAGCCGTCGTGGTTGTTCTCCCATTTCTGGAAGCCGAGCTGGCTGATGTCGAGCCAGTAGAAGCCGCCGTACGGCTTGTTCTTGACGTTCACGCGGATCTCTTCCTTGACCACGTCCTGCTGGTTCTTCAGGGTGGCCGGGTTGAAGTCGAGCGTCTTCATGCGGTCCGCCTCGAGCCACAGGATCGGCTCGAGCGACGATACGGGCGCCGTCTCGATGTAGTTCGTGAAGTCGGGTCGCGTGGAGCCGTTGTTGTTGCCGCCGCCGCCCGTGATGGCGCGGTCGAACACGCCCTTCGGCGCATTCGGCGTGCCCTGGAACATCAGGTGCTCGAACAGGTGGGCGAAGCCCGTGCGGTTGCGCGGCTCGAGGCGCATGCCGACGTGGTACACGACGGAGACGCCGACGGTCGGCGAGCTGTGGTCTTCGGAGACGACGACCGTGAGGCCGTTGTCGAGCTTCTTGACGTTGACCGGCAGGGTCCACTGGTCGCTGGTCGCGGCTGCCGCGGTCAGCGACAGCGACAGGCCGGCCAGCAGGGCTGGCAGGTAGCGCAGGCGCATTGATCACCTTTCTTTTATGGGTATGGGTCAGGGCTTCAAATTGATCTTAACGCAACAAATGCCTGATCGGCATGAAAATGTTGATACATACATCGATGACAAACGGTGACAAACCGTGACATTTGGAGGTGGTCCGGCGCGCGATAATGACCGGCTTGACGATGCATGCCAGCCCGTCCCTATGTCGCTCAGGCGGTCATTTTTGCAGTTCGTCGCAATCCGCTGTGCCGGGCCGGCCGGTCCGTTTATCCTGTTTTCCATACGCACCAACCCTTACATAACAAAAACAGGAATTCGGAGAATCGGATGAACAAGATTTTCTCGCTCGCCCCGGTCGGCGCCGCCCTGTGTGTCGCCCTCGGGTTCGCGCACGCCGCACCCGACCTCACGACCGAGACGCGTCCCGTCGATGCCCGTGTCGTGCGGGTCAAGGTCGACGGCGCCATCGACCTGAAGATCCGCCAGGGCGCCACGCCGGCGCTGACGCTCACGGGCGAATCGCGCTACATGGAACGCACGATGACGACGCAGAACGGCGACACGCTGAACATCGACACGGACATTCGCGGCCACGTACGCACCGGCTCGCTCCACGCGGAACTCGTGCTGCCGGCGCTGCGCGCGGTGACGTCGGAAAGCCTCGGCTCGACGGAGATCTCCGGCTTTTCCGGCGACGAGCTGGAACTGACCCTGGACGGCGCGGGCTCGATGAAGATCGTGTGCAACTACCGCCTCGTGCGGGCCAGCCTCGGCGGCATCGGCAGCATGCAGATGCAGGGCCTGAACGGGGAGGGCGTCGAGTTGAACCTGCAGGGTGCGGGCTATATCTCGCTGGCGGGGCGCGCGAAATGGCTGAAGGCCGACCTCGGCGGCCTGGGCAACCTCGACGCGCAGCAGTGTAATGCGGACTCGGTCGACATCGACCTGTCCGGTCTCGGCAACGCGCGCGTGACGGCGCGCCAGACCGCGAACCTGAACCTGTCCGGCATGGGTTCCGTGACGGTGTACGGCAAGCCCCAGAACCGCAAGGTCGCGGTCGACGGGCTCGGGAAGGTGAGCTGGAAGTAGTAGAAGATTTATCTCGATGTAAAAGAACAAAGAGGCAAGGCCTCACGAATCCGAACGAGACAATGAGAAAACTGACCGTTGCGATCCTGTTCGCGCTGGGCCTGCACGGTAGTGCGATGGCGGGCCTCGCGGAGGGCGCCAATGCCTACAATGCCCGCAACTACGCGCTGGCGCTGAAGGAAATCACGCCGCTTGCCAGGGCCGGCAACGCGGACGCGGAGCATTTGCTGGGCCTGATGTACTACATGGGACGCGGCGTGCAGCGCGACTACAAGCAGGCGTTTTCCTGGCACTACAAGGCGGCCGTGCAAGGCAAGGCCGACGCGCAATACGTGATCGGCGCCATGTATTACACGGGCAACGCCGTCCCCCAGGACCAGAGACTGGCCGTGCAATGGTTCCGCAAGGCCGCGGAGCAGGGTCATCCGGACGCCCAGCATGCGCTCGCGCTGATGTACCGCTACCACGTGGCGGGGATGCCGCAGGACCTCGTCCTCGCCTACATGCTGTGCAACCTGGCGGCCGCCAACGGCCACCACAACGCCATCGAGCAGCGTGCTTCGCTCGTCAAGCAGATGAGCCAGGAGCAGATCGACGAGGCGCAGGCGATGTCGCGCGGCTGGAAGCCGGGCACGCCGTTGCCGACGCAATCGCACACGGGCGGCAGCGGTTCCTGAACAGCTAAGTTGCCTTCTGATGTAAGGACGATGCCGACTTGGCTATGAGGCATCGTCCTACGCGCGCATGGCAAATCCTTGGTGTCCCGCCCGTTTTTGCGGGATTACGATGAGAACCCCTAAAGCAGTTTTCGTGAGCTGTACGACAACTCATCTATTGGAGGCAATCATGGCAAACCAAGGCAACAATCAAGGCGGCAACAAGGGTAACAACCAGAGCGGCGACACCAGCAACCGCGGTTTCGCATCGATGGACCCGCAAAAGCAGCGTGAAATCGCCTCGGAAGGCGGCAAGGCTGCGCACGCTTCGGGCAACGCCCACGAGTTCACGTCGGAAGAGGCACGCCGTGCCGGTTCGCAGAGCCACAAGAACGACAGCGGCAGCCAGCAGAGCCAGGGCGGTGGCGGCAGCCAGCAAAGCGGCAACAGCACCCGCGGCGGCACGCCGGAGCAGCACGCCAAGGCAGGGGCTCAGAGCCACAAGAACGACAAGAAGTGACGTGATGCGTTGAACGCCGCAGGCAGGCGTCCGCCGGCGGCGCCGGTGAGTTCGCATGCTGCCCGGCCGTTCTGTATCGTACACACAACGTTCCCGACACCGCCAGCCCTCGAGGCTGGCGGTGTCGTTTCGGGCGTCCGTCCGGCTACTACACGATCTACCACTTTCGCAGTAAATTTACTACATTACCCCTTCAAATGAGCATTTTCTTGCTCGTTGTTAGCGTTAGCAGCCATTTTCTGGCGCGGCGATCTTGGGTGATCCGGTCCGCTGGCGTACAATTGCTCATCATTTAACCAGGGTATGCCATGCGTGCAATAGAAATCACCGCGCCCGGCGGGCCCGGGGTGCTCCGGTCCTGCGAGCGCCCCGTACCGCAGCTCAAGCCGGGCGAAGTCCTCATCCGCGTCCACGCGGCCGGCGTCAACCGGCCCGACGTGTTCCAGCGGCTGGGCCAGTATCCTGTCCCGCCGGGTGCGTCCGATCTGCCGGGCCTCGAAGTGGCCGGCGAGATCGTCGACGGCGATTTGTCCGGCAGCGGATTCGGGAAAGGCGACCTCGTCTGCGCCCTCGTGCAGGGCGGCGGCTATGCCGAATACTGCGCGGCGCCGCTCGCGCAGTGCCTGCCGGTCCCGCAGGGCCTGAGCGCGCTCGAGGCGGCCGCGCTGCCGGAGACGTTCTTCACCGTGTGGAGCAACGTGTTCCAGCGCGCCGCGCTGGGCGAAGGCGAAACGCTGCTCGTGCAGGGCGGCAGCTCCGGTATCGGCACCACGGCGATCCAGCTGGCGAAGGCATTGGGCCACCGCGTGTTCGCGACGGCCGGCAGCGCCGACAAATGCCGCGCGTGCGAAGACCTGGGCGCCGAACGCGCGATCAATTACAAGACCGAGGACTTCGCGCCCATTGTCAAGGAGCTGACGGGCGGGAAGGGCGTCGATGTCGTGCTCGACATGGTCGGCGGCGACTACGTGGCGCGCGAGATCGCGTGCCTGGCCGACGACGGCCGCATCGTCGTCATCGCCCTGCTGGGCGGGGCGAAGGCGAACGTCGACCTGGGCCAGGTGCTGCGCCGCCGCCTGACGATCACGGGGTCCACCCTGCGTCCGCGCCCGGTGGCGTTCAAGGCGCAGATCGCGCGCGAGCTGCGCGAGCGCGTGTGGCCGCTGCTGGCGGGCGGTCAAATAAAACCCGTCATCTACAAGACGTTCCCGCTCGAAGAAGCGGCCGCCGCGCACACGCTGATGGAAAGCAGCGCGCACGTCGGCAAGATCATGCTGCGTGTCGCCGGGCACTGAAAAAATACAATGAAAAATACAATGAATCAGCGACTGAACGACCATGCCAGGCCCGGTTTGACCGGTTTTTCAACGCCCGTTACAATAACGGGTTATTTGACCGTGAGGTTGTAATGCGTGCCAAGCTCATCGTAGGCAACTGGAAGATGAATGGCAGCCGAGCGGCCAATGCAGCACTGCTGGAAGGTATCGTGGCCGGGCTCGGCGATGCGCAGGCATCCTGTGCGGTGTGCGTACCCACGCCGTTCCTGCAGCAGTGCGAGGACGTATTGACCGGTACGCCGGTCGCGTGGGGCGCGCAGGACGTCTCGATGCACGCGGTCGGCGCGTACACCGGAGAGGTGTGCGCGAAGATGCTGACCGAGTTCGGTTGCCGCTACGTGATCGTCGGCCACTCCGAGCGCCGCGCCTACCACCGCGAAGACAACGCGCTGGTGGCGAAGAAGGCGCTGGCGGTGCTGGCCGAAGGCATGACCCCGATCGTGTGCGTCGGCGAAACGCTGGAGCAGCGCGAAGCGGGCGAGACGGCGCAGGTGGTCGGCGCCCAGCTCGACGCGGTGCTGGAAGCGCTGGATACGGCGTCGGTGGCGCAGATCGTCGTGGCCTATGAACCCGTGTGGGCCATCGGCACCGGCATGAACGCGACGCCGGCGATGGCGCAGGACGTGCATGCGCAACTGCGCGCGCAGCTGAAGGCGCGCAACGCGGAAGCGGCGGACGTCGTGCCGATCCTGTACGGCGGCAGCATGAAGCCGGAGAATGCGAAGGATCTGCTGGCCCAGCCGGACATCGATGGCGGGCTGATCGGCGGCGCGGCCTTGAAGGCGGAAGATTTTCTTGCCATCATTCGCGCGGCTTAATACACGCCGGGTTGGAATTCCATCCAGGCGATGAAACACCGTCGTTCCCGCGCAGGCGGGAACCTAAGTAGCACGTGTTATCGCGACGCTGGCAAACTTGGGTCCCCGCCTTCGCGGGGACGACGTGGTAGCAAAGTTTTTGCAAACGTAATCAACCTTGGAATGGAATAAACAATGAACGTGTTGTTCAATCTGATCGTCGTCGTACAGGTCGTCTCGGCGCTGGCCATCATCGGTCTCGTGCTCGTCCAGCACGGCAAGGGCGCCGACATGGGCGCCGCCTTCGGTTCCGGCGCGTCCGGCAGCCTGTTCGGCGCCAGCGGTTCGTCGAACTTCCTGTCGAAATCGACGGCCGTCGCCGCCGCGGTCTTCTTCGCGTCGACGCTGGGCCTGGCGTACTTCGGCACCAACCGTCCGCATGCGAGTGTCGGCGGCGGCGTGATGGAACGCGCGACGGTCCCCGCGGCCAAGGTTCCGGCCGGCGCGGGTGATGCCGTCCCGGTCACCGCTCCGGCGCCGGCCGCAGCGCCTGCCGCACCGGCGGCCACGCAAGACGTGCCGGGCGTCGCCACGCCGGCGGCGCCGGCACCGGCGCCCGCGCCCGCCAAGTAATTGCGGCGCGACCACTTCCTGCACGCGCGCGCAGGGTGGTGTAACATGCTGCGGGCTTCGGTCCGCCAGCGCCGGCGACCGGACTCTCAACTCGGTTCGCCGTAAACACTGGTTTTAAAAAGTTGAGAAAAAGAGTATTTTTTCTTGGTTTAGCGCAATTTGAGCATTGAAAAATGCTGCTAAGGCAGGGTAGAATACTGGTCTCCAGCCGACGTGGTGAAATTGGTAGACACGCTATCTTGAGGGGGTAGTGGCGCAAGCTGTGCGAGTTCGAGTCTCGCCGTCGGCACCAAGATACAAGAAGCCAGCTAGGGCGCATGAGCTTCCGCTCGCGAGCACTAGCTGGCTTTTTTACGAGGATCTGTCGGAGGCTTCGAAGAACCGTCCCCTGCGGCGGCGCTTCTGGCCCGAGAAGCCCGGTCGTACGAACGTGCGGCGAGCCTCGAAGGTCGGGATCGACAACGCGGAACAGGTGATTGAGAGTCTCCAGTCGCACGATCCTGGTGTAGGCCAATAGCCAGGATTGCGCGATGCGGTACTGCAGCCCCTGCAGTGTTTTATCAACCGATCGTTCAACTAAGGCTTCATCGTGAACCTCGAGAACTATTTCCCCGTCTTACTCTTCATCGTGATCGGCACCGTCGTCGGCGTCGCATCGCAGGTGTTGGGCCGTGTCGTCGGTCCGCACCGCCCGGATCCCGCCAAGCTCTCCCCCTATGAATGCGGCTTCGAAGCCTTCGAAGACGCGCGCATGAAGTTCGACGTCCGGTACTACCTGGTCGCGATCCTGTTTATTTTGTTTGATCTGGAAACGGCATTCTTCTTCCCTTGGGGCGTTTCGATGCGCGAACTGGGCCTGCCTGGATTCCTCACGATGATGGTGTTCATCGTCGAATTCGTCGTCGGGTTCTGGTACATCTGGAAGAAAGGTGCCCTTGATTGGGAATAAGCCATGGCTATTGAAGGCGTTTTAAACGAAGGTTTTGTCACCACCACAGCGGATAAGCTGATCAACTGGGCACGCACCGGGTCGATGTGGCCCATGACGTTCGGCCTGGCTTGCTGTGCGGTCGAGATGATGCACGCGGGCGCCGCGCGCTACGACCTCGACCGTTTCGGCGTTGTGTTCCGCCCGTCCCCGCGCCAGTCCGACGTGATGATCGTGGCCGGTACCCTGTGCAACAAGATGGCGCCGGCACTGCGCAAGGTGTACGACCAGATGGCCGAGCCGCGCTGGGTCATTTCGATGGGTTCGTGCGCCAACGGCGGCGGCTACTACCACTACTCGTATTCCGTCGTGCGCGGCTGCGACCGCATCGTTCCGGTCGACGTCTACGTCCCGGGCTGCCCGCCGACTGCCGAGGCCCTGTTGTACGGCATCATCCAGCTCCAGAATAAGATCCAGCGCACCAATACCATCGCGCGATAATCCAAGCCGGTTTCAACCATGACGACAAAAATCGAAGCCCTCGAACTCGCCCTGAAGAATGCTCTGGGCGAGGGCGCTGCCATTACCGTGGCGCTGGGCGAAGTAACGGTAGTGGTGAAGGCCAAGGACTACCTGGCCTCCATGCAAAAGCTGCGCGACGACCCCGCGCTGCGTTTCCAGGAACTCGTCGACCTGTGCGGCGTCGACTACTCGTCCTACGGCGAAGGCACGTGGGACGGTCTGCGTTTCGCGGTCGTGTCGCACCTGCTGTCGATCGAGCACAACTGGCGCGTGCGCGTCCGCGTGTTCGCACCCGACGACGACATGCCGCTGGTCGACTCCGTCACGAGCGTCTGGCGCAACGCCAACTGGTTCGAGCGTGAAGCGTTCGACCTGTTCGGCATCCTGTTCGAAGGCCACGGCGACCTGCGCCGCATCCTCACCGACTACGGCTTCATCGGCCACCCGTTCCGCAAGGACTTCCCGATCTCGGGCTATGTCGAGATGCGCTACGACCCCGAGCAGAAACGCGTGATCTACCAACCCGTGACGATCGAGCCGCGCGAGAACATTCCGCGCGTGATCCGCGAAGAAACCTACGGGATGAAATAATGGCTGAGCTTAAGAATTACACCCTGAACTTTGGTCCGCAGCACCCGGCAGCGCACGGCG